>NZ_JBVJUY010000003.1:0-3704 GCF_055604165.1 Streptomyces sp. NPDC037242
GCGCGCGGTGAGGTGCTTCTCCAGGATCCGGGCCATCGTCACGTACTGGGTGAAGACCAGCACCGAACCGCCCTCGGCCAGGATCGTGTCGAGCAGCTCGTCGAGGAGTTCCAGCTTCCCGGAGCGGGCGGCGCTCGGGCCCTTCGGCCCGTGCTCCTTGAGGCCGTGCTCCTTCTGGCCGTGCTCCTTCGCATACTGCGCCGGGTGGTTGCAGATCTGCTTGAGCGAGGTGAGCAGCTTGACCACCAGTCCGCGCCGCTCCATCCCGTCCGCCTCGTAGATCGCGGCGAGCGTCTCGCGCACCACCGCCTCGTACAGGCCCGCCTGTTCGTGGCTGAGCACCACGGTGTGGTCGGTCTCGGTCTTGGGCGGCAGCTCGGGCGCGATGCCCGGGTCGGACTTCTTGCGCCGCAGCAGGAACGGCCGTACCAGCGCGGACAGCCGGGCCGCCGCCCGAGGGTCCCGGCCGCTCTCGACCGGCTCTGCGTACCGGGTACGGAAGGTCGCGAGCCGGCCCAGCAGGCCGGGCGTGGTCCAGTCGAGGACGGCCCACAGTTCGGAGAGGTTGTTCTCCACCGGGGTGCCGGTGAGGGCCACCCGGGCCGCGGCGGGGATGGTGCGCAGGGCCTTGGCGGTGGAGGAGCGCGGATTCTTGACGTGCTGGGCCTCGTCCGCGACGACCATGCCCCAGGAAGTCGCGGCGAGGCGGGGCGCGTCCAGGCGCATCGTGCCGTACGTGGTGAGCACGAAGCCGTCGGTGAGGCCGTCGAGGGTGCGGCCCGCGCCGTGGAAGCGGCGTACGGGCGTGCCGGGCGCGAACCGCTCGATCTCCCGCTGCCAGTTCCCCAGCAGGGACGCCGGGCACACGACGAGCGTGGGGCCGGCGGTGGCGGGGTCCTGGGCACGGTGCAGGTGGAGGGCGATGAGGGTGATGGTCTTGCCGAGGCCCATGTCGTCGGCGAGGCAGGCGCCGAGGCCGAGTTCCGTCATCCGCGTGAGCCAGCCCAGACCGCGGAGCTGGTAGTCGCGCAGGTTGGCGCGCAGGGCCGCGGGCGCCCCGGGCCCGGGTGTGCCGGGAGCCTCGGGATCGGCGGTGAGCAGGGCGCGCAGCCGCTCCAGTGGACCCGTCGCCTGTACGTCGATACGCGCGCCGTCGATCTCCGCGGAGCCGGTCAGTACGGCGGCCAGGGCGTCGGCGGCCGACACTTCGCGGTCCCGGCGGGCGCGGGCCCGCCGGGCCTCGGCCGGGTCGATCAGGACCCACTGGTCCCGCAGTCGGACCAGGGGGCGGCTGGCGTCGGCGAGCCGGTCGAGTTCGGCGGCGGTCAGGTCGCCCTGGCCGCCCAGGGCGTAGCGCCAGGCGAAGGAGTGCAGGGCCCCGGGCGAGAGCAGGCCGGGGAGATCGGAGGCGGGGGCCGTGGCGGTGCCGCCGACGACCGCCCGGGCGGTGAGCGTACGGGCGAGTCCGCGCGGCCAGTGCACCTGCACCCCGTCGGCGGCCAGCGCCCGGCCGGCGTTCCCGAGCAGCTCCGCGACCTCCTCGTCGGCGAGGTCGACGGCGTCGGGGACGGCGGCGCCGAGCAGCGGATCGAGCGGGGGCCACAGCCGGGCGGCGCGGCGAAGGGCGCGCAGGGCGTCCATCCGGGCACGCGGCGGGAAGCCGGCCGCGGCGGCGCCGGAGCCGGCCCAGACGTCGGCGGCATCGGCGACCAGAGCGGCGTCGGCCAGGCTGTGCATCTGCAGGACCGCGCGGAAGGCCGGGCCGGACGCGGGGCCGGAAGCGAAGTCAGAATCGGAATCGGCCTCGATGGGCCGGTCCAGCTCGATCCGGAGCGAGATGCGAACGCCCGCGTCGTGCCCGGCGGCGATCTCGGCGGCCCAGCCGCGCAGCTCGGGGCGGTGCAGGGGCGCCACGGCGGCGTAGGCGGTCCCGCCGGCGGCGGTCGGCGCGGCGGGGGAGCGGGGCAGGGTGTCCGCGACGGCGTCGAGGAAGGCGCGCAGCAGCGGCTCCGGCGTCGGCAGCCGGGGCGGGCCCGCCGCGTCGAGGGGAACGCAGTGCGCGGAGGGCGGCATGGCGGCCGCCAGCTCCCGCACTTCCTCCAGGTCGGCGGCTTCGAGCGGGCCGAGCCGCCAGGCGTCGTACCCGGCGGGACTCAGCCCGGGCAGCAGCAGCCCGCGCGCGGCGAGCCGCAGGGCGAGCAGCGCGGCGGCGCCCCAGAAGACGGTCGGGGACACGGCGTCGGGAGCGATGCCGGAGGCGGCGGCCGCCCGGGCGCGGGTGAGCAGCGGCAGCGCAGCCGCGACGGGCATGACGAGGGCGGTCACGGCGGTGCGCCGCAGATCGGGACTGACCACGGTGATTTCCTCGGCGGAACCGAAGGCGGCACCAGCACCGACGCCGGAACCGGAACCGGAACCGAAACCGGCACCGAATCCCGAACCGGAACCGACGCCGATGCCGATGCGGCCGCTGTTACCGGAGCCGCTGCCGGTGCCGCCGACCGCAGCCGGAGGGGCGGCGGCTCCGTCGGGCTGCCAGAAGGCGATCCGGCCGCAGCGGGCCGGGTCGGCGGGCAGGAAAGCGGCGGAGCAGTGGATGAGGCCGGAGATCTCAGGGAGCACGCGTTCCTCAAATTTGACTACTGGACACGGGGCGGACGAGAGTACCTCGCTCGGACCCCCCGGGCGTCGGAGGCGGGCCGTGACCCGGGTCACTTCACGGAGCGTTCACGCGACCGGGAACGCGCGGCCAAAACCGTGCGTTGATGGGGGTAGTGGCCGACGCAGGAGGAGGTGTCCGCAGATGTCCACGAGCGGAAAGGTCGCGGTTGCCGGAGTCGTGGCAGCCATCGTGTTGTTCTGGTCGGTCGGGTTCTGGGCCGGCCTGTTGGTGCTGATCGGTGTCCCGACGGCTGCATACCTCCTGCTGGACTCCTCGCAGCGCCGTAAGGTGCGGGGCATATCCAGGAAGCGCATCGGCCGCTGACGGCGGCAGGGGGGGCATACATGAACACCGGGATGGATACCGCGCAGGCGGCGCAGGTCACTGCGGTCAGCAGCAATGGCGTGTACTCGTTCACGAAGCCCGCGCGGGAGCACATCACGCTGCTCGCCGGGCTCGGGGTCGAAGGGGACGTGCACTCGGGAGTGACCGTCAAGCACCGCTCCCGCGTGGCCCAGGACCCGACGCAGCCGAATCTCCGCCAGGTCCACCTGATCCACCGGGAGCTGTTCGACGAGGTGGCCGAAGCCGGCTTCAAGGTCGAGCCGGGCCAGCTCGGGGAGAACGTGACCACGCAGGGCATAGACCTGCTCGGCCTGCCGACCGGCACCCTGCTGCAACTCGGCGGCGAGGCGGTGGTCGAGGTGACCGGCCTGCGCAATCCGTGCCTGCAGATCGACAACTTCCAGAGCGGTCTGCTCAAGCAGCTGGTCAACCGCGACGCCGAGGGTCAGCTGGTCCTCAAGGGCGGGATCATGGGCGTGGTCCGCCAGGGCGGCACCATCCGTCCGGGCGACACCATCACGGTGACCCTCCCGTCGGAGCCGCACGTCCCGCTCGAGCGCGTCTGACCACGGCTGCCCCTTCCGCCACGCCCGGGGGGGGGGGGGGGGGGGGGGGGGGGCGGGGCGGGGGGGGGGGGGGAGGGGGGGGGGGGGGGGGGGGGGGGGGGGGGGGTGGGATCAAGCCGCCTCGGCGAACA
>NZ_JBVJUY010000003.1:3714-178963 GCF_055604165.1 Streptomyces sp. NPDC037242
CCCCACCCCCCCCACGCACCCCCCCCCCCCCCCCCCCCCCCCCCCCCCCCCCCCCCCCCCTTCCCCCCCCCCCCCCCCCCCCCCCGGGCGTGGCGGAGACCGGACTTCGGCAGTGGTCCTGATGTCAGTAGTAGTCCCGCATCAGCTCCGTGGACCACTGCGGCTGGTGCAGTTCGCCGCGGGGGCCGAACTCGGTCATGTACGGCTTGAGGTCGAGCACCGGCGTGCCGTCCACCGCGTCCAGACCCTCCACGTGGACCTCCAGACCGTCCACCTTCAGGATCCGGCAGCGCGAGACGCCCAGCCGGTTCGGCCGGTTCTTGCCGCGCTGGGCGAAGATGCCGACCAGCGGCCAGTCCTGGTTGCCGCGGGGGTGCCTGGCGCCCGTCTCGATCTTCTCCACCGGCACCCGGTCGAAGTGGTAGACCACCTCGACGTGCGAGAAGTCGGCCAGCCCGTACAGCGCTTCCGGGCCGAACCGCTCGCCGTCCAGGCGGATCACCGCGGTCTCCCGACCCCAGTCGTCGTCCACGGCCTCTGCGCGGCCACCCACGACCACGCCCACCGGTTCCATCAGCACGGCTTCCCCCTCGTTCGTGTTCCCGCGTGCGCACCGCGCGTACGCGTATCTTCAGACCGGCCGCACCGCGACCCGGTCCAGCGCCGCCAGCAGCTCGGCCAGTTCCGGCAGTTCCGGCAGTTCAGGGGCCCCCTCCTGGGGGACCTGGAGCACTTCGCCCGGCTCCTCGTCCAGCAGCACGAAGGCCGCGCCCGCGGTGCGGGCCACCAGCGACCAGCCGGGCCCGTCCACGCGCAGCGTGCGCGCCTCCTCGCCCGCGAACGAGGACCGCACCCGCCCCGGCGGCGGGGGGCTCTGCGTGTACGCGAAGGCCTCCTTGAGCGCCCGGGCCAGCCCCGGATGCGCGGCGGCCGCCGCACCCCCGTCCTCGGGTGCGCGTTCGCTCCAGTCCGCCCACTCCCGGGCGATCTGGTCCGCGCCCATCCGCCGCTGCACCGGACCCCAGGACTCCGCCGAGGGCGGCGCCAGCGGCACCCGGCCGGTGCCGTCCGCGCCCTGCTCGGGATCGTGCGGCTCGGGGATGCCCGCCGTCGCCACCGCCAGCTCCAGGGGCCAGCCCGCCAGGGAGACCACGATGCTCTGCTCGTCGGGGGACAGGTCGTAGTCCATGCCGCAGTCCCACGAGGCGATCGCCATGGCCACGAGCGAGACGTCGTCCACGACGACGGTCCAGCGCGCGCCCTCCTCGTCCTGCCCGAGCACCAGCCCGTAGCCGTCCGGCGCCGCAGGCACACCCAGAAGCGAGCACGCCTCCGGAAAGTCATCACCCAGGATGCTGGGGAACTGCGCGGGGGTCAGCAGCACGGCGGTCAGCACGTACAGCGACCCGCCGTCCTCGTCGTCGGACACGTGGCCTCCCGGTCTCTCTCGTCGGCGCACCCTAACCAGCCGGTAACCCGCACGTCGAGAGCTGGCGGGCAGCGATTTCCAAGCCTGCTACCTGCACGTAGAGTTGGGAGCCCGCCACAGAAAGGGACACCGGTGCAGCGTTACGACCGGCTGAGGGAGATCCTCCGTCTCGACCCCGACAAGGACTTCCTCTCCATCTACCGGCTCACCGCCACCTACGAGTTCCCATGGGACTTCACCCGCGCCCTGGAACTAGCCCTCTTCCGGACCTACGCCGTCCCCAGCATCGGCAGCCTGCTCGCCGAGACCGCCGAGTTCACCGACCGCTCGCAGAAGCGCTACGACGACACGGCCCTGCTCCTCGACGCGATCGTGGAGCACGGCTTCGAGTCCGACACCGCGCGCACCGCCATCCGCCGCGTCAACCAGATGCACCGCAGCTACGACATCGGCAACGAGGACATGCGCTACGTCCTGTCCACCTTCGTGGTGATTCCCGCGCGCTGGCTGGACGCCTACGGCTGGCGCCCGCTGACCGGCCACGAGCGACGGGCTTCCGCGAACTACTACGCCACCCTCGGCCGACACCTGGGCATCACGGACATCCCGGGCTCCTACGAGGAGTTCGAGGCCACCCTCGACGCCTACGAGGAGGCCCACTTCGGCTGGGACGCGGGCGGCCGCGCCGTCGCCGACGCCACCCTCGACCTGATGGCCTCCTGGTACCCGGCGCCGCTGGCACCGGCCGTGCGCCGCGGCAGCCTCGCCCTGCTCGACGAGCCGCTGCTGCACGCCTTCCGCTACGAGGCCCCGCGCCCCGGCGTCCAGCGGCTGGTCCGGGGAGCCCTGCGGCTGCGCGGCCGCGCCGTCCGCCTGCTGCCGCCGCGCAGGGCTCCGCACTACGCCCGCCAGAACCCGGAGATCAAGGGCTACCCCCATGGCTACGACGTGGGCGAGCTCGGCACTTTCCCGGTGCCCGGCTCGGGCGGGTGCCCCGTGCCCCATCCGCGCCGACCGGCCGGAGCGGAGGCTCAACCTCCGACCTGATCCGGATCGCCTCCGAGGACCCCCGGGCAAGGGGCCGACGTACAAACGCCTTTCGGGTCCCTCAGGTCTTTCGGGTCTCTCAGGTCGTTCAGGTGCTTCGGACCGCGAGTGCCAGGAAGCGGGTGTCCTCGTCGGCGTACGAGGTAAGCCGCCAGCCCGAACCGGCGAGCAGCGGGCCGAGGTTGTGCTCGGCCCGCATGTCGTCCGCGGTCAGCTCGCGGCCGTGGCGCGCGGCGAGGGCCGCTCGCCCGATCGGGTGGAACAGTGCGAGCCGGCCGCCGGGGCGGACGACGCGGGCGAGCTCGCGCAGGTTCGACGCCGGATCGGGCAGGTGGGCGATGAGCCCCGCCGCGAACACCGCGTCCAGCACCGCGTCGCGCAGCGGCAGCCGGGCCGCGTCCGCGAGCAGCAGCGTCCCCTCCGCCGCCCGGCCGGCCTCCTGCGCGGCGGTCAGCATCTGCGGGGTGAGGTCGGCGCCGAGCACGGTCCCCGACGGGCCGACCGCCGCCCGCAGCGGGATCAGCGCCCGGCCGGTGCCGCAGCCCGCGTCGAGCACCCGGTCACCGGGCCGGAGCCCGAACTCGGCCACGGCGGTCGCGAAGGCGGGCCCGTCCCCGGGGAACTTGCGGTCCCAGCCGGCCGCGCGCGCCCCGAAGAACTCCTGTACGTGCGTGTGGTCTTCGCTCATGCGCCCATAATCCCCCACGACGCGCCGTGCGCGGCATGGGCGCCCTGCGCAGCGTGTGCAAGGTGGCACGCGGCGTGATCGAAGATGAACGTATCTCTGTCATATTCCAGCAGTTCCAGCGGCTTTCGGAATGCGCCCCTTGTTCGCACCCTCACCCGGACTAGCGTCCGGTGGCCATGGGACACCTGGACCACGCCGCCTATGGCTGGCTTACCCCCGTGCTGTCATACGTGATGGCATCGATAGGCGCTGCCCTCGGGCTGCGCTGCACCGTCCGCGCGCTCGCCGCGACCGGACCCTCCCGCCGCAACTGGCTCATCACCGCTGCCTCCGCCATCGGCACCGGCATCTGGACGATGCACTTCGTCGCCATGCTCGGCTTCCACGTCACAGGCACCGAGATCCACTACAACGTGCCGTTGACCATCCTCAGCCTCCTGGTCGCCATGATCGTCGTCGGCGCAGGCGTCTTCGCCGTCGGATACGGCAAGGACCGCGGACGCGCCCTCGTCCTCGGCGGACTCACCACGGGACTCGGCGTCGCCAGCATGCACTACCTCGGCATGGCCGCCCTGCGGCTGCACGGCGGCATCTCCTACGCCCCGCTGACGGTCGGGCTCTCGGTGGCCATCGCCGTCGTCGCCGCCACCGCGGCACTGTGGGCCGCCCTCAACATCAAGTCGCCGGTGGCCGTCGCCGTGGCCTCGCTCGTCATGGGCGCGGCCGTCAGCAGCATGCACTACACCGGAATGCTCGCCGTCTCCGTGCACGTCACGCCGTCGGACGAGGCCCTGCCCGGCGCCACGGCCATGCAGTTCATCTTCCCCCTGGCCGTCGGACTCGGCTCCTACCTCTTCCTCACCTCCGCCTTCGTGGCGCTCTCCCCGACCGCCGACGAGCGGGCCGCGTCCGCGTCCGCCTCAGCCTCCGCCGCACAGCACCTGGGGGAGCACCCGTCGCCGGCCCACTGAGGCCGCCGGGTCACCTCCGGATCCACGCCCATCCGCACCCCCACCCGCACCCGCACCCGCACCCGCACAACGCCCGTACCGCCCCGGAACGAGGAGCCCATGCGCACACCCCGCACAAAACCGGAAGCAGCGGCGCCGCGGCTGCCCGCGCACGCGGGCGGTCCCGGTAAGGGGACTGGCCGCCGGGCCCACGCCGGACCACCCGCCGAGGAGCCGGCGGACCACGGGCCGATCCGCCCGGGCGGCGGCCCGGCCCCCGCGCCGGATGCCGGCCCCCGGCTGCGGCTGCGTCCCGGCACCGTCCGCGCGAAGATCGTCTCGCTGCTGATGGTGCCGGTGGTCTCCCTGCTCGCCCTCTGGGCCTTCGCCACCGTCAGCACCGCCCAGGACATTGCCCGCCTCGACCGCGTCCAGCAGGTCGACGCGCAGATACGCACCCCCGTCGCCGCCGCGGTCGCCGAGCTCCAGGCCGAACGGCGCGCCGCCGTCCGGCTGCTGGCCGACGCCTCCGGTGCACCCGGCGCCCCGACCGACCAGGCGGTCGCCCAGTCCGCCGCCGCCCTGGAGCAGCAGGCGCGCCGCACGGACACCGCCGTCCAGCCGCTGCGCCTCGGCGACCGCAACACCGTGGCCGACACCGGCGACCACACCTCCGACCTCGTCACCCGGCTGCGCGGCTTCGTCGCCGCCGCGGAGGAGCTCGGCCCCGCCCGCAAGGAGATCGCGAACCGCCGGGTCACCGCCGACGTCGCCTATGACACGTACACCAGCGTGATCGACTCCGCCCTCGCCGTCTCCAGCGCCCTCTCCGGCGGCGGCCGGGACGCGGAACTCGGCCCCGATGCCCGGGTCCTGCTGGAGTTCGGGCGGGCCGGGGAGCAACTGTCCCGTGAGGACGCGCTGCTCGCCGTACCGGGGCAGCGCAGTGCCGAAACGCTTCGCCGCCTGACCGGGGCGATCGAGACGCGCCGCGCGCTCACCGACACCGCGGCCCGGGACCTGCCCGGTGCGCAGCAGGCCGCCTGGGAAGCCGTCGTCAAGTCCGCCGCCTACGCCGATCTCGCCGCGGCCGAGGACCGGGCCCTGGCTGCTGGGACCGGCCGGGACGCCCAGGGCGCGCCCGCCGGCTGGGAGGCCGCGTACGGCGGGGTCGCCGGCTCGATGCGGGAGATCGAGGCGGCCGCGCACGCCGCGGCCGCGGACCGCTCGGAGCCGTTCGCCGAAGGCGCGCTCAGCCCGGCGGGAGCCGCCGTGCTGCTCGGGCTCGCGGCCGTAGCGGCCTCGCTCGTCATCTCGGTGCGGATCGGGCGGGCCCTGGTCGTGGAGCTGGTCTCGCTGCGCAACACCGCCCTGGAGATCGCGCACCGCAAACTCCCGCAGGCCATGGACAGGCTGCGGGCCGGCCAGGACATCGACGTCGACGCCGAGACCCCGCCCGGTCCGGTCGCCGAGGACGAGATCACCCAGGTCGGCGAGGCCTTGGCCACCGTCCACCGGGCCGCCCTCAGCGCCGCCGTCGAGCGTGCGGAACTCGCCGGCGGGGTCAGCGGCGTCTTCGTGAACCTCGCCCGGCGCAGCCAGGTGCTGGTGCACAAGCAGCTCACCCTGCTCGACTCCATGGAGCGGCGGGCGGACGACCCGGGCGAACTCGGGGACCTCTTCCGCCTCGACCACCTCACCACCCGGATGCGGCGACACGCTGAAAGTCTGATCATCCTGTCGGGCGCCGCCCCGGGGCGCGCCTGGCGCATGCCGATCCCGTTGACCAATGTCGTACGGGCCGCCGTCTCGGAGATCGAGGACTACCCGCGCGTCGAGGTCCGCCAGCTCGCCGAGGCCGCCGTGGTCGGCGGTGCGGTCGCCGACCTCACCCACCTGCTCGCCGAACTCATCGAGAACGCCACCCAGTTCTCCCCGCCCCACACCAAGGTCCGGGTCAGCGGCGAGCCCGTCGGGGCCGGCTACGTCCTGGAGGTCGAGGACCGCGGCCTCGGCATGGGCCGCGAGTCCCTGGGCGAGGCGAACCGGCGCATCGAGCAGTCCGAGGCGCTGGACCTCTTCGACAGCGACCGCCTCGGGCTGTTCGTGGTCAGCCGCCTCTCCGCCCGCCACGGAGTGAAGGTGCACCTGCGTACGTCGCCGTACGGCGGCACCACCGCCGTGGTGCTCCTGCCGCACTCCCTGCTCCAGGGCGCGCTCACGGCCGGCGCCGGTGCCGTCGGCGTGGACCCGGCGGCCGCGGCCACCGCGGAGGCCGGGGAGGCCGCGGAGCCGGAGCAGCAGCCGGCCATGAGCCTGGTACGGGAGGACGTGCGCGTCTCGGCGGTACGGGAGGACGCGCGCGGGATCCCGGTCCCCGGGCGCGCCCCCGTACGGGAGGAACCGCGCCCCGCCCCGGTGGCGTCGCTCCGGCCGCGCGGCCCCGGGGGCACGGTGACCCGTACGCCCGCGGTCGCACCCGTACCGGCCGGGGCGGCGGTCTCCGGCTCAGGCCCGGCACCGGCTTCGGCTTCGGTGACCGAACTCCCGCGCCGGGTGCGCCAGGCCAGCCTCGTCCCGCAGCTGCGCGAGGCCCCCGCCCCGAAGGCCCCGGCCGGCGCGCGGCTCGCGGAGGACCCGCCGGGGCGCAGTCCCGAACAGGCGCGGGAGCGGATGGCGGCGTACCGGGCCGGCTGGGCGCGCGGCGCTCAGGAGAACTCCCCGAACGTACGCAGCGAAGGCGAAGACGAAGGAGAACGGCGATGATCGAACACCAGAGAATCGACCTCGAAGGCGTCCGCAGATCCGGTGAACTGGACTGGCTGCTCGACGACTTGGTGGTCCGGGTCCGCGAGGTCCGGCACGCCGTCGTCCTGTCCAACGACGGCCTGGCGGTCGGCGCCTCCAGCGCGCTGAGCAGGGAGGACGCCGAGCACCTGGCGGCGGTCGCCTCCGGTTTCCACAGCCTGGCCAAGGGCGCGGGCCGGCACTTCCGCGCTGGGGGCGTGCGCCAGACCATGGTGGAGATGGACGAGGGGTTCCTCTTCGTCGCGGCGGCGGGCGACGGCTCCTGCCTGGCCGTGCTCAGCGATGCCACGGCCGACATCGGGCTGATCGCGTACGAGATGGCCCGGCTGGTGAAGCGGGTGGGGGAGCACCTGTACACCCCGCCCCGGTTCGCGGCGCGCCCGCCGTCCGCCGGCTGAGGGCGGTCCGGCATATGAACGGCCAGTGGTACGACGCCGACGCGGGTCCGCTCGTCCGTCCGTACGCCATGACCGGCGGGCGTACGAGGCCCGGGCCCCACGGCGTCCGCTTCGACCTGATCGCGCTGGTCGTGATGGACCCGGACGGGACGGACGCGGCGGCCGAGGCGCTGCTCGGGCCGGAGCACCGTGCGCTGCTCGGGCTCTGCCGCGACGAGACCCAGTCGGTGGCGGAGCTCGCGGCGGACGCGGACCTGCCGGTGGGCGTGGTGCGGGTGCTGCTCGGGGACCTGCTGGAGGCCGGGCACGTCAAGGTCAGCCGGCCTGTGCCGCCGGCGCAGCTGCCGGACGAGCGGATTCTGCGTGAAGTCATCGAGGGATTGCGAGCGCTGTGATGGGACTGCACGACAACGGATCCGCAGGCCGGGCCCCTGACCCGAAGTCCAACCCGGACCTGGATCTGGATCTGGACCCGGGCGCGGACGGCGAAGGTGACGGCGAACTGGCCGCGCTCGCGCTGAAGATACTCGTGGCGGGCGGATTCGGGGTCGGCAAGACCACCCTGGTCGGCGCGGTCAGCGAGATCCGGCCGCTGCGGACCGAGGAGGTGCTCAGTGAGGCCGGGGAGCTGGTCGACGACACGGGAGGGGTAGACCAGAAGACGACGACGACCGTGGCCATGGACTTCGGCAGGATCACGATCCGCTCCGGGCTGTCGCTGTACCTGTTCGGGACACCGGGGCAGGATCGGTTCTGGTTCCTGTGGGACGAGCTGTCGCAGGGTGCGCTGGGGGCGGTGGTGCTCGCCGACACGCGGCGGCTGGAGGACTGCTTTCCGGCGGTGGACTACTTCGAGCACCGGCGCATCCCCTTCGTGGTCGCCGTCAACTGCTTCACGGACGCCAGGCGGTACGGGGCGCACGAGGTGTCGCGGGCGCTGGACCTGGACCAGGGGACACCGGTGGTGCTGTGTGACGCGAGGGACAAGGACTCGGGGAAGGAAGTGCTGATCAGGCTGGTCGAGTACGCCGGGCGGGTGCACACCGCGCGCTTGCTGGACTCGGTCGAGCCGCAGGCCGATTCCGTGTGAACGGGCCTGCGGCGGACCGTCGGGGTCAGTCGGCGTGCCCCCCGTTCTCGGCGCGGCCCTGCAGGACGACGTAGGAGAAGGGCGGCCGGTCGTCGTCCACGCAGAGCGTGACGCGGCCGTCCCGGGCCGGATTGCGCCCCTTGACGGTGTTCCTGCCGGTGTTGAAGACGAAGGAATCGCCGTCGAGAACGAACCAGATCGGAGCGATGTGCGGGCTTCCGTCCTAGCGGACGGTGGCCGGCCTGCCGGTACGGGTGGAATGGGAGACGAATGCCCGCCATTCCTCTTGAGTCATCTTCTTCGCCGTGGCCCCCTCCTCCTTGCCGGAAAGCCGCTGGTGGGGAAGGCTTGCGCCACAACTACGCGGGGTGGGGCGCGGCCGTGTCGGCCGCGTCAACGGGGAGGGGCTTGAAATGGCACTGGACAAGCAGCTGGACTGGCTGTTGGACGACCTGACACGGCGCGTCCAGCAGGTGCGGCACGCGGTGGTGCTCTCCAACGACGGCCTGGTGA
Source organism: Streptomyces sp. NPDC037242 (assembly GCF_055604165.1). Classification (NCBI taxonomy): domain Bacteria; kingdom Bacillati; phylum Actinomycetota; class Actinomycetes; order Kitasatosporales; family Streptomycetaceae; genus Streptomyces; species Streptomyces sp. NPDC037242. Next base: position 12,638 of record NZ_JBVJUY010000003.1, read on the forward strand.
CGGGCGCGAGCGCAGGGCTGGCCCGGGAGGATGCTGAGCACCTGGCGGCCGTCGCCGCCGGGCTGCAGAGCCTGGCGAAGGGGTCGGGGCGGCACTTTCGGGCCGGTGAGGTGCGTCAGACCATGGTCGAGTACGACGAGGGGGTCCTCTTCGTCATGGCGGCGGGCGCTGGCAGTTGCCTGTGCGTGCTGAGCGCCGCCGAGGCCGACATCGGTCAGGTCGCGTACGAGATGACGCTGCTGGTCAACCGGGTCGGGGAGCACCTGGGCGTCGCGGAGCGGCGGATCACCGGCGGCTGATCGACTGGTTGATCGACTGGCTGATCGACCTGGCCTTTTCTGAGTTATCCACAGGCCTCGCGCGATGTCGTCGCGCCGAGTTACGGTCTTCACGCAGAGTAATCACTGCTCGTGGGGAGGACCGTGATGACATCGATGGACACCGTGGCGCGCGACCGGATCGCCGTGGCCGCGGGGACGGCCGCGGACGTGGACGCGGATGTGGTGATGGGCGGCGTACAGGCCGCGGGGGCGCTGGGGTTGAGCCGGAGCGAGTTCGCGCGCGCCGTCCAGCTGGGCATCGTACGGGCCGGGCCGCCGGCCCCGGGCGGGGCCGCGCGCTTCACTCGGGGCGAGCTCGACCGGGTCCGCGCGGCGGGGGGCTGCCCCGACGCCTTGCGCCGGCGAGTGGAGACGGCGGCCGGGGCGCAGGCCTCGGCCGGCGTGATGGGGGTCGGGCCCAGCCGGTTCACCCGGCTCGCGCGCTGCGGACACCTCACCCCGGTCGGGTACCGGATCAACCGCTACCGGGCCGTGGTCTGGCTCTACCTGACCGCGGAGCTACGGGACTTCGCGGCCCGGGAGCCGGGGATGCTGCGAGGGAGCGCCCCGCCGGCGGACCGGGAGCTGATGGCGGCCAAGGCGGATCTGCGCCCGCGGAAGTGGCGCGAGAGGCATGTGGGGCTCCTGCTGAGACGGGCCACCGACCCCTGGGAGCGGGCGGGCGTACTGGCCTCCGTGCTCCCGGAGGCGGAGGTGCGCGAGGCGGTGCCCGACCCGGCGGAGCGGATCGTACTCGGCGCCCTCGCCCCGCCCCCGCCCTACGGGCACCCTCAGGTCCCGGCCGCCGCGGCCGTGGCGGCCCGGCTGTTGCGTGCGGACGCGGCCGACGAGATCCACTGGTACCGCACCAGCCTGGACTTCGCCCTGACCGGGTCCCGCGGTCAGTCGAAGTCGACGGGGGACAGGGGGCCGACGTAGACCCAGGCCCCGCCCTCGCGCGAGAAGCTGCTGTGCTCGTGCAGTGAACCGGTGTGCCGGCCCTCCCGGTAGTGCGCCCGGAACTCCACCGACCCCTGCGTCTCGAACATTCCGCCGCGCTCGGTGGCCAGGATCTCCAGCCGCTCCCAGCGCTGCCCGGGGTCGAGGTCGAGCCCGTCGGGGCGGGTGGAGGGGTGCCAGGAGCGCAGCAGGTAGGCGGTGTCGCCCACCGCGAAGGCGCTGAACCGGGAGCGCATCAACAACTCGGCGGTGGGCGCCTGCCGTTCACCGGAGTGGAAGCGGCCGCAGCACTCCGGGTAGGCGGCGGGCAGGCCGCAGGGGCAGGGGATGGCCGGGGTGGGCATGGGTGGGCTCAGCTCTTCGGGGTGGGGACGGTGCGGAAGGAGGGCGGAAACTACTGCGGCGACACGGCCGGCTTGGCCGCGTCCGCCGGATACGGGCGGAAGAGGCCTTCCTGGACGACGGAGACCAGCAGCCTGCCCTCCAGGTCGTAGATACGGCCACGGGCCAGACCCCGGCCGCCGTGCGCGATGGGGGACTCCTGGTCGTACAGGAACCACTCGTCCGCCCGGAACGGGCGGTGGAACCACATGGCGTGGTCGAGCGAGGCCATGTCGAAGCCGCGCATGCCCCACAGGGGTTCCTCGGGGATGCGCACCGCATCGAGGAGGGTCATGTCACTGGCGTAGGTGAGGGCGCAGGTGTGCACGAGCGGGTCGTCGCCCAGCGGGCCGACCGCGCGCATCCACACCGCGCTGCGGGGATCGGCGTCCTTGAGCTCCTCGGGAGTCCAGCGGAGCCGGTCCACGTACCGGATGTCGAAGGGCTGGCGGCGGGCCATCCGCTCCAGCGCCTCCGGCAGCGCGCCCAGGTGCTCGCGGATCTCGTCCGCGACCTTCGGGAGCGTGTCCGGGTGCGGGAAGTCGAGGCGGGGAGGCAGCTGGTGCTCGATGCTGCCCTGTTCGGGGTGATGGAAGGAGGCGGTCAGATTGAAGATGGTCTTGCCCTGCTGGACCGCGGTGACCCGGCGCGTGGTGAAGGAGCGCCCGTCGCGCACCCGCTCCACCTGGTACACGATCGGCACGCCGGGGATACCGGGGCGCAGGAAGTACGCGTGCAGGGAGTGGACCGGCCGGTTGCTCTCGGTGGTGCGGCCGGCGGCGACCAGGGCCTGTCCGGCGACCTGCCCGCCGAACACGCGCTGGAGTGACTCCTGGGGGCTCGCGCCCCGGAAGATGTTGACCTCGATCTGCTCCAGGTCGAGCAGATCGACAAGTCTCTCGGCGGGGTTCGTCATCAGAGGTTCTCCACTGTCGGGTCCGGCGGCCGCGGTGGCACCGGTCGTTTGCGGGGGACTGTCAGAGCTGGCCGAGCTCGCCGACCGAAGTGACCCTGATGACCGCGCGGCCCTCCTCGTCGGAGGCCGCGAGGTCGACCTCGGCGCTGATGCCCCAGCCATGGTCGCCGTTGGGGTCGGCGAAGGTCTGGCGGACGCGCCACAGGCCGTGCGCCGGGTCCTCCTCGATCTGGAGGAGCTTGGGGCCGCGGGCGTCGGGACCGGTGCCCAGGTCGTCGTACTCGTCCCAGTACCCGTCCATGGCATCGCCCCAGGCGTCGGCGTCCCAGCCGGACTCGGCGTCGAGTTCGCCCAGCACGTTGACGTGGTCCAGCGCGGCAAGCTCCACCCGACGGAACATCGCGTTGCGGACGAGGACGCGGAAGGCGCGGGAGTTCGCGGTGACCGGCTTGACCTGGTCGGCCTTCTCCTGGGCCTGCTCCGCCGTCTCCACCTCCGGGTTCGCCAGCTGCTCCCACTCGTCGAGCAGGCTGGAGTCGACCTGGCGGACCAGCTCGCCCAGCCAGGCGATGAGGTCCTGGAGGTCCTCGGACTTCAGGTCGTCGGGGATGGTGTGGTCCAGCGCCTTGAACGCGCTCGCCAGATAGCGCAGCACGATGCCCTCGGTGCGGGCGAGCTCGTAGTAGGAGGTGAACTCGGTGAAGGTCATCGCGCGTTCGTACATGTCGCGGATGATCGACTTCGGGGAGACCGGGTGGTCGCGCACCCACGGGTGGCTCTTGGCGTACACGTCATAGGCGTGGAAGAGCAGCTCTTCGAGGGGCTTGGGATAGGTGACCTCCTGGAGCCGCTCCATCCGCTCCTCGTACTCGATCCCGTCGGCCTTCATCGCGCCCACGGCCATGCCGCGTTCCTTGTTCTGCTGGGCGGCGAGGATCTGGCGCGGGTCGTCCAGCGTGGACTCGACGACCGAGACCATGTCCAGCGCGTAGGAGGGGGACTCGGGGTCCAGCAGGTCGAAGGAGGCCAGCGCGAAGGTGGACAGCGGCTGGTTGAGCGCGAAGTCCTGCTGGAGGTCGACGGTCAGCCGGATGGTGCGGCCCTCGGCGTCGGGGGTGTCGAGCTTCTCCACCACGCCGCCGTCCAGCAGGGAGCGGTAGATGGCGATGGCCCGGCGGATGTGCCGCAGCTGGGCCTTGCGCGGCTCGTGGTTGTCCTCAAGGAGGTGGCGCATGGCCTTGAAGGCGTCGCCCGGCCGGGCGATGACCGACAGGAGCATGATGTTGGTGACCTTGAAGCGCGAGGTCAGCGCCTCCGGGTCGGCGGCGATGAGCTTCTCGAAGGTGGTGTCCGACCAGGCCACGAAACCCTCGGGAGCCTTCTTGCGGACCACCTTGCGGCGCTTCTTCGGGTCGTCGCCCGCCTTCGCCAGGGCCTTCTCGTTCTCGATGACGTGCTCGGGCGCCTGGGCCACCACATAGCCCGCCGTGTCGAAGCCGGCCCGGCCGGCGCGGCCGGCGATCTGGTGGAACTCGCGGGCGCGCAGGGTGCGGACCCGGTTGCCGTCGTACTTGGTGAGCGCGGTGAACAGCACGGTGCGGATCGGGACGTTGACGCCGACGCCGAGGGTGTCCGTACCGCAGATGACCTTCAGCAGGCCCGCCTGGGCCAGCTTCTCCACCAGGCGCCGGTACTTGGGCAGCATGCCCGCGTGGTGCACGCCGATGCCGTGGCGGACGTAGCGGGAGAGGTTCTGGCCGAACTTGGTGGTGAAGCGGAAATTGCCGATCAGATCGGCGATCTTGTCCTTCTCCTCGCGGGTGCACATGTTGATGCTCATGAGCGACTGCGCCCGCTCGACCGCCTGGGCCTGCGTGAAGTGCACGATGTAGACCGGCGCCTGCCGGGTCTCCAGCAGCTCGGTGATGGTGTCGGTGATCGGCGTCGTGACGTACTCGTACGACAGCGGGACGGGCCGGGTCGCGGAGCGGACCACGGAGGTCGGCCGGCCGGTGCGCCGGGTCAGGTCCTCCTCGAACCGCTTCATGTCGCCGAGGGTCGCCGACATCAGGATGAACTGCGCCTGCGGCAGTTCCAGCAGCGGGATCTGCCAGGCCCACCCGCGGTCCGGTTCCGCGTAGAAGTGGAACTCGTCCATCACGACCTGGCCGATGTCGGCGTACTTGCCGTCGCGCAGGGCGATGGAGGCCAGCACCTCCGCGGTGCAGCAGATCACCGGGGCATCTGCGTTCACGGAGGCGTCGCCGGTCAGCATGCCGACGTTCTCGGTGCCGAAGAGCTTGCACAGGTCGAAGAACTTCTCCGACACGAGCGCCTTGATCGGGGCGGTGTAGAAGGTGACCTTGTCCTGGGCCAGGGCGGTGAAGTGCGCCCCCGCCGCGACCAGGCTCTTGCCGGAGCCGGTCGGAGTGGAAAGGATCACGTTCGCCCCGGAGACGACCTCGATCAGCGCCTCCTCCTGAGCCGGGTACAGGGTGATGCCCTGTTCCTCCGCCCACGAGGAGAAAGCCTCGAAGAGGGCGTCGGGGTCGGCGTTCGGCGGGAGCTGATCAATGAGGGTCACACCCCCCATCTTGCCTGGCTTCCCCCCGGATGCGGGAACCGGCGGCCGGAAGGAAGATCATCGACGGTACGCTGTGCCGTCGATGCGGCCCGACCGACACCGTCAACAGGGCCCGACCAGCACACGACCGGGGTGGGGAACGACCATGATGGGTCCCGCGCACTCACTGTCCGGGGCAGCGGCCTGGCTGGGGGTCGGCGCGGCGGCAGCGGCAGCCGGCCACCCGATGCCGTGGCCCGTTCTCGTCGTCGGCGCACTGATCTGCGCCGGCGCGGCTCTCGCCCCGGACCTCGACCACAAGTCGGCGACGATCTCGCGCGCCTTCGGCCCGCTCTCCAGGGGCCTGTGCGAGGTGGTCGACAAGATCTCCTACTCGGTCTACAAAGCCACCCGGGCCCCGCGCGACGCCCGCCGCACCGGCGGCCACCGCACCCTGACCCACACCTGGCTCTGGGCCGTCCTGATCGGCGCCGGTTCCTCCGCCCTCGCCGTCACGGCCGACCGCTGGGGCGTGCTCGCGCTGCTCTTCGTCCACCTGGTCCTCGCCGTCGAAGGCCTCCTGTGGAAGGCCGCCCGGATGTCCAGCGACGTTCTGGTCTGGCTCCTCGGCGCCACCAGCGCCTGGATACTGGCCGGAGTGCTCGACCAGCCCGGGAACGGGGCGGGCTGGCTGTTCACCGGCCCCGGCCAGGAGTACCTGTGGCTCGGCCTGCCGATCCTGCTGGGCGCGCTGGTCCACGACATCGGCGACGCGCTGACGGTCTCCGGCTGCCCGATCCTGTGGCCCCTGCCCATTGCCGGCAAGCGCTGGTACCCGATCGGCCCGCCGAAGATGATGCGCTTCCGCGCCGGCAGCTGGGTCGAGCTCAAAGTCCTGATGCCGGTCTTCATGCTGCTGGGCGGAGTGGGCGGCGCCGCCGCCCTCGGTTTCATCTAGTGCCGCCGGCCGCGCCGGCCCGGTTACCCGGGCCGGCGCGGCCGTCCGCACCGCCGGTCACGGCGCTACCCGTGCCAGGACCGCCACAGCGCCGCGTACGCGCCGTCGGCCGCGACGAGGTCGTCGTGCGAGCCCAGTTCGCTGATCCGGCCGCGCTCGACCACCGCGATCACGTCCGCGTCGTGCGCGGTGTGCAGCCGGTGGGCGATCGCGATGACCGTACGGCCGTCCAGCACCCGGGCCAGCGAGCGCTCCAAGTGCCGGGCGGCACGCGGGTCCAGCAGCGAGGTCGCCTCGTCCAGGACCAGCGTGTGCGGGTCCGCCAGCACCAGCCGGGCCAGCGCGATCTGCTGAGCCTGCGCCGGGGTCAGCGCCGTACTGCCGGAGCCGACCTCGGTGTCCAGACCGGACTCCAGCGCCCGTGCCCAGCCGTCCGCGTCCACCGCGCCCAGCGCCGCCCACAGTTCGCCGTCGCCGGCACCGGTCCGGGCGAGCCGCAGGTTGTCCCGCAGGGAGCCCACGAACACGTGGTGCTCCTGGTTGACCAGCGCCACGTGCTCGCGCACCCGCTCCGCCGGCATCTGCGACAGCCGCGCCCCGCCGAGGGTGATCTCACCGGTCCGCGGCGCGTAGATGCCCGCGAGCAGCCGCCCCAGAGTGGACTTGCCCGCGCCCGAGGGCCCGACCAGAGCCATCCGGGTGCCCGGTGGCACGGACATCGACACCTGGTGCAGGACGTCCACGCCCTCCCGGTAGCCGAAGCGGACCTCGTCCGCCCGTACGTCCCGCCCCTCGGGCGCGACCTTCGCGTCTCCCGCGTCCGGCTCGATCTCCCGTACGCCCACCAGCCGGGCCAGGGAGACCTGGGCGACCTGCAGCTCGTCGTACCAGCGCAGGATCAGCCCGATCGGGTCGACCATCATCTGCGCGAGCAGCGCGCCCGTGGTCAGCTGCCCGACCGACATCCAGCCGTGCAGCACGCAGTAGCCGCCGATCATCAGCACGGAGCCGAGGATCGTCACGAAGGTGACGTTGATGACGGGGAAGAGGACGGTCCGCAGGAAGAGCGTGTACCGCTCCCAGGCCGTCCACTCCTTGATCCGCCGCTCCGACAGCTCGATGCGGCGCGAGCCGAGCCGGTGCGCCTCGATCGTGCGGCCCGCGTCCACCGTCTCGGTGAGCACCGCCGAGACCGCCGCGTACCCGGCCGCCTCGGAGCGGTACGCAGAGGGCGCCCGCTTGAAGTACCAGCGGCAGCCGATCACCAGGACCGGCAGGGCCACCAGCGCGGCCAGCGCCAGCGGCGGCGCGGTCACCGCGAGCGCCCCGAAGAGCAGCCCCACCCACACCACGCCGATGGCCAGCTGGGGCACGGCCTCGCGCATGGCGTTGGCCAGCCGGTCGATGTCGGTGGTGATCCGGGACAGCAGGTCTCCGGTCCCGGCGCGCTCCAGCACACCCGGAGGCAGGCCGACCGAGCGCACGAGGAAGTCCTCGCGCAGGTCGGCCAGCATCTCCTCGCCGAGCATCGCCCCGCGCAGCCGGACCTGGCGGACGAACACCGTCTGGACGACGAGCGCCGCCGAGAACAGCAGCGCCACCTGTCCCAGATGGAGCTCGCGCGCCCCCGCCGCGAGTTCGTCCACGACCTGTCCGAGCAGGTACGGGCCGACCATGGAGGCGATCACCGCGACGGCGTTGACCGTCACCAGCAGCAGGAGGGCCCGCCGGTGGCGGCGGAACAGGCCGCGCACATAGCCCCGTACGGTCGCCGGCGTGCCCACGGGCAGGGTCGCGGCCGTCTCGGGGGCCGCCGGATCGTAGTCCGGCGGCGCGATGCCGATCATGCGGTTTCCTCGATCTCTGTGAGTGCTTCCTCTGTGAGTGCTTCTTCCATCCGGGCCAGCCGCTGTTCCTCGTCCGTCTCCCGCGTGACGACCGCCCGGTAGCGCGGTTCGCCGTGCAGCAGTTCGCGGTGCGTGCCGGTCGCCACGGCGGCGCCCTCGTGGATGAGGACGACGCGGTCGGCCCGGTCCAGCAGCAGCGGCGAGGAAGCCAGTACCACCGTCGTGCGCCCGGCGCGCAGGGCGGCGATGCCGTCCGCGATCCGTGCCTCGGTGTGGGAGTCGACGGCCGAGGTCGGCTCGTCGAGCACCAGTACCTCCGGGTCGGTGACCAGGGACCGGGCCAGCGCGAGCCGCTGGCGCTGCCCGCCGGACAGCGACCGGCCGCGCTCGGTGATCCGCGCGTCCATCGGGTCCGCGACCCCGTCCGGGGCGGACTGGAGCAGCGCGTCCAGTACGTCCCCGCACTGGGCGGCCTCCAGGGCCGCGGCGGGCTCGACCGCGCCGGACGCGGGTACGTCGAACAGCTCGTGCAGCGTCCCGGACAGCAGCACCGGTTCCTTGTCCTGTACGAGGACCAGCGTGCGGGCGGTGTCCAGCGCGAGCTCGTCCAGCGCGACGCCGCTGAGCAGCACCGGGGCGCCGCCGACGGCTTCGGCCGCATCGTGAACGGGATGGCCGCCCAGCCGTTCCGCGAGCCGGCCCGCCAGGTCCGGGTCCCCGCACACCACGGCGGTGAACCGCCCCGCCGGGGCCAGCAGCCCCGTCTCCGGGTCGTACAGGTCGCCGCCCGGAGCGGGCGCCTCCGCCGGCGCCGCATCCGGCTTCGCCGCATCGGGTTCGGTGCGCGTCAGCGACAGCACCCGGGCGGCTCGGGTCGCAGAGGGGCGGGAGAAGGAGTACGCCATCGCGATCTCCTCGAAGTGCCGCAGCGGGTAGAGCAGCGTCGCCACCGCGCTGAACGCCGCGACGAGTTCACCCACCGCGATGCGTCCGTCCACGACCAGCGTGGCGCCGTACCAGACCACCGTGATCATCAGCGCACCCGGCAGGAGCACCTGGATCGCGGAGATCAGCGCCCACATCCGGGCACTGCGCACCGCGGCCTTGCGGACCTCCTGCGAGGCCTCGCGGTAGCGGCCGAGGAACAGCTCCTCGCCGCCGATCCCGCGCAGCACCCGCAGGCCCGCGACGGTGTCCGAGGCGAGCTCCGTGGCCTTGCCCGCCTTCTCCCGCTGGAAGTCCGCGCGCTTGGTGGCGCGCGGCAGCAGCGGCAGCGCGGCCAGGGCCACGACGGGCACCCCGATCGCCACGACCACGCCGAGCGCGGGGGCGTAGAAGAGCAGGCCCACGCAGACGAGGACGACGGCGAAGGCGGCGGCGAGGAAGCGGGAGACCGCCTCGACGAACCAGCCGATCTTCTCCACGTCGCCGGTGGAGACCGCGACCACCTCGCCGGCGGCGACCCGCCGGGTCAGTGCGGAGCCCAGTTCGGCCGTCTTGCGCGCGAGCAGCTGCTGCACGCGCGCGGCGGCGGTGATCCAGTTGGTGACGGCGGTGCGGTGGAGCATGGAGTCGCCGAGCGAGATGGCAACGCCGAGCAGGACGAGCAGGCCGCCGACGAGCAGCAGCCGGGTGGAATCGCGGTCGACGACCGCGTCGACACCCAGCCCCAGCGCGTACGGCAGTCCGGCGATGCCGGAGAAGTGCAGCAGCCCCCAGCACAGGCTCTTGGCCTGCCCGCCGAGTTGATTGCGGCCCAGCCACACGAGGAAGCGAGGACCGGATCGAGCGTCGGGTACCCCTGGGTCCGGATACGGAAGATCGCTGATCTGCATGACGCCCCATGACTGGTCGAGTGGTCCAAACCGTGCAAGGTTCGCCTTCCGGACCGGTGCCCGGCAATCGATTTTCCGTGGCGCGGAGCGCTCCCGGGCCGTCAGGGACGGGTGGCGCGCTCCAGTTCGAGCAGCGCCGAGTAGTAGCTGCGCCCGGTGGCCCGGTCCATGCCGACCTCGCACATCCGGTTCGCCGACAGGTGCGCGTCGAACTGCCGGGCCGTCACCTCCGCGGCTTCGCGGGCCGTCGCGGAGGCGGTCAGCTCGGGGTGCAGCATGCCGCGGTCGCCGGCGAAGGCGCAGCAGCCCGCGTCCTGCGGCACCACCACTTCCTCGGCGCACGCCCCGGCCACCGCCCGCAGGTGTTCCTCGTCGTCCAAGTGCCGCATCGAGCAGGTGGGGTGGAGCACGGCCGAGCCGATGGTGCGCCGGATCTCCAGGTGCGGCAGCAGCTCCTGCGCCGCCCAGACGACGGAGTCGACGATCCGCAGCTCCGCGTGGAGCGCGCGGTTGTCGTCGGTCAGGTAGGGGACCACCTCGTGCGCGATGCCCAGCGTGCACGACGAGGCGTCCACCACGAGCGGCAGCCGCCCACCCGCCGTCCAGCCCCAGGCGGCGGCGACGATCCGGTTGGCCATCACCCGGTTCCCGGCGTCGTACCCCTTGGAGTGCCAGATCGTCGCGCAGCAGGTCCCGGTGACGTCCATGGGGATCCACACGGGTTTGCCGGCCCGTTCGGAGACCGCCACCACGGCCTCCGGCAGGGAGGGGCCGGGCTGCCCTTCCGGGCCGCCGAAGATCCGGTTGACGCAGGCCGGGTAGTACACGGCGGCGGCGCCCACCCGCCGCGTCGGGGGCAGTCCGCGGGCCGCCGCGCCGGGGATCTGCGGCAGCCACTCCGGAACCAGGTCCGGTCGTACGGCCTTGCGCGCGGCCCCCGTGACGGCCTCCAGCAGCCGGTCACCGAGCCGGGCGGTGATCTGGTCGGCGGCGGCCACGGCCAGCCGGGCGGCGGCCTCGACGGTACGGAACCGGCGCGCGGCCAGCTCGGCGGCGCGCTCCTCGCGCGGGCTGTGCCGCCGGTGGCGGAAGTCCTTCATCAGCGCGCCCGTGTCGATGCCGACCGGGCAGGCGAGCTTGCAGGTGGAGTCGCCCGCACAGGTGTCCACGGCGTCGTAGCCGTAGGCGTCGAGCAGGCCGTCGAGCACGGGGGAGCCGGGCTGCTGGCGCATCATCTCGCGGCGCAGCACGATCCGCTGCCGCGGCGTGGTCGTCAGGTCCCCGCTGGGACAGGTCGGTTCGCAGAACCCGCACTCGATGCACGGGTCGGCGACGGCTTCGACCTGCGGGATCGTCTTCAGACCGCGCAGGTGCGCCTTCGGGTCGCGGTCGAGCAGGATCCGCGGGGCGAGCACCCCGTCCGGGTCGACGACCCGCTTGGTGCGCCACATGAGCTCGGTGGCCACGGGGCCCCACTCCAGCTCCAGGAAGGGCGCCATGTTGCGGCCGGTGGAGTGCTCGGCCTTCAGGGAGCCGTCGAACCGCTCCACGGTGAGCCGGCAGAAGGCGTCCATGAAGGCCGCGTAGCGCTCGACGTCGCCGGGTTTCGCGGCGTCGAAGGCGAGCAGGAAGTGCAGGTTCCCGTGGGCCGCATGCCCGGCGACGGCCGCGTCGAAACCGTGCTCCGCCTGGAGTTCGAGGAGCGCCTCGCAGGCCTCGGCCAGTCGGGACGGGGGCACCGCGAAGTCCTCGGTGATCAGGGTGGTTCCGGAGGCCCGGGCGCCGCCGACGGCGGTGACGAAGGCCTTGCGGGCCTTCCAGTAGCCGGCGATGGTCTTCGCGTCCCGGGTGAAGGCGTTGGTCACCGAGGCCACGGGCGCGACCAGTTCCAGCCCGGCGACCACCTCGGCGGCGCGCCGCTCGTACGCGGCGCGGCCCGACTCGTCCGGGGCCCGGAACTCCACCAGCAGCGCGGTGGTGTCCTTGGGGAGCCCGGCCCAGTCGGCAGGCACCCCCGCGACGCTGACGGAGGCGCGCAGGGTGTTGCCGTCCATGAGCTCGACGGCGAGGGCGCCCGCCTCGTTGAAGAGGGGCACGGCGGCGGCCGCGGCGGGCAGCGAGGGGAAGAAGAGCAGTGCGCTGGTGAGTTCGCGGTCCAGCGGAAGGGTGTCGAAGACGACCTCGGAGATGAAGCCGAGGGTGCCCTCGGAACCGACCATCAGCCCGCGGAGGATCTCCACGGGGGTGTTGCCGTCGAGGTAGGCGTCCAGCCGGTAGCCGGTGGTGTTCTTGATCTCGTACTTGGCGCGGATCCGGGCCACCAGCGCGGGATCGGCCTCGATCTCCCCCTTGATGTCCATCAGCCCTCGGCACAGCCCGGGTTCGGCGCGCGCCAGCTCCTCGTCGGCCAGCGGATCCGCCGTGTCCACGACGGTGCCGCCGGGCAGCACCAGGGTGAGGGAGGAGAGCGTCCGGTAGGAGTTGCGCGTGGTTCCGGCGGTCATGCCGGAGGCGTTGTTGGCGACGACACCGCCGAGCGTGCAGGCGATGGCGCTGGCCGGGTCGGGGCCGAGGACGCGGCCGTACCGGGCGAGTGCGGCATTGGCCCGCAGGACGGTGGTGCCGGGCAGGATCCGAGCCCGCCGGCCCTCCTCCAGCACTTCGACGCCGGCCCAGTGCCGGCGTACGTCGACCAGGATGTCCTCGCCCTGCGCCTGGCCGTTGAGCGAGGTCCCGGCGGCGCGGAAGACGACCTCGCGCTGCCTGCCGTGGGCGTACGAGAGGACCGCCGAGACGTCGTCGATGTCCTCGGCGATCACCACGACCTGCGGCACGAACCGGTACGGGGAGGCGTCGGAGGCGTAGCGGACGAGGTCGGAGACCTTCCACAGCACCTTCTCCGCGCCCAGCAGCTCGCTCAGCTCGGTGCGCAGCGGCTCGGGGGTGCCGGAGGCCAGCCGCTCGGGCACCCGGTCGGGGGCGGGGCCGCTGATGCTGCGCGGGCGCAGGGCCCCCGGCTTCGGTTCCAGCAGCGGCATGTGCGACCCCTCGCCTCACTCGTTCGGCCCAGTCCCGGGGTTCGGGACGGGGCCGGTGCGGTCTCAGCAGCGCCGCTCCGCCGCCGGGGCGTCCGAGAGCGCGTCGAGCAGACCGCCGAGCACCTTGCGCTGATCGCCGGTCAGTGGAGCCAGGATCTCCTCTGCCGCGTCGGTTCGCGCGTTGCGCAGCCGCCGCAGCGTGGCGCGGCCGGTCTCGGTGAGCTCGATCCGTATCACGCGCCGGTTCGCCGGGTCGGGCGCGCGGCGCACGCACTCGGCGGCCTCCAGGCCGTCCACCAGCGTGGTCACGGCGCGCGGCACGACTTCCAGTCGGGCGGCGAGGTCGGCCATCCGGGGCGGCTCGACGCCGTCGTAGTGCGAGACCAGGCGCAGCAGCCGGGACTGGGCGGGGGTGATTCCGAGCGGCTCCAGATGGCGCTTCTGGATGCGGTGGAGCCGGCGCGTCAGGCGCAGCAGCTGCTCGGCCAGCACGCCGTCTGTGGTGTCGGTCTCGGAAGCGGTGCTCATACTGGGAACAGTATCAGGACCAGATTCATTGTGAGTATAGGTAACAATGAGCTATGCTCATGCGAGTCTCGTCAGAAGGAGGCCCATGCGCCCCAAAGAACCCGAGTGGACCCCATCGAAAGAAGCCCTCGTCCCCGGCCGCCCGAACCCGGCGGAGCAGCCCCGTGAACTGCGCCGCATCGTCGGCCTCTTCCGGCCCTACCGCGGCCGCCTCGCCGTCGTCGGCCTGCTCGTCGGCGCCTCCTCGCTGGTCGGCGTCGCCTCGCCGTTCCTGCTCAAGGAGATCCTCGACGTCGCGATCCCGCAGGGGCGTACCGGGCTGCTCAGCCTGCTCGCCCTCGGCATGATCCTCACCGCGGTCGTCACCAGCGTCTTCGGCGTGCTCCAGACGCTGATATCCACCACGGTCGGCCAGCGCGTCATGCACGACCTGCGCACCGCCGTCTACGCCCAGCTCCAGCGGATGCCGCTGGCCTTCTTCACCCGCACCCGCACCGGCGAGGTGCAGTCCCGCATAGCCAACGACATCGGCGGCATGCAGGCGACCGTCACCTCCACGGCGACCTCGCTCGTGTCGAACCTGACGGCCGTCATCGCCTCCGTCGTCGCGATGCTCGCCCTCGACTGGCGGCTCACCCTCGTCTCGCTCCTCCTGCTCCCGGTCTTCGTGTGGATCAGCCGCAGGGTGGGACGCGAGCGCAAGAAGATCACCACGCAGCGGCAGAAGCAGATGGCCGCCATGGCGGCGACGGTCACCGAGTCCCTGTCGGTCAGCGGCATCCTGCTCGGCCGCACCATGGGCCGTGCCGACTCGCTCACCGCGTCCTTCGCCGAGGAGTCCGAGAAGCTCGTCGGCCTCGAAGTCCGCTCCAGCATGGCCGGGCGCTGGCGGATGTCCACCATCGGCATCGTCATGGCCGCCATGCCCGCGCTCATCTACTGGGCCGCGGGCATCGCCCTCCAGTCGGGCGCCCCGTCGCTCTCCATCGGCACCCTCGTCGCCTTCGTCACCCTCCAGCAGGGCCTGTTCCGGCCCGCCGTGAGCCTGCTGTCGACCGGCGTCCAGATCCAGACCTCGCTCGCCCTGTTCGCCCGTATCTTCGAGTACCTCGACCTGCCGGTGGACATCACCGAGCGCGAGGAGCCGGTCCGGCTGGGCCGGGCCAAGGGCGAGATCCGGCTGGAGGGCGTGGACTTCGCGTACGAGGCCAAGCACGGCCCCACCCTGAAGGGCATCGACCTCACGGTCCCGGCCGGCGGTTCCCTCGCCGTGGTCGGCCCCACTGGATCCGGCAAGAGCACCCTGAGCTACCTCGTGCCCAGGCTCTACGACGTGACCGGCGGACGGGTCGTCCTCGACGGAGTGGACGTGCGCGACCTGGACTTCGACTCGCTGGCCCGCTCCATCGGAGTGGTCTCCCAGGAGACCTACCTCTTCCACGCCTCCGTGGCCGACAACCTGCGCTTCGCCAAGCCGGACGCGACCGACGAGGAAATAGCCGAGGCGGCCCGCGCCGCACAGATCCACGAGCACATCGAGTCCCTGCCCGACGGGTACGACACCCTGGTCGGCGAGCGCGGCTACCGCTTCTCCGGCGGCGAGAAGCAGCGCCTCGCCATCGCCCGCACCATCCTGCGCGACCCTCCGGTGCTGATCCTCGACGAGGCCACCAGCGCCCTGGACACCCGCACCGAGCACGCCGTGCAGCGGGCCATCGACAACCTGTCCGCGGGCCGCACCACCATCACCATCGCGCACCGCCTCTCCACCGTGCGGGACGCGGACCAGATCGTGGTCCTGGACAAGGGCAGCATCGCCGAGAGCGGGACGCACGAGGAACTGCTGGCCGCGGACGGCCGCTACGCCGCCCTGGTCCGTCGGGACCGCGAGGCCGAGCTGAAGCCGGAGTCCGCTCCGGAGTCCGCGCCGGAGCCGGTGTCCGTATCGCAGTCGGCCGCGCACACCGGCGAGACGGAGCCGGTCCCGGTAAACGTGTGATCGTATGACCGGCGCACGGGCCGGATGCCGGGAATGTGGCACTTCGCGGGTTAGCGTGCCCGCATGCGTCATGAGTACCGGCAGCCATCGCCGCACCGCTCCAGGCTCACCCGCCGGGGCCGGCTGGCGCTCCTGTTCGGCATGCTGCTCGCGATCGGGGCAGGCGTCCTGATCCCGATGCTGCCGCGCGAGGAAGCGCCCGAGAAGCCGCGCCAACTGCTGATCCCCGAGGGCTGGCGGGCCCCGCAGGTCTACACCGCCATCGACCGCGAGCTGAAGCTCCCGGCCGGCTCCGCCAAGGCGGCGGTCGCCACGGCCGCGCTGGCCCTGCCCGCCGAGGCGAAGGGCAACCCGGAGGGGTACCTCTTCCCGGCCACCTACCCGGTGACTTCGAAGAGCACCCCCGCCACCGTCCTGCAGTACATGGTGCAGACGGCCAACCAGAAACTCGCCACCAAGGCCGTCGCCGACGGCGGCAAGGCGCACGGGATGACCCCGTACCAGACCGCCACGCTCGCCAGCATCATCGAGGCGGAGGCCGACACCCGCGCCGACATGGGCAAGGTCGCCCGCGTCGTGCACAACCGGCTGGCGAAGTCGATGCCGCTCCAGATGGACTCCACCATCAACTACGCGCTGAACCGCTCCACCGTGGACACCACGCTGGCCGAGACGCGGATCGACAGCCCCTTCAACACCTACGAACGCCAGGGCCTGCCGCCCACGCCGATCGACAGCCCCGGCCTGGAGGCCATGGCGGCCGCGGTCGCCCCCACGCCCGGCGACTGGCTGTTCTTCGTCACCGTGAAGCCGGGCGACACCCGCTTCTCCGCCACGTACGAGGAGCACAAGAAGCACGTCGCGGAGTTCAACCGGATCCGCGCCGCGGCCGGCCGTGCGCAGGCGGGCGCCCCCGGGGACGCCTCCTGAGGTCAGCGGGCCGGCAGGGCGGGGAGGGGCTCCGGCCGGGTCGTCAGCAGGCGGCGGACGGCGCGGGCGGCGGCCGCGCCCGCGCGGTTGGCGCCGATGGTGGACGCCGAGGGGCCGTAGCCGACCAGGTGGACCCGCTCGTCGCGGGCCGCGCGGGTGCCTTCGACCCGGATGCCGCCGCCCGGTTCGCGCAGGTGCAGCGGGGCCAGGTGGTCGATGGCCGCGCGGAATCCGGTGGCCCAGAGGATCGTGTCCGCGTCCACGCGCCGCCCGTCCGCCCAGCCGGCGCCCGTCGCGGTCAGGTGGTCGAACATGGGCCGGCGCTCCAGCACCCCCGACTCCAGCCCCGCCCGGACCGCGTCGTTCAGCGGTAGTCCGGTCACGCTGACCACGCTCTGCGGCGGCAGCCCGCGCCGTACCCGCTCGTCCACCAGGGCAACCGCGGCCCGGCCCTCGGACTCGCCGAAGCCGCCGGCACGGAACACCGGGGGCCGCCGGGTGACCCAGGTGGTCTCCGCCGCCACCTCGGCGATCTCCAGCAGGTGCTGCACCGCCGAGGTGCCCCCGCCGACGACGATGACGCGGGCTCCGGCGAACTCCTGCGGCCCGGGGTAGTTCGCGGTGTGCAACTGGCGGCCGCCGAAGAGCTCCTGCCCCGGGTAGCGCGGCCAGAACGGCCGGTCCCAGGTCCCGGTGGCGTTGACCAGGGCCCGCGCCGACCAGGTGCCGGCCGAGGACTCCACCAGCAGCCGCCCGTCGGCGCCGTCGCGCACGGCCGTGACGTCCACGGGACGCTGTACGCGCAGGTCGAACCGCTCCTCGTACGCGGTGAAGTACGCCCCGATCACCTCCGAGGACGGGCGCAGCGGATCGGCGCCGGTGAGCTCCATCCCGGGCAGGGCGTGCATGCCGTGGACCTTGCCGTAGGTGAGCGAGGGCCAGCGGAACTGCCAGGCCCCGCCCGGACGGGGCGAGTGGTCCAGGACCACGTGGCCGATCCCCGTCCGTGCCAGGTGGTAGGCGCTGGACAGCCCCGCCTGCCCGGCGCCGACGACCACCACGTCCACATCCGCCGCGTCCACCGCAATATCGTTCACGGTTCTACTAACTCGGCCCGACCGCAGGATCTTCCCGGCCCCTCCCGAGGCGCGTACCGCCATCGAGGCCCCCATCGGCCGATGCCGCTGCGCGAGGGCAGGGCGCTCGCTATGGTCGGAGCTCACCGGGGGAGACGGCGGCGAGGGAGCGGCGGGGGCGGCTGGGTGGCGCGACGATTCTTCATCGGCATGGGCAGCGGCAGGTACTGCCACCTTCCCCAGGACGAACAGCTCGCCTCCGTGCCCACGGACATCCGCACCGTGTCCGCGCTCTTCTCGTCCTTCGGCTACACCGCCGTGCTCCCCGGCCTCGGCCAGTACGACGCCGCCGAACAGCTCCGCCAGAAACTGCGCCACTGGTCCGCCGACACGGCCCTGACGGGCGACGACGTCGTGGTCGTCTACTTCGCCGGACACGGCGCCGTCGAGGTGCGCGACCGGCACTACCTGCTCTGCTGGGACTCACAGGACACCGACCTCGCCGCCACGGCCCTGGCCACCGAGGACCTCGTCCGCATCCTGTGCAAGAGCGGCCTGCGCCACCTCCTGCTGATCCTCGACACCTGTTCCGCGGGCGCGGGCAGTGCGGACGCCTCCGCGGTCGCCCTGCAGACCATCGTCTACCGGGGAGCCGCGGCCGACGCCTCCGCCGGGCTCTGGTTCCTGGCCACCGCCCGGCGCAAGGACGTGGCGGACGACGGGGCCTTCGTCGCGGCGCTGGGCGACGCGGTCGCCACCACGACCGAACGCACCGGCCAGCGCCAGCAGTACCTCGACCTCACCGAGCTCGTGAAGGCCGTCAACGAGCGGTTCGAAGCCGACGGCCGCGGACAGCGCGCCGAACTCGCCAGCGGGCTCGTCACCGGACTCGCCCCGTTCCTCGCCAACTCCGGCTACCGCGAGGAGTTACCACCGCTCGGTACGGACCTGGAAATCCAGCGCCGCGTCGTCGAACGCGACCTCACCGAGCACTTCGGACCCCGCTCGCGCGGCGTGGAGTTCGAGTCGGAGCAGGGGCTCTACTTCAGCGGCCGGGTGGCCGTCCTCGCGGAGCTGGCCGGCTGGCTGACGGCCGCCGACGGCGACGGCCGCGGCCGCGTCGTCACCGGCAGCCCCGGATGCGGGAAGTCCGCCGTCCTCGGCCGGATCGTCGCCCTCTCGGACCCCGCTTACCGGGCCCGGCTCGACCTGAGCGACGTCGACCCGCGCTCGGTGGTTCCCGAGGGCTGCGTCACCGCCGCCGTGCACGCCCGCCACAAGCGCCTCGAAGAAATCGTCGACAGGATCGCCGCCGCCCTGGGCACCGAGGCGGACGGCGCGGCCGCCCTGCTCCAGGAACTGACCCGGCGCGGCCGCCAGGGGCCCCCGCTCGTGATCGTCGTCGACGCCGTCGACGAGGCGGGCTCCGACACCGCCGCCGACGCGGGCGGCCGCGGCGAACCCCGCCGCATCACCCGTGAGCTGCTGCGGCCCATGTCGGAGATCCAGGGAGTACGCCTCCTCGTGGGCACCCGGCACGAACTCGTCACCCCCCTCGGGCCCACCTTCGTCCGCCTGGACCTGGACCGCGCGCAGTACCGGGCCGGCCGGGAGGACGTCAGGGGCTACGTCGCCCGGGTCCTGCTCGCCGCCGAGGAGGCGGACGTACGCACCCCCTACCGCGGCCGCCCCGAGCTGGCGCGCGCCGTGGCCGCGGAGGTGGCCGACAAGGCCGCCGGGGTCTACCTCTACGCCCGCACCACGGCCCGTACCCTCCGGTCCGACGAGGAACCCATCGACACCGCGAAACCCGGGTGGGCCGACGACCTGCCCAGCGAGGTCGGCGACGCCTTCGACGACTACCTCGCCCGATTCGGCCCCGACGAGCCCAGGGTCCGGCGGATGCTGCTCGCCCTCGCCTTCTCCGAGGGCAAGGGACTGCCGCGCGGCCGGGTGTGGACGGCCCTGAGCTCGGTCATCTCCGGAGTGCCCTGCGAGGAGCACGACGTCAGCTGGGTCCTCAACATCGCCGGTGCGTACATCGCCGAGGTCGTCGACGACGACCGCCGCTCCGCCTACCGGCTCTACCACAAGGCCCTGGCCGAGCACCTGCGCGCCACCGCCGACCGGCCGCCCGCCGAGATCCAGCAATCGGTGGTCGAGGCCCTGCGCTCCCTCGTCCCCGGCGCGGCGGACGGCCGCCCCGACTGGTTCGCCGCGGTGGCCTACGTACGCCAGCACCTGGCCACGCACGCCGCGGCGGCGGGCGGGCTCGCCGAGCTGATCGAGGACCCCGGGTTCCTGCTCGCCGGCGAACCGCTGTCCCTGCTGCGGGCCTTCGCCGCGATCGAGGGCGAAGCCGCCCGCCGCATCCGGGGCGCCTACGAGCAGGTGGCCCACCGGCTGACCGCCGACCGGCCCCTCGGGGAGCGCGCCGCCGACCTCCAGCTCTCTGCCCGGCGCTGCGCGGCCGACGGCCTCGCCGACCGGGTGGAGGAACTCGCCCTGGCCCGGCCCTGGTCGGCGCGCTGGGCCTGGTGGTCCACCAGCGGCGTCCACCGGTTGCTGGCCGGCCACACCCGCGCCGTGGGCTGCGTCGCCGCCGGACTCCTGGACGGCCGCCCCATCGCCGTGACGGGCAGCCAGGACCGTACGGCCCGGGTGTGGGACCTCACCGCGCAACGGCAGATCGGCGACCCGCTGCCCGTCGGCATCGCCGTCAGCGCCCTGGCCATCGGGGACCTCGGCGACTACACGGTGGTGCTGACGGGAGGCGACGACGGCACCGTACGGATCTGGGACCTGTCCTCCGGCCAGGAGTACGGGGCGCCGCTCAAGGGACACACCAACCGCGTCGAGTCCATCGTCATCGGGGCCGTGCGCGGCCACCCGGTGGTCCTGACCGCCGGCGCCGACGGCACGGCCCGGATCTGGGACCTGGCCGCACGCCGCCAGCTCGGCCGGGACCTCTACGCCCACCGCCGCTCGGTACGCGCGGCGGACCTCGGGGAGCTCGACGGCCGGCCGATCGCCGTCACGGGCGGCGAGGACAAGGCCGTCCACGTGTGGGACCTCTCCCGGATCACGGACGGCGGCGACGCCATGCTCGACGGCAGCCCGCTCATCGGCCCCGCGATGGCCGTCACCGCGGTGTGCGTGGCGCGCCTCGACGGCCGCACGGTGGCCCTGGTCGGCGACCAGGCGGGGATGCTCAGCCGCTGGGACCTGGCCGAGCGCCGCCAGATCGGCGAGCCGGTGATGGCCCACGTGCACATCACCCGCAGCGGGGTGTTCTCCACCTCCGTGGGTGAATTCGCCGGCCGGACCGTGGCATTGAGCTGCGGCCCCCGCAGTGCCCGGCTGTGGGACCTGCGCACGCTCCAGCCGCTCGCGCACCAACTGCGCGGCCACGTCGAAGACCTCACGGGCGCGGCCCTGGCGCAGCGCGACGGCGCCTCCCTCGCGGTGACGGTCGGCGATGACCGCACTGCCCGGATCTGGGACCTGACGGCGGACCAGCCGCTCGCCGGCCACACCAGGCCGGTCTGCGCCACCGCCTTCCACGATGCGCAGGCAAGCGCCGTGGTGGTGACGGGGAGCGAGGACAGCACCGCCCGGCTCTGGGACCTGCGGACCCGGGAGCAGTTGTGCGCCCCGATGGAGGCGCACACCGGTCAGGTCCTGGCGGTGGCGTGCGCGACGGTCCGGGGGCGGTTGCGGGTCGCCACCGGCGGCTCCGACACCACGGTCCGCCTGTGGGAGCCGCTGCACGGCCCGGCGGCGATGGTGCTGGGCGGGCACACCAACGCCGTGGGGTGCCTGGGATTCGGCGAGCTGGACGGCCGGGCCGTCGTGGTCAGCGGCAGTGAGGACGGCACGGTCCGGGTCTGGGACGTGCTCTCCGGCATGGCGGTGGGTCCACCGCTGTCGGGCCACGTGGGCGGCATCGACCGGTTGGCGGTGCGCGGATCCGGGCGGAACCTGGAGATCGTCCTGTCCACCACCCTGGGGCACGCGTACCGCTGGCAGCTGCCACCGGACGTGCCCCGGTGGGCGGATCGACCGCAGGCCCACTTCGAGATCGCGGACGTGAGCCTGTACGCCCGGATCGTGGGCGTGGCCTTCCACGAAGGACGCGCGGTCGTTCTCGGTGCGCACGCCGGCAACAACGTGTACCTGCACGACGTGAGCGACGGGACCCAGGTCGCGGGGCCGTTCTCCGGCCACACCGACCACGTCCAGGCCGGCGCCCTGGGGCGGATCGGATGCGACACGGTGCTCGCGACGAGCGGCCTCGACGACACGGTGCGCCTCTGGGACCTGCGGACCCGTGAACCCCTCGGCCCGCCGCTGGAGACCTTCAACTCGCTGGGCCCCACCGGAGCCAGGACGGCTCCCCTCTTCGGCCGCACGGACGGGGTGCCCGTCCTCGTCACGGCCGGCTCGACGGACGTCCGGATCTGGGACATCGCCGGCCGGCACGCGATCGGGGAACCGCTGTCCGGCGCCGAACAGGCCCTGCTGTCGGCCGACATCGTGCCCGGCGGGGAGGGCCGGAGCCTGGTGGTGACCGGTGGCCGCGACGGCGTGGTGCGCCAGCACGACCTGGCCGACGGCACGCAGGTGGCGCCCCAGCTCACCTCGACCGCACCGATCATCCAGCACGCGAGCGCGGCCTGCCTGGGCGAGGAGACCGTGGTCGTGCGCAGCAGCTGGAACCACGCGGACATGTGGAACCTGCGGCCGCCCACCCGCCTCGCCAAGCGGCCCGGTACCGCTTGGCGGACCGACGTGTTCGAGGTGGGGGAGCGGCAGATCGTGGTCTCGGCCGCCGTCGACTACACCCTGCACGCCTGGGACCTGCGGACCCAGTCCCTGATCGGCGCCCCGATGTCCGGCCACACGGGCCGCTTGACCGCGCTGCGCGCCGGAGTCGTCGACGGCAGGCACACCCTCGCCAGCTCCTCCTACGACGGCACCGTCCGCTTCTGGGACCCGCTCACCGGAGAACCGCTCTGCCCGCCGCTCGACGGCCACGAGCTGGGGGCCACGGGGCTCGAACTGGCCCTGGTCGACGGAGCGGAGCTCCTGGCGACGGGATCCGGCGACGGCAGCCTGCGCGTGTACGCCCGCGCCGGCGGCTGGCGGCTGCGCACCGAGCTCCCGCCCTTCCCGACCGGCGTCAGCGCCGTCCGCGTCACCGACGTACGCGGTACGCCCACCCTGATCGCCGCCGACCGGTACGGCCTGCTGCGCGTGGGGGACGTCCGGGAGGGCGCCTGGGCGACGGAGGTCCACATCGGCAGCGGCATCAACGGCCTTGCCCTCGACGGCGCCGGCCGCATCTGCGTGGCCACCGACATGGGTGTCGTCGCCCTGACCCTGACGGAGGTCCGCCCATGACCCGGATCGTGTTCGTGCACGGCATCGCCCAGGAGACCGGCGGTCCGCAGTCCCTGCTCGCCGACTGGTACCCGGCGCTGGCCGACGGCCTCAGCCTCGGCGCGGGCGCCGGGATCCCGCGCGAGGAGGTCTCCATGGCCTTCTACGGGGACCTCTTCCGGCACGCCGGTCACCGCGGCCCCGGCACGCCCGAACTCGACGCCGGCGATGTGGAGGACGGCATCGAGCGTGAACTCCTGCTCCAGTGGTGGGAGTCCGCCGCCGGGCTGGATTCCCGGGTGTCGGGGCCGACGGACCGCAGCCGCCTGCGGACCCCGCATGTGGTGCAACGGGCCCTGGACGCCCTCAGCCACTCCGCCTTCTTCGCCGGGCTCAGCGAACGCCTGACGATCGGCGCCGCCCGGCAGGTCCGGCGGTACTTCACCGAGCCCGCCCTGCGGGAGGGGGTGCGGCAGCGGTTCGCCGACGCCGTCACCGACCGGACCGAGGTGGTCGTCGCGCACTCCCTCGGCTCGGTCGTCGCCTACGAGGCGCTGTGTGCGCGCCCGGACTGGCCGGACCTGACGCTGGTGACCCTGGGGTCCCCGCTCGGGGTGCGCAGCGTCGTCTTCGACCGGCTCCGCCCGGAGCCCGCCCGGGGCCGGGGGCGCTGGCCCGCGCCGGTGCGGCAGTGGGTCAACATCGCCGACCGGGGCGATGTCGTGGCCCTGGCCAAGGAGCTCGGACCGCGGTTCGGTGACCGGGTGCGGGACCTGGCGATCCACAACGGAGCCCGGGCGCACGACGTACGGCCCTACCTGACGGCGGCCGAGACCGGCCGGGCCATCGCCGACGCGCTGGCCGGCCGGTCGCACTGACCCTCAGGCGGCGCGGTGCTCGCCGAGCCACTCGTAGGCGGTGTCCGCGCTGAACTCGGGCTGCCCGCCGCGGAACAGCAGGCCCGCCGTCGCGAAGGCCGGGTCGTCGGCGGTGTCCGCGACGTACGGGACGGCCACGCAGCCCATGCCGGCCGCGCGGGCGGCCTGTGCGCCCGGGGCCGCGTCCTCGACGACCACGCAGTCGGCGGGGTCCGCGCCCAGGCGGCGCGCCGCCTCCAGGAAGACGTCCGGAGCGGGCTTGCCGTGCGCCACCTCCTCGGCGGAGACCACCGTGGTCAGCAGCGCGGCCAGCCCGGTGCCGGCCAGCACCGCGTCGATCGCCTCACGGGAGGAGCCGGAGGCCACCGCCATCGGGATCCCGTCGCAGTGCAGCCGCTCCACGAACTTGCGCATCTCGGGGAAGGCCTCGGTCTCGGCACGGGCCAGTTCCAGGTAGGCGTCGTTCTGCTCGGCGAGGAGCTGTTCCACCGGGGCCGGGATCCCGTACCGCTCCTTGAGGATCTCCAAGGTCTCCAGGGTTCCGATGCCGATGAAGCGGGAGTGCTGCTCCCACGTGAAATCGGGGACCCCGTGCCGCTCCAGTGTCCGGCGGCCCGACTCGTAGTAGTTCGGCTCGCTGTCCACGAGGGTGCCGTCGAGATCGAATATGACGGAAATCATCCGCTGTGCCCGTCCTGCCGGTCGTGTACGTGTCCTGGCCATCTTGTCAGGATTTGGCAGCTGCCCGTCCCACCGACTCGACCAGCGGTAGCAACCGGTGCGGGACCCTCTCGCGCAGCGCGACCTCGGTACGCGTGCGGACCACGCCGGGGAGCCGGATCAGCCGCTGGATGACGTCCTCCAGGTGCGCGTTGTCCCGCGCCGCGACCCGGGTCAGCAGATCCCCGCCACCGGTGATCGAAAAGGCCTCGATGATCTCGGGTACGGAGGCCAGCGCGTCCCCGACCTCGTCCAGGTGCCCCTGGGTGACCTCGATGTGGACGAACGCCAGCACGGGATGCCCGAGCGCCGCGGGCGAGAGCACCGGCCCGGTCCCGGTGATCACCCCGGTGCGCTCCAGCCGGTCCAGCCGGGCCTGCAGGGTGCCGCGCGCCACGCCGAGGATGCGGGCGTACTCGCGCACGCTGGTGCGCGGCTGCTCGATCAGCAGGCGCAGGATCCGGGTGTCGAGCTCGTCCACGGCCATGCCGTGACTGTACCAATGGCCCATTCGCAGTGCCCTTCACCGCCGCCGTGGCCACCGGAGCCGCCGAGAACCGGGACCGGGCGGCCCGCGGCAGTACCCCCGCATCCGCGCCGGCCCCCGTAGGCGAAGTACCCACGACAGCCGTCCCCCCACGAGCCCTGACGCGGAGCGAGACCCATGAACGTCGCGGTCGTCCTGTACACCTCCGATCTGCGCCTGCACGACCATCCGCCGATGCGCGCGGCCCTGTCCTCCTGCGACGAGGTGGTGCCGCTCTTCGTCCGCGACCGGACCGCCCCGCCCGCCGCCTTCACCGCGCCCAACCGGCTCGCCTTCCTCGCGGACTGCCTCGCCGACCTCGACTCCGCCCTGCGCGACCGCGGCGGCCGCCTCGTGATCCGCTCAGGCGACACCGTCGCCGAGGTCTGCGCCCTGGTCCGCGAGTGCGACGCCGACGAGGTCCACACGGCGGCCGGGGTCAGCGGGTACGCCCGGGCCCGAGAGGAGCGCCTGCGCGCCGCGCTCGAAGCCGAAGGCCGCCGGCTCTACGTCCACGACACGGTGGTGACCGCGGTCGCGCCCGGAGCCGTACTCCCGGCGGGCTCCGACCACTTCGCCGTGTTCACGCCCTACCTGCACCGCTGGGCGGACCTGCCGCTGCGCCCCGCCACCACCGCACCCCGATCGGTACGCGTCCCCGACCGCGTCGGCTCGGAGCCGCTGCCCGCCCGCGCCGCCGTCGCCGGAGCCTCCCCGGGCCTGGCGCGGGGAGGGGAGCGTGAGGCCCGCCGCCTCCTGGCAGGCTGGGTGCGCTCCGGGATCGCGCGCTACGAGGAGGCCCACGACGACCTCGCCGGCGACGCCACCTCCCGACTCTCGCCGCACCTGCACTTCGGCACCCTCTCGCCCGTCGAGGCCGTCCACCGCTCCCGGGCGGCCGGCGGCCCCGGCGCCGCGGCCTTCGTCCGGCAGCTGTGCTGGCGCGACTTCCACCATCAGGTGCTGGCCGCGCGGCCCGCCGCCGCGACCGTCGACTACCGGGACCGGCAGGACCGCTGGCGCACCGGCACCGCCGCCGAGGAGGAGACCCAGGCCTGGAAGGACGGCCTCACCGGCTACCCGGTGGTCGACGCGGCGATGCGCCAGCTGCGCCACGAGGGCTGGATGCACAACCGCGGCCGGCTGCTGGCCGCGAGCTTCCTCACCAAGACCCTGTACGTGGACTGGCGGACCGGAGCCCGGCACTTCATGGACCTCCTCGTGGACGGAGACCTCGCCAACAACCAGCTCAACTGGCAGTGGGTGGCGGGAACGGGCACCGACACCCGGCCCAACCGCGTCCTGAACCCCGTCCGCCAGGGCCTGAAGTACGACCCGGTCGGCGCCTACGTGCACCGCTGGGTCCCGGAGCTCGCCGAGCTGCCCGCGCCGCGCGTCCACGAGCCGTGGCGACTGCCCGCGCCGGAGCGGGCCCGGTACGACTACCCCGAGCCGGTGATCGGGCTCTCCGACGGGCTGGACCGCTTCCGGCGGGGGCGCGGCACCGGGTGACCGCCCGCCCGGCGTCCGCGCCGTACCGTGAACGGGTGCACCCCGCGCCGCCGACCGACCCCGCGCCGACCGACCCCGCGCCCACCGACCTCGCGCTGAGCGACCTCGCGCTGAGCACCGGGGCCGTGGCCCGCCACCTGGGGGTCTCGCCGACCACCCTGCGGTCCTGGGAGCGCCGGTACGCCATCGGGCCCGCCTTCCGGGAGGAGGGCCGGCACCGCCGCTGGACCCCGCGGGACGTCGCCCGCCTGGAGCTGATGTGCCGGCTCACCGCGCAGGGCGTGCCCCCGTCCGAGGCCGCGCGGGCCGCCCTCGGTACGCCCCCCGGCCCGGAGGCCGTGCTCCCGGGCCCCGCTCCGGCAAGGGCGTCGGCCGGGCCGGTCGTACTTCCGCTGCGGGAGGTCCGCCCCGAACGCAGGGGGCTCGCGCGGGCCGCCGTACGACTGGACGCGCCGACCGTGGCGCGACTGCTGGACGCGGCTCTGGCCGAGCACGGCCTGGTGGCCGCGTGGGAGGAGGTCATCGCCCCGACCCTGCACGCGGTGGGCCGCAAATGGGCTTCGGCCGGGGAGCGTTACGTGGAGGTGGAACACCTGCTGTCCTGGCAGGTCTCCGCGGCCATGAGCCGCATCCGCCCCCTGGAGGAGCGGTCGCGGACCCGGCCGCTGCTCCTCGCGTGCGCGCCGGGGGAGCAGCACAGCCTGCCGATCGAGGCGTTGACCGCGGCCCTCGGGGAACGCGGCCTGCCCGTTCGGATGTTCGGCGCGGCGCTGCCCGCCGACGCGCTGCGCGAGGCCGCCCGGCGCACCGGCCCGCAGGCCGTCGTGCTGTGGGCGCAGACCCGTACGACCGCCGACGACGGCCTGGCCCGGTCGGTGGCCGCGATCGAGTGGGGGCCGCGCGGCGCCCGCGGGCACCCCGCGCTGCTGCTGGCCGGCCCCGGCTGGGGGACCCGCACCCCGGCTCCGCGCAGCCGGCGGCTGTTCGGGCTGCGTTCGGGACTGGCCGTCATCGAGTCGCTCGTGGCGGGCGCGGCTCCATCGACCGGCGCAGCACGTGCAGAGCCCGCCGCATATGGCTCTTGACGGTGCCCAGCGGCATCCCGGTGTGCTCAGCGATCTGCGTCTGGGTCAGGTCCCCGTAGAACGCCAGGCGCAGCACCCGCTGCTGCGCCGACGGCAGCCGGGCCAGCTCGCCGAGCACGGCCACCCGCTCCACGACCCCTTCCGGCTCGGGCTCGGGGCGCGCGAGGAGAACGAAGCGGCCGGCGGCCGCGGTCACCCGGGCCCGCCGGGTCCGCGCCTCCAGGGCATCAGCCACTTTGTGCCGGGTGATCCCGGTCAGCCAGGCCCCGAGCCCGCCGGGTCCCGGGCGGTAGCGGGCGCGGCCGCGCCAGGCGGCCAGGAAGACCTGCTGGGCCACGTCCTCGGCCTCGCGCTCGTCGCCCAGCGCGCGCCGGGCGAGGGAGTGCACCAGAGGCCGCCAGCGCCGGTGGACCGCTTCCATGCACGCCTCGTCGCCCGCCGCGAAACCGGCCGCGACGCGTTCGTCGAGCTCCGCCTCGTCCATGCCCCGAGCCTCGCCAGGGAAGCGGACCCGGCCAACTCGCATCGTTTGCGCATCGGATTCCCGCGCCGTACCAACCCGTGTGCAGCAGAGGCAGGGTCCGGTACCCCAGGGCCACCAAGAGCGCCGGCGCGGCGGCGGGCAGCAGCAGCTCGCCCACCGTCCACCCGCCCCGCACCAGCAGCGCCCCGGCCAGCCCGCCCGCGAACATCGCCAGTACCGCCCCGGCCCGGTGCCGCCAGGCTCCCGTCCCGTACCCGAAGGCGCTGTCCCGTCCCCCGCCCCGATCCACGGGCGGCGATCCGCCGCAGGCCGTAGGGTCCGAGACGTGAGCGACCTGCTGCTGGTGAGGCACGGCGAGACGGCGTGGAGCGCGAGCGGGCGGCACACCGGGCGCACCGACGTCCCGCTGAACGCGCGCGGGGTCGAGGAGGCCATCTCGCTGGCCCCGTTCTTCCGCGGCCGGCACCCGGCCCTGGTGCTGACCAGCCCGCTGCGCCGGGCCGTCGCGACCGCCGAGCTCGCCGGCCTCACCGGCGGCGAGACCGACCCCGACCTGTACGAGTGGGACTACGGCGGCTACGAGGGCGTCACCACGGCCGAGATCCAACGGAACCGGCCCGGCTGGTCCCTGTGGAGCGACGGAGTGCCGCCCGGCGACCCGGAGCACCCCGGCGAGAGCGCCGCCCAGGTGGGCGCCCGGGCGGACCGGGTGCTGGCCCGCGTGGCCGACGTACTGCGCGCCGACCGCGGCAACGCCGTCCTCGTCGCCCACGGCCACCTGCTGCGCGTGCTCACCGCCCGCTACCTGGGCCTGCCGCCCGAGGACGGGCGGCTCTTCCTGCTGCGCACCGGCACCTACAGCGTGCTCTCCACCGAACACGGCCTCCCCGTGATCGCGGGCTGGAACGACAGCCCCCGACCCTGACGGCCCCGCTCCCGCCTCGCGCACCGGCGGCGCGTGCGTGACCATGCGTACATGGCCCACCAAGGCGACGGCGGCGATCCGGCGGGCGTGCTCCCGGAGGCGGACGCGGGGCTCAAGGCCAACGCGATCGGTTTCCTCGACGCGCTCGTCATCGGGTTGAACTCCACCTCACCCGCCTACTCCCTGGCCGCCGTCATCGGTCCGATCGTGGCGCTGGCCGGGATCTACGCACCGGGCGTGATGCTGGCGTCCTTCGTGCCGATGCTGCTGATCGCCGCCGCCTTCTACTACCTCAACAAGGTGGACCAGGACTGCGGGACCACCTTCTCCTGGGTCACGCGGGCCATGGGCCCCTGGGCGGGCTGGCTCGGCGGCTGGGCCATCGCCATGACCGGCGTACTCGTCATCGGGTCGCTCGCCGACGTCGCCGTCCACTTCGGCCTGCTCGCCGCGGGCCTCGACAGCTGGGCCGCGAACGACGCCGTCCGGCAGGGCCTCACCGTCGTCGTGATCCTCGCGATGACCGCCATCTGCGTCATCGGCACGGAGATGTCGGCCCACCTCCAGGACATCCTGATCCTCGCCCAGGTCTTCTTCCTGCTGGTCTTCGCCGTCGTGGCCATCTACCGGATCTACGCCGGCACCAGCACCCTCGACTCGATCGAGCCCTCGATCGGCTGGCTCAACCCCTTCGGCGCCGGCGGCGCCGCCCTCACCGGCGGACTGCTGCTCGGCGTGTTCATCTACTGGGGCTGGGAGTCCGCGGTGAACCTCACCGAGGAGGTCGAGGACTCCGCCACCGCGCCCGGCAAGGCCGGCATCTGGTCGACGGTGGTCCTCCTCGTCACCTACCTGTCCGTCGGCTTCGCCGTCGTCGGCTACGCCGGGACCAAGTTCCTCGCCGAGAACGCGGGCGAGGAGGAGGCCGTGTTCGCCGTGCTCGCGCACGAGGTCATGGGCGGCTGGGACTGGGTGGTGCTCCTCGCGGTCTGCACCTCCGCGCTCGCCTCCACCCAGACCACGATCATCCCCGCCTCGCGCACTGCCCTCTCCATGGCCCGCCGGCACGCGCTGCCCCCGGCCCTCTCGCACATCCACCCGCGGTTCCGGACTCCGGACGTGAGCACGTGGTGGGTGGCCGCGATCGCCATCGGCTGGTACCTCGTCGTCAACCAGATCAGCGAGAACGCGCTCCTCGACTCGCTGACCGCGCTCTCCCTGCTCATCGCCTTCTACTACGCGCTCACCGGTCTGGCCTGCGCCGTCTACTACCGCCGCCACCTGCTGGAGAGCGCGCACAACTTCCTGCTCATCGGCTTCGGCCCGGTGGTCGGGGCCGGTCTGCTGGCCTGGCTGCTGGTGGAGTCGATCGGTGACATGTCGAACCCGGAGAACTCGGCCGGCGGAGTCGCCTGGTTCGGGCTCGGCCCGCCGCTGGTCATCGGGATCGCCATCGCCGTCGTCGGGGTCCTGGTGATGTGCTTCTGGCGGCTGCGGGACGGCCGCTTCTGGCAGGAGCGGCGCGGGGTGGCCGACCCGGCCCTCGTCCACGCGAAGAAACCGAAGCCGGAGCCGGAGCCGGAGCCGAAATCGAAGCCGGAGTCCTGAGGAGGCTGCCCCATGTCCGTCGTCCTGGGCTACGACGAGTCGCCCGGCGCGGAGCGCGCCCTGCGGGTGGCGCTGGAAGTGGCCACCGCCTTCGGCGAGCCGCTGGTCCTGGTCTACGGCGCGGCCGCGCCCGGCTCGACCGGGGAGGAGTACCGCGCCCACCGCGAAGCCGTCCGCGAGGCCGGCCGCAGCGCGCTCGCCCGCGCCGTGGAGGCGGCCGACGCGGCGGGGGTCCCCTCCACGGTCGAGGTGGTCGACGAGAGGCCGGCCCAGGCCCTGCTGGACGCGGCCGAGCGTTACCGGGCCCGGGTGATCATCGTCGGGAGCTGGGGCGACAGCCCGATCCGCGGCGCTCTCCTCGGTTCCACCCCGCACAAGCTCCTGCACCTGTCCCCGGTGCCGGTGCTGTGCGTCCCGACCGGCTGATCACGCGCGAGCGGCGCACCGAGCGCGCTGTGGGCCGTTGGTCCCCCCAATGGCGGATGGAACCGGCCCAGAAATGCACCAATGGCCCAGTCATTCGATCCCTGGTTGAGCCATTGCCCTCTACATGCTTATCTGTGTCCTATCCATGTACTTACGGCGCCGCGCGGTGCCGGACCGGCAACGAGGCCGTTCCGGAGCGCGGCGCCTTCGCCGTGCCCGTACGCCGCCCACCACCCCGGGCGGACGCGGGCGGGCGTGCGCCATCGCAAGGGGGGGGCGGCACACCGCCGTGAAGAGGATGTTCGTGGCTCCGGATCCGGGGCTTGTGAGACTCAGGAACTCGCTGCGCGCGGTGATCGGCGTGGCCGCCGCAGTGGCCGTCGCCGAGCTGTGCGGCCTGTCCCTGACCGCCTCCATCACCGGGGGACTGGCGGCCCTTCTCGCGCTCTTCACGGTGCTCGACGCGAACCTGCGCGCCCAGCGGATCACCACCGCGCTGCTGCCCGTCGCCGGCTTCCCGGTCCTCGCGCTGGCCACCACCCTGCACGGGGTGCCGCTGGCCCGCGACGCCGCCTTCCTCGCCGTCGTCTTCGCCGGGGTCTACGCCCGCCGGTTCGGCCCCCGCGGACACGCCCTCGGGATCTTCGGCTTCATGATGTTCTTCGTCACCCAGTTCCTGCATGCCGTCCCCGCGCAGCTGCCCGAGCTGTACGCGGCCGTCGGGCTCGCGCTCCTGTCCGCCGGCGCGGTCCGCTTCGTGCTGTGGCCCATCGAGCGGCGCACCCCGCCCGCCGCCGCCCCGTCCGCCCTGCCCGGAACCGGGCTCGCCCGGCCCACCACCCGGCAGGCCTTCCAGGCCACCGCGGCCTGTGCCTTCGCGCTCGCCATCGGCCAGGCACTCTCCGAGGACCGCTGGTACTGGGCCGTCGGCACCGCCTGGTGGATCTTCGTCAACACCACCTCGCGCGGCGAGACCCTGGTGCGGGGCTTCCGCCGGGTCGTGGGCACCGTCGTCGGC
Organism: Streptomyces sp. NPDC037242; assembly: GCF_055604165.1. Lineage (NCBI taxonomy): Bacteria > Bacillati > Actinomycetota > Actinomycetes > Kitasatosporales > Streptomycetaceae > Streptomyces > Streptomyces sp. NPDC037242. The sequence continues at coordinate 44,553 of NZ_JBVJUY010000003.1, forward strand.
ATCGCCGCCGGACTGCTCGTCGCCGTCCCGCTGCACGGTGCCCCCGCGCCCACGGCCGTACTGGTCGCCGTATGCGTCTTCGGCATCTTCTACACCGCCGCGCCCTCCTACTCCTGGATGATGTTCTTCGTCACCGTCATGGCCGGCCTGCTCTACGGGCTCCTCGGCGTGCTCCACCCGGGGCTGCTGCTCCTGCGCTTCGAGGAGACCGCGGTCGGCGCGCTGGGCGCGGCCCTCGCCGTCGTCCTCGTGCTCCCGGTGACCACGCACGCAGCCAACGACGCCTGGATCCAGCGCGCCCTGCACTGCGTACGGGCCTGCACCGCCGCCTCCCTCGACCGGCTGGCCGGGGACCCGGCGGCCGACCCCGCCCCGCACGCCGCCGAGCTCGAACTGCTGCTGGCCCGGGTACGGATGGCGCTCGCGCCCCTCGTCCACCCGATGAGCCCGCTGCGCGCCCGCAAGGCCAGGGCCCGGCAGGTCCTCGCGCTGCTCGACGACTGCGCCCGCGAGGTGCGCGGGCTGGTGGCCGTCGCCGCCGACCCGCAGGCCTCGCACGACGCCCGGCTGGCCGCGGCCTGCTGGCGCGTGGAGGCGGCCGTGGAAGCCCTGACCGCCCCGAGCAGCGCAGCGGAACTCATCGCTCCGGCGGTTCCCCGTCCGGCCGCCGCCGAGCCCGCCCTGGCCCATCTGCACGGCCTGGAGCACGCCTTGGCGGCCCTGCACGCCCCGCTGCGGACCCACCCGAGCTCTCCGCTGGTCATCACCGCCTGATCGCGCGCGACTGCCCGGCCGCCCGGCCGACCCTCAACCGGGCCCGGGCGGTGGGCGGATGCTACGTCGCGTCAGACCGCGCCCGCAGGCCTATCGATGAAGATCACTCGGAGGAGTGTTCCGTGCGCGCCTCACGCACGGCGCTGACCTGCGGCATGTACAACGGGTGATTGTTCATTGCACATTCATCCGGCATGTACAGGGTGGATCTGGTAGGACAGGGGGTAACCGCCCGGAATGGAAATACTTCAACAGCGCTCCACCACCGCTCAGGTGTGGGAAGCGGCCGAGGAGTTCATCCGGCTGTTCCATCGGGAGAATCCGGACTCCGGTGATCCGCGTGTCCGGCTCGCCGCCGTACGGGCCGAGCTCGCGGAGACCGGCACCTACCGGCACACCCCGCAGGAGTTGACCCACGGGGCCAGAGTGGCCTGGCGGAACAGTAACCGGTGCATAGGCAGGCTGTACTGGAACTCGCTGAGGGTGCGCGACCGCCGCGAGCTCACCGACGCCGACCGGATCGCCTCCGAGTGCTTCGAGCACCTGAGAGAGGCGACCAACGGCGGCCGGGTCCGCCCCACCATCACCGTCTTCGCGCCCGACACCCCGGACCGCCCCGGCCCGCTGATCTGGAGCGAGCAGCTCGTCCGGTACGCCGGCTACGGGGACCACCACTCGATAGCCGTCGGCGACGCCCGCAACGCCCCGCTCACCGAGGCCCTGCTCAGGCTCGGCTGGACCGGTGGCGCCGGCACCCCCTTCGACCTCCTCCCGCTCGTGGTCCAGGGCGTGGACGACAAGCCCCGCTGGTTCGACACCCCCGCGGACGCCGTGCTGGAGGTGCCGATCGAGCACCCCGACGCCGAAGGGGGCGGAGACGGCTGGCAGGACTGGGGGCTGCGCTGGCACGCCGTACCCGCGATCTCCAACATGTGCCTGGAGATCGGCGGCATCCACTACCCGGCGGCCCCGTTCAACGGCTGGTACATGGGCACCGAGATCGGCGCCCGCAACCTCGCCGACACCGACCGCTACAACCTCCTGCCGGCTGTCGCCCGGCGGCTGGGCCTCGACACTTCCAGCGACCGCTCCCTGTGGAAGGACCGCGCGCTCGTCGAGCTCAACCGGGCGGTGCTGCACTCCTTCGACCGGGCCGGCGTCACCATCGCCGACCACCACACCGAGTCCCGCCGCTTCCTCACCCACCTGGCGAAGGAGGAGCGCAAGGGCCGCGACGTGGGCGCCGACTGGTCCTGGATCGTGCCGCCGATCTCCGGATCGGCGACCCCGGTCTTCCACCGCACGTACGAGGACCGGCCGAGCGCGACCGCCTACGTCCACCACCACGGCGCTCAGGAAAGGGCCCAAGGACGAGATTTGGTCTAGACCCTTCTGTTACCGTCGCTCCGGACGGATCCGAAAGCGGCGGAGAGGGGCACCCCGTGGGCGGCGCGAACAGCACGGACCACAGCGGCGGACACCGGGCCTGGATCGGCTCGTTCACCTCGGGGGGCGGCCGCGGTGTCACCACCGCGGCCGTGGATCCGCTCACCGGGGCGCTCACCGTGCTCAGCGCGAACGACTCCCTCGCGGACCCCTCCTACCTCGCCCACGACCCGCGCACCGGAGTGCTCTACGCGGTGAGCGAGACCGAGGAGGGAGCCGTCGGCGCCTTCCGGCCCACCGACGACGGGCTGGCCGCCCTCGGGCCGGCCGTCCGCGTCGGCGGCTCCGGCCCCACCCATCTCAGTCTGACCGGGAGCGGGCTGCTGGCCGCCAACTACACCTCCGGCAGTGTCAGCAGCCTCCCGCTCGCCGCCGACGGCGCCATCGCGGGGCTCGCCTCGGTGCTCGCGCACCAGGGCTCCGGCCCGGACGCCGACCGGCAGGAGCGGCCGCACGCCCACCAGGTGCTGCCCGACCCGAGCGGCCGCTGGGTGCTCAGCGTGGACCTCGGCACCGATTCGGTACGGGTCTGCGCGCCCGACCCGGCCACCGGGAACCTGCGCGTGCACGCCGAGATCGCGCTGCGCGCCGGGACCGGCCCCCGGCACCTCGCCTTCCACCCGGGAGGCGAGGTGGTCTACGTACTCCACGAGCTGGAGCCACAGCTGACCGTCTGCCGGTGGAACGCGGGGTCCGGGCAACTGGAACCGGTCGGGGAGGTTCCGATCGCCCCCAGGGTCGGCCCGGACGGCGTACGGGCCTATCCCTCGGCGGTCGTGGCCTCGCCCGACGGGCGCTTCGTGTGGGCGGCCGTGCGCGGCGCCGACGTCATCGCCACCTTCTCCCTCGCCGGCGGAACCGAGAAGCCGCAGCTCACCGGCACCGTGCCGGGCGGCGGCGACTGGCCGCGGGACCTGGCGGCCGACCCCTCGGGGCGCCGGCTGTACGCGGCGAACGAGCGGTCCGGGGACGTCACCTGGTTCGAGGTGGACCCGCTGACGGGCGAGCCCCGCCGGGCAGGCTCGGTCGCCGTGCCCGCCGCCACCTGCGTGGTCTTCGGCTGACCCGACCCGGTCCGAAGGCCCGAACGCGGGAGGGCCCGCACCCCGGAATCCAGGGGTGCGGGCCCTCCTCGCGCAGGCGCGGGTACAGGCGGTGCCGGGGTCAGTGGGGGGCGGCGCTCGGCGCGAGGCCCAGCGCGGCGGAGTACTGGGTGACGGCGAGCTTGCCGAGCGCCGAGTACGCGCCCAGCACCTCGGCGGTCGCGCAGTCGGCCTCCTTGCACGCGGTGTCCAGCAGCCCCTCGGCGGCCTCCGGGCCGATCAGGTAGGGGGCCAGCGCGAGCTGCGTGGAACCCTCGCGGCGCAGCTGCTCGGCGACCGCAGCCACCGAACCCTCCTGGTCCAGCGCGGCGGCCATCACCGGCACCGCGAGGCGGGCGGCCAGCAGCATGCCGGTGATCCCGGCGGCCTGGACGGCCTCCTCGCCGCCGGTGGTGGCCAGGATGATGCCGTCGGCGGCCGTGGTCACCGAGAAGAGCCGGGCCCGGTCCGCGCGGGACAGGCCCGCCTCGGACAGCCGCACGTGCAGGCCCTCGGCGAGCAGCGGGTGCGGACCGAGTACGTCGGCCAGCTCGGCGGCCGCCGAGGAGTCCATCAGGGCCTGGCGCATGCGGCGCAGCAGGCCGCCGTCGGGGCCGGCCAGCAGCGGCACGACCACGGCGTCGGGGCCGGTCGCCTTGGGCACCTCGTGCCCGGCGGCGCGGGCGAACTCGGCGCGCGCGGCACGCTCCTGCGCGACGGCGGTCAGCACACCGGAAAGGGACGGGAACTCGGTGGCGTCGTCACCGTCGAGGAAGCCGACGCGGGCGTCCAGGCCCGGCAGCTCGGAGCGGCCGATGCTGATGATCTCTTCCGCGAGCCCCCGCGAGGCGGCCGAAGGGGCACCGGGCACGGCGAGCACCAGCGCGGGCGCGCCCTCGGGCGCCACCGCGGGCTCGGGCCGGCGGTGCCGCCCGGTCTGGCGGGGTCGCGGCATTCGTACGGGCAGGCCATTTGCGGGCCCAGTGGGGGAGCTCATGGCGCCGCATGCTACTGGCTTATCGGAACGGGGTGTTCGGGCAGGGCCTGGTCGGGCGGCATCTGTCCGTATTTATCCGCGGAATGTCATATACGGTTCAACCAGTCGGCCAACCGGACTCTGGTCAGGCAGAGGACGGCAGTCGCCAGTCCACCGGCTGCGCCCCCTGCCGCAGCAGGAGGTCGTTCGTCCTGCTGAAGGGCCTGGAACCGAAGAATCCGTTGTCCGCGGACATGGGGGAGGGGTGGACGGACTCCACGGCGGGCAAGTCCCCCAGCAGCGGCCGCAGGTTCCGGGCCTCGCGCCCCCACAGCACCGACACCAGCGGCTTGCCGCGCGCCGCGAGCGCCCGGATCGCCTGCTCGGTGACGGCCTCCCAGCCCTTGCCCCGGTGGGCGTTGGGCTTGCGCGGGGCGGTGGTCAGCGAGCGGTTGAGCAGCAGGACGCCCTGCCGGGTCCACGGGGTCAGGTCGCCGTTGTCCGGGCGGGGCAGCGCGAGGTCGGCGTAGAGCTCGCGGAAGATGTTGTCCAGGCTGGGCGGCACCGGGCGGACGTCGGGCGCCACCGAGAAGGAGAGGCCCATGGCGTGCCCCGGGGTGGGGTAGGGGTCCTGGCCGACGATCAGCACCCGTACGTCGTCGAAGGGCTGCTGGAAGGCGCGCAGGACATTCGCCCCGGCCGGCAGGTACGTTCTCCCCGCGGCGATCTCGGCGCGCAGGAAGTCGCCCATGGCGGCGATCTGCCCCGCCACCGGCTCCAGAGCGCGGGCCCAGCCCGGCTCGACGATCTCGTTCAACGGTCGTGCTGCCACGTCGAGTCACTCTACTGGCCGATCAAGGCCGCCCGCACGCAGAGCACGTCCGGCAGGTGCTCGGCGAGCAACTGCCAGCTGTCCCCGTCGTCGTGGCTGGCGTACAGCTCGCCGTTGCGGTTTCCGAAGTAGATGCCCGCCGGGTCCGCGTCGTCCGTGCACAGGGCGTCGCGCAGCACCGTGCCGTAGTGGTCCCCGGCGGGCAGCCCCTTCGTCAGCGGTTCCCAGGTCGCCCCCGCGTCCCGGGTCCGAAAGACGCGGCAGCGGTGCTCGGCCGGGACCCGGTCGGAGTCCGCGTTGAGCGGGAAGACGTACGCGGTGTCGGGCCGGTGCGGATGGGCGGCCACCGCGAAGCCGAAGTCCGAGGGCAGTCCGGCGCCGATGTCGGTCCAGCGGGCCCCGGCGTCGTCGCTGCGGTACACGCCCCAGTGGTTCTGCAGGTAGAGCCGGTCCGTGTTGGCGGCGTCCTGGGCGATCTTGTGCACGCACTGCCCGAACTCGGGATGCGGATCCGGCAGGAACACGGCCGAGACCCCGTCGTTGGACGGGGCCCAGCTCTCCCCGCCGTCCTTGGTCCGGAACACCCCCGCGGTGGAGACGGCCACCGTGATCGCGTCCGGGTCGACCGGGTCGGTGATCACGGTGTGCAGGCCTTCGCCGCCGCCGCCCGGCACCCACCCCGACCGGGTCGGGTGCTCCCACAGCGGCCGCACCAGCTCGAAGGACTCGCCGCGGTTTCTGGAGCGGAACAGCGCGGCCGGCTCCGTCCCCGCGTAGACGACGCCGGGGGCCTCGGGGCCGGCCGGATGCAGCTGCCACACGCGCTCCAGCGAGGCCCCGGTGTCCTTGGGGAACTTCACCGCGGCCGCGGCGGGCTCCCGCCAGGTCGCCCCCAGGTCGTCGGAGCTGAAGACGGACGGCCCCCAGTGCGAGCTGTCCCCGCCGACCAGCAGCCGGGTCGCTCCGTCGCGCCGGTCGATGGCGACGGCGTAGACGGCCTGGGCGTTGAAATGGGGCCCGTCGAACTCCCACGGGCCGCCGCCCCTCCTGCGCCCGACGAACAGGCCCTTGCGGGTTCCAACGAGCAGTACTGCGTCGGTCATGGCCGACACCTCCGGACGTCGTTGTCCTAGGCCGTGTCGCCAAAGTCCCGTCTGGCCGGCCCCGCCCTTCGGGCGGCCGACGCCACTTTGACGACACTCCCCAGCACGGCAGCTTTTCCGCCAGTCTGCACCCGCCCACTGACAGCGGCCGGTCGGCACGCGGCGGCGGACCCCGTTGTACGGGAGGTCTCGTACTACGAGAGTTTTCGTAGTACGGTGACTCTCGTACTTAGCCGCCGACTCCCGGTGCGCGTCCGGTCACTTCTGGAGAGCCCTCATGAGTGCTGCCCCCGCTGCCTTCGCCGCCCTGTTCCAGCCGTGGACCATCCGCTCGGTCACCATCCCGAACCGGGTGTGGATGGCCGCGATGTGCCAGTACAGCGCCGAGGCCTTCGGCCCGGACGCCGGAGTGGCCCGCGACTGGCACTTCACCCACTACGCGGCCCGCGCCACCGGCGGCACCGGCCTGATCATCCAGGAGGCCACGGCCGTCGCTCCCGAGGGCCGGATCTCCCCGTACGACCTCGGCATCTGGAACGACACCCAGGTCGAGGCGCTGCGCCGGATCACCGCCTTCCTCAAGACCCAGGGCGCCGTCCCCGGCATCCAGCTCGCCCACGCCGGCCGCAAGGCCTCCACCGACCGCACCTGGAAGGGCGGGCGCCCCGTCGGACCCGAAGCGCACGGCTGGCGGCCCAGCGCCCCGAGCGCCGTGCCGTTCGCCGAGGGCCACCCCGTCCCGCACGAGCTGACGGTCCCCGAGATCGGTGAGGTCGTGGAGCAGTTCGCGGCCGCCGCCCGGCGCTCGCTCGACGCCGGCTACCAGGTCGTCGAGATCCACGGCGCCCACGGCTACCTGATCGGCGAGTTCCTCTCCCCGCACAGCAACCGGCGCACCGACGAGTACGGCGGCTCCTTCGAGAACCGCACCCGCCTCGCCCTCGAAGTCGTCGACGCCGTACGGGCCGTGTGGCCCGAGGAGCTCCCGCTGTTCTTCCGGATCTCCGCCACCGACTGGCTGGAGGAGGACGGCTGGACCGCCGACGAGACCGTCCGGCTGGCCGCGCTGCTCCACGAGCACGGGGTCGATCTGCTCGACGTCTCCACGGGCGGCCTCGCCCCCGGCGTGACGATCCCCGTCGGCCCCGGCTACCAGGTGCCCTTCGCCGCCCGGGTCAAGGCGGAGACCGCACTCCCCGTCGCCGCCGTCGGCCTGATCACCGAACCGGAGCAGGCCGAGAAGATCCTGGCCAACGGCGAGGCCGACGCCGTCCTCCTGGGCCGCGAGCTGCTGCGCGACCCGTACTGGGCCCGCCGCGCGGCCGCCGAGCTCGGCGCGGAGATCCGTACGCCCGACCAGTACCACCGCTCCTGGTGAACCGGGGTGCGGCGCGACGGCACCCCCAAACCCCGCGCCGCACCCCCACACCGGCCTGATCGCACCTCACGGTCATACGACGGTTCTCGTACGATGGACCCGACCAAGGATCACCCGAGCGAGTGGAGCACGGACATGACGGAACGTGACGCGGCCCGTGCCCTCGCCCACCCCGAGGCCGCCGGGATCCGGCTCGAAGGCGTCCTGCACGCCCTCTCCGACCCGGTCCGGCTCTCCATCGTCCGGGACCTCGCCGCCACGGACACCGAGCTGGCCTGCTCGTACTTCGAGCTCCCGGTCACCAAGTCCACGACCACGCACCACTTCCGGGTGCTGCGCGAGAGCGGTGTCGTACGCCAGACCTACCGCGGCACCGCCAAGCTGAACGGGCTGCGCCGCACCGAGCTGGAGGAGCTGTTCCCCGGGCTCCTCGACAGCGTCCTCACCGCGGCCGCCGCCGAGGAGGCGCGGCTCGCCGCATCGCCCGCGGCCACCTGACGGGCCCGCCAGGACCCGGCCCGTCAGCGGGTCCCGCCCGCCGCGCCCAGCAGGCCGGTCCAGTCCGGGATCTTCACCGAGCGACGGCCCAGCGAGCGCCCGAGCTCCGCCTCGGCCGCCTCGATGGCCAGCCAGCCCGGCCACTCCACCGGGCTCAGCCCCGCTTCCCGCAGCGCCTCCACGGGGTCCTGCGGCAGCGCGCGCCGGGCCAGCGCCCCCGCGTCCTGCAGCAGCGAGGAGGCCGTCTCCTTGGCGCAGGGCCGGTTGGTGCCGATCACCCCGGTCGGGCCGCGCTTGATCCAGCCCGCCACGTACTCCCCGACCGAGGCGCGGCCCGCGCGCATGATCCGGCCCGCCGCGTGCGGGACCGTACCGGTGGCCTCGTTGAACGGCAGCCCCGGCAGCGGGACCCCCTGGTACCCCACCGAACGCAGCACGAGCTGCGCCGGGATGTCCTCGTAGACGCCCGTCCCGCTGACCCCGCCCCGGCCGTCGGGGGCCGTCCGCTCGAACCGCATCCCGGTGACGCGCCCGTCCGGCCCGCCGAGCACTTCCACCGGGCGCAGGAAGAACCTCAGCGCGATCCGCCGCCCGCCCCCTCGCGGGGGGTCGGCGGCCCAGCCGCGCAGCACTTCCACATTGCGCCGGTTCACCGCGGGCAGGGTCGCGCCCGGGTCCGCGTACGCCGGGTCGAGGGCCAGCTCCGCGGGGTCCGCCACGGCGTCCACGCCCGGCATCGTGCCCAGTTCGCGGAGCTCCTTGGTGGTGAACTTGCCCTGCGAGGGCCCGCGTCGGGCCACCATCTGCACCTCGCGCACCCCGCTCGCCCCGAGCGCCCCGAGGGCCGGGTGGGGCATGTCGGTCGGCGCCAGCTCCGGTACGCCCCGGGCCAGGATCCGCGTCACGTCCACGGCGACGTTGCCCGCCCCGACCACGATCGCCGCGGCCACGCCGGGCAGGTCGAAGGCCTCGGCCGCCGCGTCCGGGTGGCCGCTGTACCAGGACACGAAGGCCGTCGCGGAGTGCACCCCGGCCAGGTCCTCGCCCGGAATCCCGAGCATCCGGTCGCGGGCGGCGCCCACGCAGTACACCACCGCGTGGTACAGCTCCAGGAGCCGGTCGGTGGACAGGTGCGGACCGCCGACCTCGACGTTCCCGAGGAAGCGGATCCGCTCGTCCTCCAGCACCGTGCGCAGGTTGCCCTGCAGGGACTTGATCTTCTCGTGGTCGGGGGCGACCCCGTACCGCACCAGCCCGTACGGGGCCGGCAGCCGGTCGAGGACGTCGACGCGGACGCCCGGGACCTCGCGCTGCTGGACCAGTGTCTGAGCGGCGTAGACCCCGCTGGGGCCCGATCCGACGACGGCGATACGAAGCACGGCGGAGCTCCTCCCGCAGGTGCTCCCAGCATGACACCGGGCACCTGCGGCGTCAGCCCATCGCGCGCATCCGGTGGATCTCGGCGCTCTGGGTGGCCACGACCTCGGTGGCCATCTCCTCGACGGCGACGTTGTTGCCGCCGGCCAGCGCCTCGCCGGCCATCTTCAGGGCGCCCTCGTGGTGGGTGATCATCAGCCGGAGGAAGAGCCGGTCGAACTCCGCACCCCTGGCCGCTGTCAGCTCGTCGAGCTGCGCCCGCGTCGCCATGCCCGGCATCGCGCCGTGGTCGTGCCCGCCGGCCGCGGTGCCGGGGGTCGCGGTGCCGGGGGTGGGCGCCGGGTGGAGCCCCAGCCACTTCTCCATCGCGCCTATCTCGGGCCGCTGGGCGGCGGTGATCCGCTCGGCGACGCGTCTGACCCCCTCGGCCGAGGCCCGCTCCGGCGCGAGAGCGCTCATCTCCAGGGCCTGGCGGTGGTGCTCGACCATGTTCCGCACGTACGTCTGGTCGGCCGTGTTGGGGCTGTCGTCGGGCCGCTCCTTCGCGGCCTGTTCGGGGGAGAGGGTGCGGGACTTCTCGCCCGGCTTGCCCGGTGCGATCACCGCGGCGGCGCCGTCCTTCGGCCCGTTCTGCCCGCCCTCTTCATCGCAGCCGGTGACGGCGATGAGCAGTGCGGCGGCCAGGGCCGCCCCGGCCATTCGATGAAATAAGACTGTTGCCATGTCCATGAAAGGAAGATACTGCCGGGGTCCTGGTTCCGTTCCCATCCCGAACAGAACCGAGAGGACTCCCATGGGAGGCACAGTGACCTCGTTGCGCACCAGCAGAGTGGGGACCAGGAGTCTGGGGGCCGCCGTCGCGGCGGCCGGACTCCTCGTCACGCTCCTCTCCGCGGCCCCGGCGTCCGCGACCCCGGATCCGGGGGACTTAACGCCGGGCGCGGCCGGCTCCCGGCAGAGCGCGGACGCCGCTCCGGAAGGCCGGGAGCTCGCACCCGGTGAGATCCCCGGCAAGGACGAGATCGTCCACAGCCGGAACATCAAGCACTTGGCGAACATCCCCAGCACCGACCCCACTGTCATCAACTCCGACCTGGCATTCCAGGGGAAGTACGCCTACGCGGGCAACTACTCGGGGTTCACGATCTACGACATAGGCAACCCGAAGGCTCCCAAGACGGTCTCCCAGGTGCTCTGCCCGGGCGGTCAGAACGACATCTCCGTCCAGGGGGACCTGCTCTTCCTCTCCACGGACTCCTCGCGCAGCGACGACTCCTGCAACAGCGTGTCGCAGCCCGCCACGGAGAAGTCCTCCTGGGAGGGCATCAAGATCTTCGACATCAAGGACAAGAAGAACCCCAAGTACATCAAGTCCGTCGAGACCAACTGCGGTTCGCACACCCACACCGTGGTGCCGGGCCAGCGCGGGGACGTCTACCTCTACGTGTCCTCGTACTCGCCGAGCGAGGCCTTCCCGGACTGCAAGCCGCCGCACGACGGCATCTCGGTGATCAAGGTCCCGAAGAAGGCGCCGACGCAGGCCGCGGTCGTCTCCTTCCCGATCCTCTTCCCGGACGGCGGCAACCCGGGCGGGCCGGTCAACCCGGGCGTCTCCAAGACCACCGGCTGCCACGACATCACCGTGCTGCCGTCCAAGAACCTGGCCGCCGGCGCCTGCATGGGTGACGGCATCCTCTTCGACATCAGCAAGCCCGAGGAACCGCGGGTGATCGACCGGGTCCAGGACAACGTGAACTTCGCGTTCTGGCACTCGGCCACCTTCAACGAGCAGGCGAACAAGGTGGTGTTCACCGACGAGCTCGGCGGCGGGGGCGGCGCCACCTGCAACGCGGTCGTCGGCCCGGACCGGGGCGCCGACGGCATCTACGACATCACCGGCCGGGGCGACCAGCGCAAGCTCGTCTTCAAGAGCTACTTCAAGATCCCGCGCCACCAGGCCGACACCGAGAACTGCGTGGCCCACAACGGCTCGCTGATCCCGGTCGGCGGCGGCCGCGACATCATGGTGCAGGCCTGGTACCAGGGCGGCGTCTCGGTGTGGGACTTCACCGACTCCACCAAGCCCAAGGAGATCGGCTACTTCGAACGCGGTCCGCTCAGCACGGAGACCCTCGGGGTCGGCGGGTCCTGGTCGGCGTACTACTACAACGGGCACATCTACTCGAACGACATCGCCAAGGGCCTCGACGTGCTGAGGCTCGACGACTGGCGCACCGAGAGCGCCAAGTGGGTCTGGATGGACCGGCTGAACGTACAGAGCCAGCCCGAGTACCGGTAGCGGCAGGAGCCCCCAGCTAGCGCGGAAACGTTCCGTCGGGCGGTCCGCCGTCCGGCGGGACACCGAGCTCCCAGTCCAGCCCGTAGCGCTGGAACAACTCGGCCCGCAGCCGGGGTCCCGGCATCGGGGCCCCCGGCAGCAGTACCGCTACCACCGCGCCCATCAGCAGCGCCCGCAGCAGCGGGTAGTCCGTGTCCACGTCCGGCGAGCCGTACCGGGTGACGGTGTCCTTCAGCAGCTCGGCCAGCCGCTGCTGCTCCGGGCACTGCACGAAGCCCTCCGCCTGGAGGATGCCCGCCATGTGCGTGCGCATCAGCAGCGGATGGTCGCGGGCCAGCCCGAGGATCGCGTCGATGGCGCGCGCGAGCCGCTCGCGGCCGTCGTCACTGCGCGGCTCGCGCTCCAGCGCCGCCTCCAGGGTGAGGTGCATCAGCCGGTGCACGGCCGACTGGAGCAGTTGCCGCTTGCCCGGGAAGTAGTACGAGACCAGGCCGCGCGCGGCCCCCGCCCGGTCGGCGATGTCGCCGAGGGTCGTGGATTCGTATCCGCGTTCGCCGACGAGGTCGACCGTGGCCTGGAGCAGCCGCTCGCGGGAACGTCTGCGCAATTCTTCATTGACCGATGCGCTGCGCGGGGACATGCTTACTCCTGCGTTGACTGGCTTCCAGCCAATATACTCAGCGCACGGGGCCGTCTGCTCTGGGCGACGCGGGGGATCGCCCAGAGCAGGCACTCCCGCACGGCGCCGGGCTATGCGGAACTTCCTCTGTCATATGCCTATCCGGCGCCCGATGGCCGTGCATATGGTGTGGGTCCGGACCATCCCGGGCCGTCACCCCTCCCGGCTCCCCACGGGAGGGCTGCCGCGCGCCGGCGGTCGCCCACGGCTCAGGGCAGGTCCAGCGTCGGGGGTTCGGGCTCGTACTGGTGCGCCGCGTCGCCCTGCCACTCGATCAGCGCCGACTCGCCGCCGAGGGCCACCTCGTCCGGCTCCGGCACCTCGATCCGGCGGAGGAACTCGATCACGTCCGCATCCGAATGCGCGATGCCGAGGGAGGTCTCCGTCCCCTGCACGCGGATGGTGACCCGCCGGCCGCCCGAGGCGGAGATCCGGTGCACGACGATCGGCGCATGCTCCATGCCCCCAGCCTGCTGCCGGATCGCGGCGCACGCATCCGGGCCGGGTGGCGCGGATGCTCGCAGGCTACGTCAGCGTGCTCAGCGCGGGTACGAAGGCCACCACCAGCGGCACCACCGGCACCAGCGTGGCCAGCGCCGTCAGCTGGACCCGGCGCCCCGCCGGCAGCCGGGGCGCGGCCGACAGCAGCCGCCGGACCCGCTGCGGGACGTGCGCCTCCGGGGCCGAGCCGGGCCCGAACACCCCGCTGTCCTCGTTCAGCCCCACCAGCGCCAGCGCGACGGTGAGCCGCCCGAACCGCCGCGAGGCCACGTCGTCCGCGGCCAGCTCGACCAGCCGGTGCATCTCCTCCTCGAACGCAGCGAACACCGGCACCTGCGGGAACCCGCCGGACAGCGCCCGCGAGCAGTGCAGCAACCAGTCGTGCCGCGCTGCCGCGTGCCCCTGCTCGTGCGCCAACACCGCGTCCAGCTGGCTCCCCTTGAGCCGCCCCAGCGCCGCCGTCGTGACCACCAGCCGCGGGGCCGCGCCCGGCAGCCACCAACTGGCCGGCCGTTCCCCCTCCAGTACGACGAGCCGTACGCCGGCGGGGTCCTCTCCCGGCAGCAGCGGGGCCCGTACCAGCAGTTCGGCCCCCTGCGCGCGCCGCCGGGCACGGGCCCGCAGGATCTCCCGCGTCAGCATCGCGCCGGTCCACAGCCCGCAGCCGGCCAGCGCGAGGGCGGTGCCGACGGCCCAGGGACCGCCCGAGGCGCCCAGGGCGTAGGCGTCGACCACCCCGGTCGGGGCCGCGGCGAACAGCCGACCCCGGACCGCCTGCCAGGCGGCGGCCGCGCTCAGCAGCATCGACAGCGCGAAGCACAGCAGCACGGCGCCCACCACGCACTGCCACACCCACAGGGCGACGACGGGTTCACGCTCGGGCCACCGGGCCCGGGCCAGCAGACGAGGGGCCAGCACCGCGGTCAGGGCGCCGAGCAGCAGGAGTGCTGCGGGGACCATCATGCTCCCCACCTTATGAGCGCCCGACTACCTGCGGGTACGGTCCGGGGGATTGGTGACGCAGCACACTTCCGCTCCGGGCGTCACATGGTCAGCAGCATCGCCAGCATCCCCGTCCCCATGGCCAGCCGGCAGGCCCGGATCAGCTCGGTGCCCCCGCCCCGCCCGCCCGGGCCCCCGGGGCCGCCGGTGTCGGTGCCCGCGGCGGCCGTCGCGCCGGCCGTGATCAGCCGGGCCCCGCCGAACACCACGTACCCGGCGTAGTAGACGAGCAGCAGCCCGGTCAGCAGCGGCAGTCCGGGAGTGCCCGCGTGCCCGTGCCCCGGCCCGGCGGCGGCTGCAAGGGCCATGTAGACCATCGTCAGCGAGCCCACCAGGTGGTGCGTGTGGTGCGCACCGTCCCGCAGCAGCCACACCGAGTGCAGCGCGGCGGCGCAGAAGACCACCAGCAGCACGGGCTCCTGCCAGCCCCCGCGCGTCCCGACCGGCAGCGCCATCAGCGCCATCCCGAACCCCATCAGGGCCTCGCCGGCGGCCGCCGACCCGCCGCGCGAACCGCGCCCCGTTCTGCGTATCCGCAGCAGGCAGTACGCACCGCTCGCCGTGCACAGCAGGACGAGCAGCCAGGCGGAGACGGAGGAGGAAAGGGACATCGCGGGACCGTGCACGGCGGAACCTCCCGGTTCGTCGGCGTCACCGGAAGAGATGCCCGTACGGAGAGGCCCGCACGCCGCGCAGGGTTAGGCTCTCTGTGCCGGACCAGGCATGTCATATGCCCAGCACCCGAACGGAGCCACCCCGATGTCCACCGCCGAATCCAACACCCTGAGCTTCCGCAGTGCCGTCGAGGCCGACGTGCCGCAGCTGGTGGAACTCGTCGAATCGGCGTACCGGGGCGACGCCAGCCGTGGCGGCTGGACCACCGAGGCGGACTACCTGGAAGGGCAGCGGACCGACGAGGAAGGCGTCCGCCGGGTCATCGAAACCCCTGACAGCACCCTGCTCGTCGTCGAGCGCGGGGGCGAGCTCGTGGCCTGCTGCCAGCTCGAACACCGCGGGGACCACGTCTACTTCGGCATGTTCGCGGTCCGCCCCGGGCTCCAGGGCGCCGGCCTCGGCAAGGAGATACTCGCCGAGGCCGAGCGCCGCGCCCGGGAGCAGTGGGACGCCAAGGAGATGCGGATGACGGTGGTGAACGTACGGGAGGAACTCATCGCCTACTACGTGCGCCGCGGCTACCGGCGCACCGGCGAGATGAGCCCCTTCCCGTACGGGGACGAGCGCTTCGGCATCCCGCTGCGCGAGGACCTGGCCTTCGAACTGCTCGTCAAGTCGCTGTAGTCGCGGTAGCCGCCACGGGCGCCGCCCGTCAGGCCGTGAAGCGGCCCGTGCTGCGGATCTCCGGGAAGTCGGTGGCCGCGCCGTCCAGTTCGAGCGCCCGTGCCAGGCGCAGCTGCTCCAGGGAGTTGACCGTCCAGCCGGTCACCCGCAGCCCGGCCGCGTGCGCCGACTCCACGGTCTCCAGGGTCAGCCGCCGGATGTTCAGAGCGACCGTTTCCGCATGCACGGCCAGTGCCCGCGCCACGATGTCGTCCGCGTCGCTCCCGCTCTGATCCGCCCGGAGCGCCGTCCGTACGCCCGGCACCAGGCGGGCGACCGCGGCGAGCAGCGCGTCGTCGGGGGACGCCACCTCCACCCGCGCGGTGAGGTCCCGGCTCAGCAGCACCTCCGCGAGCACCCCGGCGGTGCCCTGGTCCCGGACCGACACCTGGAGCGGGGCCCGGACGGCGTCCAGGACCTCCTCCAGGACCGGCACGTGCTGGCCGTCACCGGCGTCCAGCTCGCGCAGCTCGGCCAGGGTCAGGTCGGCGACGGCGCCCGAGCCGTCGGTGGTGCGGTCCACCTCGGCGTCGTGCAGGACGACCAGGGCGCCGTCCTTACTGAGTCGCAGATCCAGCGCGATGACGTCCATGCCGGAGCGTTCCGCGCGGGTGAACGACCGCAGGGTGTTCTCCGGTTCGACACCCATGACCCCGCGGTGACCGATGGTGAGGAAAGTCAAGGTTCTCTCGCTTCCGTCGACGGCGGCTCCCCGCGCGGCGGCGGTGTCCCGGCCGGCCGCGCGCGGTGAGGACGCATGCTAGTGCGCCGCGGGTGCGATGGGACCGCCCGTGCAGCGGCCCGCAAGTGCCTTCCGGCCGTTGCCCGTCCGGGCCTTGGGGCCGCGGCGGGTGCCGGGGCGGGGGTGCGGCGTCACCCGGGCGTGGGCGCGTCCCCAC
This sequence comes from Streptomyces sp. NPDC037242, assembly GCF_055604165.1. Taxonomy (NCBI): domain Bacteria; kingdom Bacillati; phylum Actinomycetota; class Actinomycetes; order Kitasatosporales; family Streptomycetaceae; genus Streptomyces; species Streptomyces sp. NPDC037242. The sequence continues at coordinate 60,737 of NZ_JBVJUY010000003.1, forward strand.
CGGCTTGACGATCCGGCCGGACCAGGTTCTGCCGCTTCTCTTGCTTCTTCGAGGTGTGACTACTAGTCATATTCCTAATCGAAATAAGACCGCACGGGACGCAACCCTGGAGGCATCGTGAAGTTCTCCGTGATCTTCGAAGCGCAGCTGGCCGACCCGACGGTGGAGCGGGAGCACCAGGTCATCCGCGACTGCGTCGAGCAGGCGGTGCTGGCCGAACGGATGGGATTCGACCGGATCTGGGCGGTGGAGCACCACTCGCTGAAGTGGTACGCACACCTGTCGGCGCCGGAGGTCTTCCTGACTTGGGTCGCGGCCAAGACGAGCACCATCCGCATCGGGCACGGCGTCGTGTGCATGCCCTTCAACTTCAACCACCCGGTCCGGGTCGCCGAGCGGGCCGCGATGCTCGACCTGCTGTCCGGCGGGCGCCTCGACCTCGGCGCCGGACGCGGCGGCACCGTGCAGGAGACCTCGCTGTGCGGGGTCGACAGGGACCGCACGGCGGCGGAGGTCGAGGAGGCGCTGCGGATCATCGGGAAGGCCTGGCAGGAGGAGGAGCTGGAGTACCACGGGGAGCTGATCGACATCGACCCCCACCCGATCCTGCCGCGGCCGCAGCAGCGCCCGCATCCGCCGCTGTTCCTGGCGTGCAGCCGGGGCGAGACCCTGGTGCAGGCCGCCGAACTGGGAATCGGGGCGCTGGTGATGGGCTTCGCCGGCCCCGGGCCGATCGCGGACATGCGGTCCGTCTACGACGCCGCCATCGCAGGGCGGGACGGCAGCCGGTTCGTGTCCACCGTCGTCAACGACCACTTCTCGGTCCTCTGTCCGACCATCGTGCTCGACGACGCCTCCGAGGCGCGCCGGATCGGCACCCGGGGCCAGCGGTTCTTCGCCCAGTCCATCGGCCACTGGTACGGAGGGGCCGGCGTCCCGGACGAAGCGGTGGTCGAGGGCGCCGACGAGGCGGCGGACATGCGCAGGGCCGCCGAGCAGGTGGTGGCCCGGCTCAACGAGCAGGACATCCCGGTCCGGCCCACTTCCACGGCGACCTTCAACGCCGACCACGCCTACGGCAGCGCCGACGACGCCATCGCCTACGTCGAACGGCTCCGGGAAGCAGGCGCCGACGAGATCATGTGTCTGATCCAGATGGGCACGGTGCCGCAGGAGGCCTGCCTGGAGACCCTGCGGCAGTGGGGCGAGAAGGTCATCCCGCACTTCGCCGGGCAGCGTTCCGGCCGCACCGCGTGAGCGGCGCCGGGACGCCGGGACCCGACCGGCTCGACCCCGCCGCCCGGCCGTACGCGGATGCGCTGGCCGCCCGCTTCCCCGACCTGGGCGGGGCCGTCACCGACGCGGCCGAGGCCCGCCGGATCCTCGCCGCGGCGGCCGGCTCCGCGGCGCAGTCCCCGCCACCGCCCCCGCCCGCCGTGGGCGCCGTGCTGGACCGCGAGATCCCCGGGCCCGCCGGGGCGCCGCCGGTCCCGGTACGGATCTACCGCCCCGACCCGCGGCGCTGGCCGGGGCCCCGGCCGACGGTCGTGTACTGCCACGGAGGCGGCTGGGTCCTGTGCGACCTCGACACCCACGACACCACCGCCCGGGAGCTGTGCCGGGCCGCCGGCGCGGTCCTCGTCTCCGTCGACTACCGCCGCGCCCCCGAGGCCCGCTTCCCCGCCGCGGCCGAGGACGCGTACGCAGCCCTGGCCTGGGCCGGCGAGCACGTGCGCGAGCTGGGCGGCGACCCGGCCGCGCTGGTGGTCGCGGGGGACAGCGCGGGCGGGAACCTCGCCGTCGCCTCGCTGCTCCTGGCCCGGGAGCGCGGGGGGCCGGCGGTCGCGCTCCAGGTGCTGCTCTACCCGGTGCTGGACGCGGCCCAGGACACCGCCTCGTACCGGGACAACGGCAGCGGCTACTTCCTGACCGCCGCGCACATGCGCTGGTTCTGGGAGCAGTACCTGGGGCCGGACGGGGACGGCGGGCACCCGCTCGCCTCGCCCCTGGCGGCCGACCTGAGCGGTCTCCCGGCCGCGCACGTGGTGGTCGCCGGGTGCGATCCGCTGCGGGACGAGGGTGAGGCGTACCACTACCGGCTGATCGGGAGCGGGGGCCGTTCGGCCCTGGACGGGCACCCCGGGATGTTCCACGGATTCCTCGGGCTGACGGGCGTACTCCCGCACGCCCGGCGGGTTTTGGAGCAACTGGGCGGAGTAATCGCTTCCACCCGGAAGGACGGGAAGAATTTCGGTGAAGAAGGGGGTCGAGCAGGATAATTTCCCGTGCTGCCTCTTGAGTAGGAGAGCCTCACATGCCTACGCTGTCTTTACGTGAGGTTCTCCTGTGGAGGAAGTGACATGACGGAAACTCTTGTGCCGGGTGTCGGCGGTACCGTGATATCCGCTGGCGCGCGGGTGGTCGACCACCCTGCGTGGCCCGAGCTCAAGGCCGCCGTGGAGGAGATCCGCCCCTGGCAGTCCAAGGACGGCTCCATCGACTTCGAGGCCGCGGGCGCTCCCGCCCGGGCCGCCGCCGAGGCGGCCGTGGAGCGGGTGATCGCCGGGGTCGAGACGCTCTCCCCGCTGCTCCCGCACGCAGCCTCCTACCACCGGGCGCTCGTCGCCGACCTGCGCAAGTGGGCCGCCGACGGCTTCCAGGTGCCGGACTTCCTCGACTCCCTGCTGGCCTTCCACCCGGCCGCCGGGCGCGAGGACGGGCTCCAGCACCTCGTCGTCTTCCCGATGTACACGCAGAACGGCAACCCGGACCGCAATCTGGAGGCCGTCGCGCTGAAGATGGTGTGGCCCGAGTGGCTCGCCGAGCTGGAGCGCACCCGGTACGACAACCCGCTCTTCCTCGGCATCACCTTCGAGGACTTCACCCCGGGTTACGACACCAACTCCGCCGTGCTCTTCCCGGAGACCATCGCCGTGCGCGAGGCCCCCGAGCGCTTCACCTGGGGCGGCATCTTCTGCGACCGCGAGGCCGCCCGCTACCGCAAGGTCACCGCGGCCGCCGTCGACATCCTGGGCATCGAGCTGCCCGAGGACATCGCGAAGATGGTCGAGGACCAGGAGCGCTGCGAGAAGGCCTTCGTCCTGTGGGACATGGTCCACGACCGCACCCACAGCCACGGCGACCTGCCGTTCGACCCGTTCATGATCAAGCAGCGCCAGCCGTTCTGGATGTACGGCCTGGAAGAGCTGCGCTGCGACCTCACCGCCTTCAAGGAGGCCGTGAAGCTGGAGTCCGAGGGCAACGAGCACGGCCGTGACGTGCAGTACGCCGTGCTGTTCGACCGGATGTTCCGCTTCCCGGTCTCCGGCGACCGCAACCGGAACTACGACGGCCTCGGCGGCCAGCTCCTCTTCGCGTACCTCCACAAGCACGACGTCGTACGCTGGACGGACAACAAGCTGAAGATCGACTGGATGCGGGCCCCGCAGGTCACCAACCAGCTGTGCGCCGAGATCGAGGACCTCTACCGGGCGGGCATCGACCGCCCGAAGCTCGTCCACTGGTTCAAGGCCTACGAGCTGGTCTCCACCTACCTCGCCCCGCACCCGGGATCCAAGTGGGCCAAGGGCCCCGACGCCCTGGACATGACGCAGCCGCCGCGCAAGCTCGTGGACGACGTGCTCGCGGACGAGTTTCCGCTCAGCATGTTCTATGAGGCCCTCGCCAAGAAGCTCAAGGGCGTGATCGCCTCGACCAAGGGCATCACGGCCCTCAACGCCGAGCACGCCGAGCGGGTCGCCGCGTGAGCACTCGCCCACAGGAGGCTGCACAGATGAACGGCTCCGGGAACGGCAACGGGAAGCTCCATGGAGCGGTGGTGGCGGTGGCCGGGGCCGGCGGGCCCGCCGGCCGCGCCACCCTGCTCCGCCTCGCCGAGGCGGGCGCAGTGGTCGTGGCGTCCGACGCCGACGCGGGACGGCTCGCGGAGGCCGTGGACGCCGCGCGCTACGCACACGGCGGCGCCACCATCACCGGTGACACGGTGGACCTGCTCGACCTGGGCGCCACCCAGGCCTGGGCCGAGCAGACCGAGAAGGAGTTCGGCCGGATCGACGGCCTCGTCCACCTGGTCGGCGGCTGGCGCGGCAGCAAGACCTTCACCGACGTCGACCTCGCGGACTGGGACTTCCTGGAGAAGCTCCTCATCCGCACCGTCCAGCACACCTCGCTGGCCTTCCACGACGGGCTGCTGCGCAGCGACCGCGGCCGGTACGTGCTGATCAGCCAGTCCGGTGCGCACAAGCCGGTCGCCAACAACGCCGCGTACAACGCGGGCAAGGCGGCCGCCGAGGCCTGGACGCTCGCCATGGCCGACTCCTTCCGCAAGGCGGGCGGCGAGGAAGGTCCGACCGCGGCGGCTGCGATCCTGGTCATCAAGGCACTGGTGCACGACGCGATGCGCGCCGAGCGTCCCAATGCGAAGTTCGCGGGCTTCACCGACGTCAAGGAGCTGGCCGAGGCCATCGCCGGCGTCTGGGAGCGGCCCGCCCCCGATGTGAACGGACAGCGTCTGTGGCTCACTCCGCAACCGTGAGGACCGCTACCGCGAAGACCGACGCCCGCCGGCACCACGACCCGGCGGTGCGCGGTTTCGCGAGCGACAACTACGCGGGAGTCCACCCGGAGATCCTGGAAGCCATCGCGCTGGCCAACGGCGGCCACCAGGTCGCCTACGGCGAGGACGAGTACACCGAGCACCTCCAGAAGATCATCCGCAGTCACTTCGGCCCGTACGCCGAGGCCTACCCGGTCTTCAACGGCACCGGCGCGAACGTCACGGCCCTCCAGGCCCTGACGGACCGCTGGGGCGCGGTGATCTGTGCCGAGTCGGCGCACATCAACGTCGACGAGGGCGGCGCGCCCGAGCGGATGGCGGGGCTCAAGCTGCTCACCGTCCCGACGCCGGACGGCAAGCTCACCCCCGAGCTCATCGACCGGCAGGCGTGGGGCTGGGAGGACGAGCACCGGGCGATGCCGCAGGTCGTGTCGATCACCCAGAACACCGAGCTGGGCACGGTCTACACCCCGGACGAGATCCGGGCGATCTGCGAGCACGCCCACGGCAAGGGCATGAAGGTCCACCTCGACGGGGCCCGGATAGCCAACGCCGCGGCCTCGCTCGACGTGCCGATGCGCACCTTCACGAACACGGTCGGCGTGGACGTGCTGTCGTACGGCGGCACCAAGAACGGCATGATGTTCGGCGAGGCCGTGGTGGTGCTCAACCCGGACGCGGTCCGGCAGATGAAGCACATCCGCAAGATGTCGATGCAGCTCGCGTCCAAGATGCGTTTCGTGTCGGTGCAGCTGGAAGCACTGCTCGCGAAGGACCTGTGGCTGCGCAACGCCCGGCACGCCAACGCGATGGCGCAGCGGCTGGCGGCGGGGGTCCGGGAGACGGACGGGGTGGAGATCCTCTATCCGGTGCAGGCGAACGCGGTGTTCGCGCGCCTGCCGCACGAGGTGTCCAGGCGTCTACAGAAGCGTTTCCGCTTCTACTTCTGGGACGAGGCCGCCGGCGACGTCCGCTGGATGTGCGGCTTCGACACCCAGGAAGAGGACGTGGACGGCTTCCTCCAGGCGCTGAAGGAAGAGCTGGCTCGCTAGCCTCTCTCGATCACATAGTTATGCCCCTGATCGTAAATCTATTGATCCATGGTCGGGGGCGTAGCTATGCTCCGAGCCATGGAGCTGATCCAACAGAACCCCGACATCCATGCCTATTTGGCGTCGGATGAAGTAATCGACCACTGGCACCCACTGGTGCAGGAAACCGCGGACGGCCTGTGGTCGGCCACCAGCGATGCATATTCATACGCCAGGGCGGCCTTCGAGTTCGTCCGGGACGTGATCCCGCACTCCGCGGACTCGGGAGACCTGCGCGTCTCCTGGCGCGCCTCGGACGTACTGGGCACCCGCAACGGCATCTGCTACGCCAAGTCCCACGCCCTCGTCGCCCTGCTGCGTGCCCAGGGCATCCCCGCGGGCCTGTGCTACCAGCGCCTGACCGTCGGCGAGGACCAGAGTTCCGGCCACGTGATCCACGGCCTCGTCGCCGTCCGCCTGCCCGGCGCCGAGCGCTGGTCCCGGGTCGACCCGCGGGGCAACAAGCCCGGCGTGGACGCACGGTTCACCCTGGAGCAGGAGCAACTCGCCTTCCCCGTCCGCCCGGAGCAGGGCGAGCTCGACTATCCCGAGCTGTACGCCGCCGCGCACCCCGCCGCGCTCAAGGCCCTGCAGGAGTCCGCGGACCGACCGGCGCTCTGGCGGAACCTTCCGACGGCTCTGTAGCGGCGTCCCCGGCCGCTACGGGCCCCCGCGCGGCCACCAGCGCGTGCAGCAGGGCCGACGCCAGCAGCAGTACGGAGATCCCGCCCAGCAGCGCCCGCGGCGGCGCGTCGGCGGCGAGCCCCACCAGGGCCGCACCGAGCGACGCGGCCGTCACCTTGAGCCCGGCGCCGAGGGTGAACACCTGGGTCCGTACCGCGTCCGGGGCGTACTGCGACCGGATGCGGAGCGTGGCCGTCAGGATCGGCCCGTCACACACCCCCGCGGCGGCGAACAGCGCCACGCCGACGGGCAGGGACGTGGTGAACGAGGCCCCGGCCAGCGCGACCCCGGTCGCGGCCATGGCCCAGCGCGCCAGGCGCCCCGGCGGCACGGCCGTGGTCCGGCCCAGGGTCAGGGTGCCGGCCAGCGCGCCCACCGCGAAGGCCGTCATGAGCAGGCCGCCGGCGCCCGGACCGTCGAGCCGGGTGGCCAGCAGCACCGAGACCGTGGTGAGCGAGCCGATGCCGACGAAGGCCAGGGTCGTCGCCGAAGTGATCGCCCGCAGCTCGTGGATCCGCCACAGCGCGACGAGCCCCGCCCCGAGCCCGGCGCGAGGGCCGCCGGGGAGCGTGCCCGCGCCCGGATCCTCGTACGGGAGGGTCGCGGCCAGCACCGCCGCCAGGGCGCCCGCCGTGACGAGCAGGGCCATCGCGGGCCCGGCCGAGAGCAGGGCCCCGATCAGGCTGACCGCGGCCGGTGCGGTGATCGAAGCGGCGTTGTAGGTGGACGCGTCCCAGCTGTACGCCCGGTCGCGCCCGGCCCCGGCCGGAACCAGGCCCGTGACCAGGCTGGACATGCCGCCCGTCACCATCGGCCCGCAACTGCCGCCGATCACCGCCACCGCGAGCACCAGCGGCGTCGGAGCCCGGCCCAGCAGCGCGGCCAGTACCGCCGCGGCGACCGTGAACCCGGCGAGGGCGCCCACGTGGAACAGCCGGGGCCGCCGGGCCCTGGCGGCGGCCGCCCCGGCGAGCGGGGCCGCTAGCACGTGCGGCGCCAGCCAGGCGGTCAGTACGAAGGCCCCGTGGGCCGCGCTCCCGGTGCGCTCCACCGCGAGCAGCACCACGGCCATGGCCATGCCCTCGGAGGCGAACCGCGCGGCCAGCGCAGCCGCCAGGTACCGCCCGAACCCGTGCATCCCCGGTCCCCTCCCCGCCGTATGCATCGAACGGTAAGGCGAAACGGCCGCGGCGCGCCGGACTCCCGTTCGGATCGCCCGGTCACCGCGCCCCGAACGCACGGTGCGGCCCCGTCGCCGACGGGGCCGCACCACGGTCACGCGTTCGCGGGCCGAGGTTCAGCCCGCTTCCTTGACCTGCGCCGGCGTCGGGGCGGTCCCGCCCAGGTGGGCCGGCAGCCACCACGAGTCCTCGGCGCCCTTCGGCTGGGCCGGGTACGCGCGCTGCGCGGCGTCCAGCAGCTCCTGCACGCGCTCGCGCAGCCGGCGCGTGATGGCCCCGGCGTACTGGTCGGCGGGAGCGTCGATCGGCTCGCCCACCCGCATCGTCACCGGGATGTGGCTGCGCTTGAGGTTCTTCGGGCGGCCCTTGGTCCACAGCCGCTGGGTGCCCCACAGCGCCACCGGGATCAGCGGCACGCCGGCCTCCTGCGCCATGCGTGCGGCGCCCGACTTGAAGCTCTTGAGGGTGAAGGACTGCGAGATCGTCGCCTCCGGGAACACCCCGATGATCTCGCCGGCCCGCAGCGAGTCCAGGGCGTGCTGGTACGCCGTCTCGCCCTGCTTGCGGTCCACCGGGATGTGCTTCATCGCGCGCATCAGCGGGCCGGACACCCTGTGCCGGAACACCGACTCCTTCGCCATGAAGCGCACCAGGCGCTTCTGCGGCCGCGCCGTCAGGCCCGCGAAGATGAAGTCGAGGTAGCCGATGTGGTTCGACACCAGGACCGCTCCACCGGTCCGCGGGATGTTCTCGGTGCCCTTCATGTCGATACGGATGTCCAGCGCGCGGAACAGCCCGTGCGCGGCGCCGATCACAGGAGGGTAGACGAGCTCAGCCATGGTGGGGAGACTCCGCTTTCTGCCTGGGGAGGTGCTCCCGGCCGGAAGTTACGGCTGCGTAGGTTACGCGGCCATGGGGATCGTGCCCCATACGCGGGCTGCTGGCCAGCCCAGACGCCCGTGCTCGGCGAGATTCTCGTCACGCCGGGAATGCGGCGCACGTGCCGGGCGCTCGGTGGTGTGTACGAGCGTACGGCGATGATGTACCGATACGACGGCGGCAACGGGAGGCACGGGGTGCGCGGGGACGAGGGCGGCGGCCGGCTGGGCGCCGCGGAACTGGGCGAGGAGCCGGGGGAGCGCGCCAGCCTGGTGCAGTTCTCCAGTGCCTTCTGCCAGCCCTGCCGGGCCACGCGGCGGATCCTCGCCGAGGTCGCGGACATGGTCGAAGGCGTCGCGCACATCGAGGTCGACGCCGAGAAGAACCTGGATCTGGTGCGGGCCCTCGGCATCGAGAAGACCCCCACCGTGCTGGTCCTGGACGCCGGCGGCGGGATCGTCCGGCGAGCCGCCGGGATGCCGCGCAAGGCGGACGTGATCGCGGCCCTGGGCGCCGCGATATGACCGCCGCGCCGGTACGCGCGCCCGCACACAGCGTGACGCGCCCTACATCTGCCCGATGCGGCTTGACTGTGCACATGGGTGATCGCCAGGCTGGCGACATGCGGTATGAACTCCTGCTTTACGGACGGGGAACCCCCTCATGACGGCTCCGACGGTCCCGTCGCCCCGCTCGGGCGCAGGCCTGCCCGGTTCGCCCGAGCTGCTGCGCTCGGTGTTCCGCCGCCATGCCGCGGGAGTCGCCGTGATCACCGCCGCGGGCGCCGGCGGACCGGTGGGATTCACCGCGACCTCGCTCAACTCCGTCTCAGCCGACCCTCCGCTGCTGTCCTTCACGATCGGCACCGGGTCCTCCAGCTGGCCCGCGATACGCGACTCCGAGCACCTCGGCGTCCACATACTCGGTGAGGACCAGAGGGAGCTGGCCGGCCTGTTCGCCCGGAGCGGAGCCGACCGCTTCGGCCCGGCCACCGAGTGGGCTCCGGGGCCGCGCGGGGTTCCGGTGCTGGACGGTGTCCTGGCGTGGCTCGTGTGCCGCGTCGTGGCACGGGTGCCGGCCGGTGCGCACCGGGTGATCATCGCGGAGGCGGTTGCCGGGGACCCGGTGGGGGAAGGCCGACCCCTGCTGTACCACCAGGGACGCTTCAACGCGTTGCGCGACTGAATCGTCCCTGCTCGGGCGGGTTCGGGTGGCGTTGGCAAGGTCACAGTTCGCCGACCTTGCAACCCGGCTCCACCCACGCTGTACTGACGAGTAACATTCCCTTCGGAGCGCGGGCCGCCCCGACCGGGATCCGCCCAACATGGCGCCTATGCTGCCTGCACAAGGCGGTACCAGAAATGACGATGCGGTAGGAGAGCCGGCGTGAGCCTGAGGATCGTTGTCTGTGTGAAGTACGTGCCCGACGCCACTGGCGACCGGCAGTTCACCGAGGACTTGACCGTCAACCGTGACGACGTCGACGGCCTGCTGTCGGAGCTCGACGAGTACGCCGTCGAGCAGGCGCTGCAGATCGCCGACGAGGCCGACGACGCGGAGATCACCGTCCTGACGGTGGGCCCCGAGGACGCGAAGGACGCGCTGCGCAAGGCGCTGTCGATGGGTGCCGACAAGGCCATCCACGTCGAGGACGACGACCTGCACGGCTCCGACGTCATGGGCACCTCGCTGGTGCTCGCCAAGGCGATCGAGAAGGCCGGCTACGACCTGGTCATCACCGGCATGGCCTCGACCGACGGCACCATGGGTGTCCTCCCGGCGATCCTGGCCGAGCGCCTGGGCGTCCCGCAGGTCACCCTGCTGTCCGAGGTCAAGGTCGAGGACGGCACCGTCACCGGCCGCCGCGACGGCGACTCCGCGAGCGAGCAGCTGGAGGCCTCCCTCCCCGCGCTCGTCTCGGTGACGGACCAGTCGGGCGAGGCCCGCTACCCGTCCTTCAAGGGCATCATGGCCGCCAAGAAGAAGCCGGTGGAGTCCTGGGACCTGGAGGAGCTGGAGATCGAGGCCGACGAGGTCGGCCTGGAAGGCTCCTGGACCAAGGTCGACTCCGCGGCGCAGCGTCCGGCGCGCACCGCCGGCACGATCGTCAAGGACGAGGGCGAGGGCGGCAAGCAGCTGGCCGAGTTCCTGGCCGGCCAGAAGTTCATCTAAGAACTTCGGCCAACCCCTCAATCGCCCCCAGACACTTCGCAATCGCAGGAGAGCAGTCCCATGGCTGAAGTTCTCGTCTACGTCGACCACGTGGACGGCGCCGTCCGCAAGCCCACCCTCGAGCTGCTGACGCTGGCCCGCCGCATCGGCGAGCCCGTCGCCGTCGCCCTGGGTGCCGGCGCCGCCGACACCGCCCTCGTGCTCGCCGAGCACGGCGCGGTCAAGGTCCTCACCGCCGACGCCCCCGAGTTCGCCGAGTACCTCGTCGTACCGAAGGTGGACGCGCTCCAGGCCGCGTACGACGCCGTCTCCCCGGCCGCCGTGCTCGTCCCGTCCTCCGCCGAGGGCAAGGAGATCGCCGCGCGCCTCGCGGTCCGTATCGGCTCCGGCATCATCACCGACGCCATCGACCTGGAGGCGGGTGACGAGGGTCCGGTCGCGACGCAGTCCGCGTTCGCCGCGTCCTTCACCACCAAGTCCCGTGTCTCCAAGGGCACCCCGGTCATCACCGTGAAGCCGAACTCGGCCCCGGTCGAGGCCGCTCCGGCCGCCGGCGCCGTTGAGGCGCTCGCCGTCACCTTCGGCGCCCTGGCCACCGGCACCAAGGTCACCGCGCGCACCCCGCGCGAGTCGACCGGCCGCCCCGAGCTGACCGAGGCCGCGATCGTGGTCTCCGGCGGCCGCGGCGTCAACGGTGCCGAGAACTTCCACATCATCGAGGAGCTCGCGGACTCCCTCGGTGCCGCCGTCGGCGCCTCGCGCGCCGCCGTCGACGCCGGCTGGTACCCGCACTCCAACCAGGTCGGCCAGACCGGCAAGTCGGTCTCCCCGCAGCTGTACATCGCCTCCGGCATCTCGGGCGCGATCCAGCACCGGGCCGGCATGCAGACCTCGAAGACCATCGTGGCCATCAACAAGGACGCCGAGGCCCCGATCTTCGACCTCGTCGACTACGGCGTGGTCGGCGACCTCTTCGCAGTCGTCCCGCAGCTGACCGACGAGATCAAGGCGCGCAAGGGCTAATCGCCTGACCTGCGCAGATGCTGAGGCCCGGGGGGGGGGGGGGGGGGGCCCCCCCCCCCCCCCCCCCCCCTCTTTCCCCCCCCCCCCCCCCCCCCCCCCCCCCCCCCCCCCCCCCCCCCCCCCCCCCCCAACACCCCCCCCCCCCCCCCCCCCCCCCCCCCCCCCCGGCCCCTTCGCGTACTGTCGTCGGCTGGGCCGAACTCGTCGCCTACGCGGCCGCTAGCGTGCGGTGCGGGGCGATGATCTGGCCGTCCGGCAGCAGCTCGCCGGTGTCCTCGAAGAGCAGGACGCCGTTGCACAGCAGGCTCCAGCCCTGTTCCGGGTGGTTGGCCACGGGGTGCGCGGCCTCACGGTCGGCGGAGTCGGCAGACGGGCATGCTGGCTGGTGCTGGCACATGGATGGGTTCTTTCGCTGCGGTGTGGTCTGTGTGCTGCGGCTCGATGCGTTGTTCATGGCCGCCCCCCGTATCAACGTCTTGGTTTGGTCAGGGTCCCAGTGTTGCCCTACGGACTTCCGTCCGCAGGGATTTCCCGGCAGCTGTCCTCATAGATTGATGACGCATCACTCGTGCGGGCGGTTCAGGCCAACTGGCCTGTCATTTCGGGTGGTTCGAGCGTGGCCCGAGTGGGCTAGGCCGAATGGGCACTATCGGCCAGGGGCCGGATCAGGCGGCCGGCGCGGTCAGCGAGGGCGGCAGCTGCGACGCCGCCGGGGTGAGCCGGTGGGTCAGCACGGGCAGCAGCTCGGACACCGGGTGCGGCCGGTACGCGGCGATGCCCGGCGGGGCCGGTGCCAGCGGGACCAGCAGGTCCGCGGCCGCGGGCAGGCCGGCGGAGGCGTCGGCGCCCACCGCCCCGTGCAGCCACAGGGTCAGCATGTACAGCTCCGGTACGGACAGCAGCCGCGGCTGGTAACTCTTTCCCAGCGCCTCCGCCTGGCGCAGGGCGCGCTCGGTGGCCGTGACGTACGGGCCTTCGAAGAAGTGGGAGAAGACCCAGCCGTCCGGGGTGAGCCGGGTGTCGGCCGCCGCGACGTAGCGGTCCCCGCCGCGGATCAGGAACCGCCAGCCCGTCAGCCGGGTACGGGGCGGCCTGCCGCCGGCCGCCAACTGGGAGATGTTCAGCCGGTCCAGGACGTGTACCGGCAGGGCCAGTTCGGCGGTCGTCGGACCCTGGAGGGCGCGCAGGGCCGGAGTGTGCGCCTCGTGGACGGCCGTGGGGGACGCGAGTGCCGCGAGGACGCTGCGCAGGGCGGGCGCGGGAGCCGGAGGGACATGCAGCGGCATGGTGGGTCGCCTCTCACTTGGGAGACCTGTGGAACGGGGGAGGTGCGGACGGCGCTGTCGCATTCTGGGGCCAGAGGGGGGCTGAGGGGCAATGGCCGCGCGCCAACTCTCTGCCTCGTTTGCGGAGTTTATACGACATGTGTTCACACGGTGTTTCGGCTAGCTGTCCCGCCTATTGCCGACAAGGCGCTTACCGGTCCCGCTGTCATGGCTTTCATGCCGGTCGCGCGAGAACGTGCCGCGCTGACCTCGGAGGCTACCCGAACGGGGCTCGGCTGGAAAGCGCCTGTTATCCGGAAGGGGCAAAGTCGATGCGGAATTTGCGTATCGCGACTTGCCAGGTGAATGTGCCCGAGCGCCCGTCGGCCAAACCGGCGCGCGCTCCCCGCCACTCACGCCCCCCGGGCGTTATCGATCACACCGTCGGGGCATCATCGACCGTACGCGGGCCTAGGGGAGTGCAGGGCCAGGCCCACTCGAGGAGGGACGCTTCGATGGGGGAGAAGGTCGTGGCAGGCGGATTCGACCTGTCCGATCGGCAACGGTATCGGAGGAAGCTCCACGAGTGCTTGGAGGGACTGGAGCGGCTTCTGGCGGAGAAGAGGTTCGATCGCCCCAAGAACATGATGGGGCTGGAGATCGAGTTGAATCTCGCTGGTGCCGACGGTTTGCCGCGAATGGTTAATGCACAGGTTCTGGAGCGGATTGCCAGCCCCGATTTCCAGACCGAACTCGGAATGTTCAACCTGGAGGTGAACGTACTTCCGCACCGGCTCGGCGGCCGGGTATTCGACCAGCTCGCCGAGGAACTGAGTGCGGGACTCGGCTATGCCCACCGGCAGGCCGCCCTGATCGATGCCGGGGTGGTGATGATCGGTATTCTTCCGACGATCTCGCGCGAGGACCTGGTCACCGCCAACCTCTCGGCGGTCGACCGCTACTCGCTGCTGAACGAGCAGATCCTGATGATGCGCGGCGAGGACTTCACGCTGAACATCGACGGGGTCGAGCGGCTGACGTGGACCTCCGGGTCGATCGTGCCGGAGGCCGCTTGCACCTCCGTACAACTGCACTTGCAGGTGACGCCCGCCCGGTTCGCCGACGTGTGGAACGCCGCGCAGGCGGTGGCCGCCGTACAGATAGCCGTCGGCGCCAACTCGCCCTTCCTGTTCGGGCGCGAGCTGTGGCGGGAGTCGCGGCCGCCGCTGTTCACGCAGGCCACCGACACCCGGCCGCCCGAGCTCCAGGCGCAGGGGGTGCGGCCGCGCACCTGGTTCGGGGAGCGGTGGGTGGATTCGGCGTACGAGCTCTTCGCGGAGAACGTCCGCTACTTCCCGGCCCTGCTGCCGATCTGCGACGAGCAGGAGCCGCTGCGGGTGCTCGCGGAGGGCGGGGTGCCGAGCCTGCAGGAACTGGTCCTGCACAACGGCACCGTGTACCGGTGGAACCGGCCCGTGTACGGGGTCGCCGACGGGGTGCCGCACCTGCGGGTGGAGAACCGGGTGCTGCCGGCCGGGCCCACGGTGGCGGACGTCGTGGCCAACGCCGCCTTCTACTACGGGCTCGTACGCACCCTCGCGGACGAGCAGCGCCCGGTGTGGAGCCGGCTGCCCTTCGCGGAGGCGGAGGCCAACTTCGACGCCGCCTGCCGGTACGGGATCGATGCGCGGATCCGCTGGCCGCGCCGGGGCCGCGGCGGTGGCGGGGGGTTGGCGAGCGTGCCCGCCGTGCGGCTGGTGCTGGACGAGCTGCTGCCGATGGCCGCTGCCGGGCTGGACGCCTGGGGCATCGAGCCCGCCGACCGGGACCACTACCTCGGGATCATCGAGGAGCGGTGCCGGCGCCGGGCCAACGGGGCCACCTGGCAGGTGGAGACCTACCACCGGGCGCTCGCGGCCGGGCTGGAGCGGGACGCGGCGCTGGCGGCGACGACGCGCAGGTACAGCGAGCTGATGCACAAGGGTGAGCCCGTGCACACCTGGCCGGTGGGTCTCGCGGAGGAGGAGGTGAGCACCGCGGCGGCAGCCGGGCGCTGACCGCACGACCGGGTGACCGTGCGACCGTGCGACGAGGCAGTATGGGGTCGTCGGAACGGGACGGCGGGACGGGAGTCGGGCGTGCGCACGGAGCCGGAAGCGGTGGTCGGGGAGTCGCACCTGCGCGGGGACGGACGGGGCGTCCTGCGCTCCGAGACGCTGCTCGTGCTGGCGCTGTCGCTGGGCGCGAGCGGCGTATCGGCGCTGATCAGCTTCATCGGCTCGCTGACCAAGCCGGGCGGGCTCAAGGACCAGGCCGCCACGCTCAACGGCTCGTACGCCCCCGGGCGGCCCTGGCTGGACCTGGCCTGGCAGCTGTTCGGGATCGCGACCGCGCTGGTGCCCGTACTGCTGGTCGCGCACCTGCTGACCCGCGAGGGCGCGCCCGGCCTGCGGGTCCTCGGCTTCGACCGCACCCGGCCGTGGCCGGACCTGGGCCGGGGCGCGCTCGTCGCGGCCGGGATCGGGAGCGCGGGGCTGGCCTTCTACCTCGGGGCGCGGGCGACCGGCTTCAACCTGACGGTGGTGCCGGAGGCGCTGCCCGACGTGTGGTGGAAGTTCCCCGTACTGATCCTCTCCGCGCTGCAGAACTCCGTGGTCGAGGAGGTCATCGTGCTGGCGTACCTGCTGCGCCGGCTGGACCAGCTGGGCTGGTCGCCGATGGCCGCGCTGCTGGCCAGCTCCGCGCTGCGCGGCTCGTACCACCTCTACCAGGGCATCGGCGGCTTCATCGGCAACATGGCGATGGGCGTCGTCTTCGTGCTGGCCTACCGCCGGTGGGGCCGGGTCGGGCCGCTGGTCGTCGCGCACGCGCTGCTCGACATCGTGGCCTTCGGCGGGTACGCGCTGCTCGCGGGCAAGGTGGACTGGCTGCCCACGCCGTAGCTCAGGCAGTGGCCAGCAGCTCGCCGTCGATGACGGTGACGGCGTGGCCGGTCAGCAGCGTACGGTCGCCCGCGAGGCGCACCCTGACCAGGCCCTGGCGGGCTCCGCCCTGGAGGCCGACCAGGTCGTCGCGGCCCAGGCGCTGGGCCCAGAAGGGGGCCAGTGCGGTGTGGGCGCTGCCCGTGACCGGGTCCTCGTCGATGCCGAAGGCGGGGAAGAAGCCGCGGGAGACGAAGTCGTACCCGCGCGAGGGGTCCTCGGAGGCCGCGGTGACGATGATCCCTCGCCGGCCGTAGCCGCGCAGGGCGTTCAGGTCGGGCGAGAGCTCGCGTACGGACTGCTCGTCGGCCAGCTCGACGACCACGTCGCCGATGTGGGCCGAGGTGTCGTGCACCGACTTGACCGGTACGCCCAGGGCGTCCTCCACCTCGGGAACCGGCGGGACCGGCGTCAGTGAGGACGTCGGGAAGTCCATGGTGATCGCGCCGTCCGCGGCCGATTCGGTCGTGAGGATGCCGCAGCGCGCGGCGAAGCGGATCGGCCCGGTGAGGGGGCCGCCCGAAGCGGAGCCGTGTACGCCGAGGACGTGGGCGGTGGCGAGGGTGGCGTGTCCGCACATGTCGACCTCGCCGGCCGGGGTGAACCAGCGCAGCGCCCAGTCCGCGTCCCCGCCGGGCGGCAGTGGGTGGGCGAAGGCCGTCTCGGAGAGATTGACCTCGGCGGCGACCTGCTGGAGCCAGGTGTCGGAGGGGAACCCGTCGTCGAGGAGCAGGACTCCGGCGGGGTTTCCGCGGAACGGGCGGTCGGTGAAGGCGTCGACGATTCTGATGCGCATGTCATCGACCGTAGGCCGGTCCCGCGAGCGC
This sequence comes from Streptomyces sp. NPDC037242, assembly GCF_055604165.1. Lineage (NCBI taxonomy): Bacteria > Bacillati > Actinomycetota > Actinomycetes > Kitasatosporales > Streptomycetaceae > Streptomyces > Streptomyces sp. NPDC037242. The sequence continues at coordinate 77,416 of NZ_JBVJUY010000003.1, forward strand.
GGCCAAGGCCAATCCGGGGTGACTGGACTGGTCGTCCGCAGGTCAGCAGCACGGCGGGTGTGTTCGTTGAAGAAGTTTCCGATATATCGTTGACGCATCGCGATGGGTCAACGATAGTTGAGGCATCGGAACACCGATGACACGAAGACGAATGACGAAAGGAGCGCAGTCATGCGTTCACACGGACACGAACACGGACGGGGCCACGGCCACTGCGGGCCGGAGCGTCGGGAGGAGTTCGCGGGGCGGCGTGCCGCCTTCGGGCCGTTCGGGCCGCCCTTCGGCGGCGGGCCCTTCGGCGGGCGGGGCGGGCGCGGCGGACCGCGCGGCCGGGCCCGGCGGGGGGATGTGCGCGCCTCGATCCTGGCGCTGCTCGCCGACCGGCCGATGCACGGCTACGAGATGATCCAGGAGATCGGCGAGCGCAGTGGCGGGGCCTGGAAGCCCAGCCCGGGGTCGGTCTACCCGACCCTGCAGCTGCTTGAGGACGAGGGGCTCATCACCAGCGAGAGCGAGGGCGGCAAGAAGCTGTTCACGCTCACCGACGCCGGCCGCACGGAGGCCGAGTCGGGCCCGGACGCCCCCTGGGCGGAGGCCGGGCGCGGCTTCGACTTCGAGGCGATGAACGAGATCCGGACGGCCGGCTTCGGTCTGATGGAGGCCTTCGGTCAGGTCTTCAAGACCGGCACCCCCGCGCAGCGGGAGAAGGCCCTCGCCGTCGTCAACGACGCCCGCAAGAAGCTCTACCTGATCCTGGCCGACGAGCACTGAGTCCGGCCGGACCCCCACCCGCCCACTGCGCGACAGCGCAGCAGCGCGCCCCGCGACTCCTCTCGCGGGGCGCGCTGTCGTACGCGATGACGTGCCGGGAGTCCGGGCCGGGGTCAGGCCACTAGGCCGGCGAGCTTGCGCAGCGACTCGTTCAGCGCGGCCGTCGCCGAGTCCTTGAGCTTGCCCGCCATCAGGGAGACGGCGGCCCCCGTGAACTCGCCGTCGATGCGGACCGTGGTGGCCCCGCCGTCCGGGACCAGGGTGTAGCGGGTCAGGACGGCCACGCCCATCGGGCCCTTGCCGGTGATGGCGAAGACGCGCTCGTCCTCCAGCTCCGAGACGGTCCACACGACCTCGGCCGGGAAACCCATCATCTTCATGTTCTCGGCGAAGCTGGACCCGACCGCGAGGGTCTCGGGACCGCCCTTGGGGAAGTTGGTGTGGGTCATGCTCCACTGGCCGTACGCGTCCCAGTCCGTCAGCTGGGCCCACAGCTTGGCGGCGGGCGCCTCGATGCGTGATTCCGCGGTGACTTCAGCCATGCGACCACCCCTTCTCGTCAGGTACGTGCGGCGGAAGGTAGTCCCGGCGGTCGGAACATTCAAGACTGACGACCTGTCAGATATCGAAGGCCCGGTCACGCCGGGTATCGGGTGCGTCTCAACAGGCGTCACGTACGTGTTGGTCCTGACGGGCCCTGTCATGATGTCCGGATGCAAGCGTCAGGGAAGAACGCCGGACTGGGCCTCGCCCTCATTTCGGCAGTCGCGTTCGGTGGTTCGGGGGTCGCGGCGAAGCCGCTGATCGAGGCGGGTCTGGACCCGCTGCACATGGTGTGGCTCAGGGTGGCCGGGGCGGCGCTCGTGCTGTCCCCGCTGGCCTGGCGCCACCGTGATCTCGTACGCCGCAAGCCGCTGCTGCTCGCCGGCTTCGGCCTCGTCGCGGTGGCCGGTGTGCAGGCCTTCTACTTCGCTTCCCTGTCCCGGATCCCGGTGGGCGTGGCGCTGCTGCTGGAGTACCTCGGCCCGTCGCTGCTGCTCGGGTGGATCCGCTTCGTGCAGCGCAAGCCGGTGACCCGGGCGGCCGCGGCCGGGGCGGCCCTGGCCGTCGTCGGCCTGGCCTGTGTGGTCGAGATCTGGTCCGGGCTGAGCCTGGACCCGCTCGGCGTGCTGCTCGGTGTCGCCGCGGCCTGCTGCCAGGCGTTCTACTTCGTCTTCGCCGACCAGGGCGCCGACGGGGACGACGCGCCCGACCCGCTGGGCGTGATCGCGTACGGAATGATCGTCGGCGCCGTGGTGATGACCGTGATCGCCCGACCCTGGCGGATCGACTGGCAGATCCTGGGCTCCGACGCTGCCGTCGGCGACCTGACCCTGCCGGCGCCCCTCCTGCTGGGCTGGGTGGTGCTGATCGCGACCGTGTTCGCGTACCTGACGGGCGTGGTGTCCGTCCGCAAGCTCTCGCCGCAGATCGCCGGCGTGGTGGCCTGCCTGGAGGCGGTCGTCGCGACCGTGCTGGCATGGGTGCTCCTCGGCGAGCACCTCTCCACCCCGCAGATCGTCGGCGGCGCGCTGGTGCTGGGCGGGGCCTTCGTCGCACAGACCTCCCGGCCGACCCCGCCGGGGGCGGCGGATCCGGCCGCACTGGACCGCGAGACGGCAAGGGCCTAGGCTGCCGATCATGCTTTCGACCGTGCTTCCGCCTCCCGCCGCCTAGCGCGGGCGGCCGCCTTTTTCGCAAGTGACCCGGCCCGGGTGTTCCCGGGCGGGTCCGCGCTGCCCGCGAAGTGATGACCGGCTTCCCCCGTCCTTCATTTCACGCATGCGCGGAGATCTCTCGTGTCGAACCATTCGCCCGCTTCCGGGCGCAACCTGCTGTACCTCGTCGTTGCCGGAGCTGCCTGGGGCACCGCCGGGGCGGCCGCCTCCCTGCTCTTCCTGGCCAGTGACCTCGGTCCGCTCGCACTGTCCTTCTGGCGGTGCGCGGGCGGGCTCGCGGTGCTGCTCGCCGTGCTCGCCGTACGCCGCCGGGGCGGCCGGGGTGCGCGGGCCGGCGCGGGCGGGCGGCCCTCGGTGCCGTCCCTGATCGGTACGGGGCTGCTGTTCACGCTCTTCCAGGCCGCGTACTTCGGGGCCGTGCGGGAGACCGGCCTGGCCGTGGGGACCGTGGTCACGCTCGGCGCCGGACCCGTACTGATCGCGCTCGGCGCGCGGCACTGGATGGGCGAGCGGCTCGGGAAGGGCGGCGTGGCCGCCGTCGCCGGGGCGCTGGCCGGGCTGGCCGTGCTCGTCCTGGGCGGCGGGGGCGGCGAGGTGCGGCCGCTCGGCGTCGGCTGGGCGCTGCTGTCGGCGGCCGGGTACGCGGCGATGACCCTGCGGGCCCGCGCGCTCGGGCGGCGCGGGGCCGGCGGCGATCCGCTGGTCACCACCGCCTGGTCGGTCGCGGTGGGCACGGTGAGCCTGCTGCCGCTCGCGGTGCTGGAGGGGGCGCTGCCGCACACCGGGCAGCCCGCGCGGGTGTTCTGGCTCCTGGTGTACGTGGCGATCGTGCCGACGGCGCTCGCGTACGCGCTCTACTTCACCGGGGCCGCGGCGGTGCGGGCCGCGACCGTGTCGGTGATCATGCTGATCGAGCCGGTCAGCGCGGCGGTGATCGCCGTCCTGCTGCTCGGGGAGCGGCTGACCGGCGCCGTGGTGCTGGGCACCGTACTGCTGCTGACGGCGGTGGGTGCGCTGATCGCGGCGGAGGCGCGGCGGCCCGCGGGCGGGCCGGTGGTCCGGCCCGCCCCGGTCGCTCAGAGCGCCGCGAGGTAGGCCGGTGCGGTGATGCCGGGGGCCAGGTCGGCGGAGGGAATCGGGGTCCCGTAGGCCGGTGCGACCGGGACCACGCCCGACCAGAAGGGCAGGCCCAGGTCCTCGGCATCGTCGTTCGGCCCGCCCGTACGCAGCTTCGCGGACACCTCGGTGAGGTCCAGGCGGATCACGGCGGTGGCGGCGAGCTCCTTGGCGTTGGTGGGCCGGCAGTCCGCGGAGCGGCCCGGTACGACGTGGTCGACCAGGGCGTCGAGCGCCAGCCGGCACTCCTCCTCGTCGGTGACCTGGTACGCGGTGCCGTGGACGACCACCGAGCGGTAGTTCAGCGAGTGGTGGAAGGCCGAGCGGGCCAGCACCAGGCCGTCGACGTGGGTCACCGTCACGCAGACGGGCAGGCCCGGGTCGGCCTTGCCGGCGGCGAGGAGCGGGCGCGAGCCGGTGGAGCCGTGGATGTAGAGGCTCTCGCCGACTCGGCCGAAGAGGGTCGGCAGGACCACCGGGGCGCCGTCGCGGACGAAGCCGAGGTGGCAGATGTAGGCCTGGTCGAGTATCGAGTGCACCGTCTCGCGGTCGTAGCGCGCGCGGTCCCGGGAGCGGCTGGGAACGGTGCGGTCGGTGGGGGCGTACCGGTCGCTCGGCTCCGGCGAGGGGGCCGACTCGGTCGTCTCCGTTGCGATCGTGGCGCTCATGGTGCGGACTCCATTGCACTAGTGCATAATGTGGTTTGTGCTAGGAGAGTATCGGATCACAGGACGGCGCGCATCCGAGATCGCGGCCAGTGTCGAGGCAGGCGTGGGCTCGGGTGCCCTGCCGCCGGGAGTCGTGCTGCCGCCGATGCGGGAGCTGGCCGGTGTGCTGGGGGTGAACCCGAACACCGTGGCCGCCGCGTACCGGTCGCTGCGCGAGCGAGGGGTCATCGAGACCGACGGGCGGCGCGGCAGCCGGGTGCGCGCCCGGCCGGCGAGCGCGCCCCGCGACGAGCTGCGCATCGCCGTGCCCGCGGGGGTGCGCGACATCGCGGCGGGCAATCCGGACGTACGGCTGCTGCCCGCACTGGACGCGGCGCTGGCGGGGGCGGCCCGGCGGTACGCGCAGGCGCCGACCCTCTACGGTGACGACCCCGTCGCCCCGGAGCTGGCGCGCCTGGCCCGGGCCGATCTGGACGCCGACGGGGTGCCCGCCGGGCCGGTGGCCGTGACCTCGGGCGCGCTCGACGGGATCGAGCGGGTGCTGGTCGCGCACCTGCGGCCCGGGGACGGGGTGGCGCTGGAGGACCCGGGCTGGGGCGGGGTGCTGGACCTGGTGCCGGCGCTGGGTCTGCGCGCGCTGCCGGTGGCGGTGGACGACGACGGGCCGGTGCCCGAAGCGGTGGCGCGGGCGCTGGAGGCGGGGGCGCGGGCGCTGATCGTGACGGCGCGGGCGCAGAACCCGACGGGCGCGGCGGTGAGCGGGGCCCGCGCGCAGGAGCTGCGGGCGCTGCTGGCCGGGTACCCGGAGGTGCTGGTCATCAGCGACGACCACGCCCACGGCATCGTGGACGTCCCGCTGCACGCCCTGGGCGGTGTGACCCGGCACTGGGCGGTGGTCCGCTCGACGGCGAAGGCGTACGGCCCGGACCTGCGGCTGGCGGTGCTGACCGGGGACGCGGTCACGCTGGACCGGCTGCGCGGTCGGCAGCGGCTGGGCGCGGGGTGGGTGAGCCGGCTGCTCCAGTACACGATGGTGGAACTGTGGAACTCCGGCGCCGTGGACCGGGTGGCGGTGGCGCGGTCCTACGCGCAGCGGCGGGACGGTCTGGTCGCGGCGCTGGCGGAGCAGGGCGTACGGGCGCACGGGCGCAGCGGCATGAACGTGTGGGTGCCGGTGGCCGACGAGACGGCCGTGGTGACGCGGATGATGGGCGCCGGCTGGGCGGTGGCCCCGGGCAGCCGCTTCCGGGTGGAGGCGGGCCCGGGGGTCCGTATGACGGTGTCCTCGCTGTCACCCGCGGAGGTGCCGGGCCTCGCCGCCGCCGTGGCGGCGGCGGTCCGCCCGGTGGGGGGCGGCCGCTTCGGCTGAGGCGGGGCTTGGCTAGTGCTTTCGTGCGGTGGGGCGGGCCTGTGTGAGGGCCGCTCCCACCAGGACGATCACTGCGCCGACCGGGGTGTTCCAGTGGAGCTGTTCGCCCAGCAGCAGGACGCCCGCCGTGGTCGCGATGACCGGGATGAAGTAGGTGACCATCTGGGCGGTCGTCGGGCCGACCTCCGAGACCAGGCCGTACTGCATCTGCAGCGCCATACCCGTGCCGAGGGCGCCCAGGGCGACGACCGACAGCGTCGGCCACAGCGGGAACGACGTCGGGGCGCTGGTGAACAGTGCGCTGACCGCGGCGAGTTGCAGCGTGGCGATCAGGAGCTGGGCTCCGGTCAGGGCGACCGGGGAGCCCGGCACGGACGCCAGGGTGCGGCGGACGTAGATCCAGCCGATCGGGTAGCAGAGGGAGGCCAGCAGGGCGAGCGCGGTGCCCTTGGCGTCGACTCCCGCGAAGCCCTGCCAGGCGCCGAGGACGGTGAGCACCCCGAGGAAGCCCAGGCCCAGACCGGCGAAGCGGCGGCGCGTCGGGCGGTCCTCGGACAGGGCCACCAGCGAGAGGGCCATGCCCCACAGCGGCGACGTGGCGTTGCAGATCCCCGCCAGGCTGGAGGGGATGCTCAGCTCGGCGTACGCGAAGAGGGAGAACGGGGCCGCGTTGAGCAGGAGCGCCGCGACGGTCAGGTGGGCCCAGGTGCGCCGGCCCCGGGGGAGCGGTTCGCGGCGGAGCAGCATGACCGTCAGCAGGGCGAGCGCGCCGAAGAAGACCCGGCCGAGGGCGACCTGGAAGGGCGCGTACGCCTCCGTACCCACCTTGATCAGCAGGAAGCTGAAGCCCCAGATCACCGAGAGGATCGCGAAGCGCACCCGCCAGTCCAGCCGGCCGGCGGTCCGGGGCGGTGCGGTCGTCGGCGGGGAGAGGAGGGTGGTGGGCCGGGGCGTGGCGGGTGCGCTCATGGTCCAACTCTCTAGGCTTCAACCTCGTAGGACAAGCGAGATTTCTTGACGCTGAAGACGTAGCATCACTTACATGTTGAACCTGGAGCGGCTCCGCACCCTCGACGCCCTCGCCCGCCACGGCTCGGTGAGCGGCGCGGCCGACGGGCTGCACGTCACCACCTCCGCCGTGTCCCAGCAGATGGCGAAGCTGGAGCGCGAGGTCGGCCAGCCGCTGCTGGCCAAGAACGGGCGCGGGGTCCGCCTCACCGACGCGGGGCGGCTGCTCGCCGATCACGCGGCGCGGATCATCTCCCAGGTGGAGCTCGCCCAGGCGGACGTCGAGGCCCAGCGCGGTTGCGCGGTGGGGGAACTGCGCATCGGCGCCTTCCCGACCGCCATGCGCGGGCTGCTGCCCGAGGTGCTGGCCTCGCTGCGCGTGGAACACCCCGAACTGCGGGCCCGGGTCAGGGAGCAGGAGCCCGAGGAGAGCATGGCCGCGGTCGTCCGAGGGGACCTCGACCTGGCTCTGGCCATCGACTGGCACAACAAGCGGATGCCGGTGCCGGCCGAGCTCACCCGCACCCATCTGCTCGACGACTCCGTCGACATCGCGGTGCCGGCCGGCCATGCGCTCGCCGGGCGCGGCGAGGTCTCCCTCGCCCAGTTCGCCGACGACGACTGGATCTCCTGGAACGAGGGGCAGTTCTGCCACGAGTGGCTGGTGTACACGCTGCGCGGCACCGGCGTCGAGCCCCGCATCGCGCACATCGCCGAGGAGCACCACACCCAACTGGCCTTCGTCGAGGCCGGGCTGGGCGTGTGCGTGACACCCCGTCTGGGGCGCGGGCCGGTGCCCCCGGGGGTCCGGCTGCTGCCGGTCGCCGACACCGTACGCCGCCATGTGTACGCCGTCTGGCGCGCGGACGCCGACCGGCGGCCCTCGATCCGGGCCGCCGTCGACTCCCTGCGGCAGGTGGCCGCGAGGAGGTGAGGCCGAGCCGGCCGCGGCGCCAGACACCCCCCTAGATCTTGCGGAAGTCCCAGGAGACGACGGAATCCGGGGTGAGCCGGATCCAGGCGTGCCGGCCGTCGTGCGGCATCTCCTCGATGCCGAAGTTCTTGACGGGGAAGATCCGTTCCGCCTCGGCCAGTTCCGGGCACGGCTCACCGGTGCGCGGGGCCTCGCCCACGAAGACGGCGCTGCCGGACAGTTCCACCCCGCGCAGTTCGTCGTACGCCTCGCCGGAGTCCACCACCACCGAGATGCGCGGGTCCTTGCGCAGGTCGGACCAGCGCCGGCTGCGCGTGATCGAGTACAGCCACAGCGAGGTGCCGTCCCAGGCGAACCAGAGCGCCCCCACGTGCGGGCGGCCGTCCGGGGAGACGGTGGCCACCCGGCAGGTGCGCTGTTCGCGCAGGAAGGCGTCCACTTCTGCGTCGGTCATCATGATGCGGCGGCCCCGCCGCTGTGTGCTGTCCGAGCGTGTCTCGTCCATCGCTCCCGCGCCCCTTCACATCTGACTGTGTGTCAGGAATCATGAAGGCTCTTCCGTCGCCACGCCAGGGGGAGCCATGCCCGAATTCGATCCCGCCACCACCGCGCTCCTCACCGTCGAGTGCCAGAACGGCGTCGTCGGAGAGGAGAGCGCGCTGCCCGAGCTGGCGAAGGAGGCGCAGGACTCCGGCATGCTCGGCCGGGTGGCCGCGCTGGTCGACGCCGCGCACGGGGCCGGCGTACAGGTACTGCACGCGGTGGCCGAGCGGCGGCCGGACGGGCTGGGGGCCAATTCCAACGCGCGGCTGTTCCGGGCCGCCGGGCGGCTGCCGGTGCGCCAGTTGTCCGGCAGCCGGGCGGTGCAGGTCGCGCCACCCATCGCCGTCGCCGAGCAGGACCTGGTGGTGCGCCGGCTGCACGGGCTGTCGCCGATGGCAGGCACCGACCTGGACGCCCTGCTGCGCAACCTGGGCATCCGTACCCTCGTCGTCACCGGCGTCTCCTCGAACATCGCGATACCCAACACCGTCTTCGACGCCGTGAACCTCGGCTACCGGGTCGTGGTCCCGTCCGACGCGATCGCCGGGGTGCCCGCCTCCTGTACCGCCGAGGTGATCCGCAACTCGCTCGCCCTGGTCGCGACGATCACGACGGCGCAGGACCTCATCGGGCAGTGGGCTCCCGCGCGCTGAACGGGTGCGGGTGCTCAGGCGCGGGGGTCGAAGGCGATCCCGGCGGGCATGGAGCGGGCGAGGTGGTCGTTGAACGACCCGTCCTTGATCTTGATCGTGGCCGCGCCGAAGTTGGCGTTCATGAGCTTGTCCCGGAAGCCGGCCGGGTAGCCCTCCCAGCCCACGAGGCGCGGGAAGAACCAGCCGCGGGTGGCGTTCTCCGGCGGTTCGTCGTTGGTGTTGGCGAAGCGGAAGGCGTGGGTCGAGGCGCCGTCCTTGTGGTAGACGATCTTCGGGTGGGTTCCGTCGAAGCGCACCGAGGCGGCGGCGGCCACCTGGTAGCTGCTGTGCTGGGACACCGAGACGTACCGGACCTGGTCGTTGTTGATCCACACGACGACGTGTTCCCAGTCGTGGGTGTGCCCGATGGCCGCGGGGCCCAGGGTGGCCTGGTCCTTCTCGAAGTAGCTGGCGTACATCACCGCGCACCAGCCGTTGTTGCACTTCTGGCGCGAGTACGTGTTGGCGTTGGCCAGTTGGGCCGGGTCGTGGCAGTGGCCGTTCACGGCCCCGCCCAGCCGCAGGCCCGGGTTGAGGGCGCCGTCGGCGCCGATGGCGGCGGTGGCGTAGCAGCCGTCCCCGTCGTAGTCGTAGGCGGGGGAGAAGGTCTGCTCCAGGCCGTTGGCGTTCTGGGGCAGGAGCCGCAGGACGTTGGCGCTCGCCCCGGTCGGCAGCGCCACGACCAGGGCAGCGGCGCCGAGGGTGCTCGCAAGGGCCGAGATGAATGTTCTGCGCATGCCAAGTCCAGCTCTCTGGGGGTGAGTTCCGGTTGCGCGCACATTCAACTGGCGGCCGAGTCGGCAGGTCAAGGGACCGGGCCCGGTCCCCGGACGGCGGCGCCTCGGATCCTGCGGACGGGCCGCCGGATAGCCTGGGGCGATGCTCACAGAAGTGATCGCGACCCGCTATGTCACGCCCCTGCGTGAGGGCGGCTCGCTCCCGGGCATCGTCGAGGCCGACGATCTCGGTACATACGTCATGAAATTCACCGGCGCGGGCCAGGGGCGCAAGACCCTGGTCGCCGAGGTCATTTGCGGGCGCCTCGCCCAGCGGCTGGGACTGCGTGTCCCGCGGCTGGTGCAGATGCAGCTCGACCCCGTGATCGGGCTCGGCGAGCCCGACCAGGAGGTCCAGGAACTGCTCAAGGCGAGCGGCGGGCTCAACCTCGGGATGGACTACCTGCCCGGCTCGATCGGCTTCGACCCGCTGGCGTACCAGGTGGACCCCGTCGAGGCGGGGCGCGTGGTCTGGTTCGACGCGCTGATCAACAACGTCGACCGCTCCTGGCGCAACCCGAACATGCTGGTCTGGCACGGCGACGCCTGGCTCATCGACCACGGCGCCACCATGATCTGGCACCACAACTGGCCCACCGCCGGGGCCGCCGCGGCCAAGCCGTACAACGCCTCCGACCACGTCCTGGCCCCCGTCGGCCCGGACATCGCCGCCGCCGCCGCGGCGCTGGCCCCCCTCGTCACCGAGGAACTGCTGACCGAGGTGGCCGCCGACGTCCCCGACGAGTGGCTGGTCGACGAGCCCGGCTTCGACTCCACCGACGCGGTGCGCCGCGCCTACGTGGAGGTGCTGCTGCCGCGCGCGGCCACGATCCACGAGAGGATCTCGATGGAGGCCGAGGTGAAGCCCCGCTCGGGTCCGCCCGGCTGGCTCGCCGAGCGTCTCGCCCCCCAGCCCCACCAGAAGAAGAGCGGCAGCGAGTGACCGAGCGGGACGTGTTCGAATACGCACTGGTGCGCGTGGTGCCCCGGATGGAGCGCGGGGAGTGTTTCAACGCCGGCGTGATCGTCTACTGCCGCGCGCACTCCTACGTGGCCGCGCGCACCCACCTCGACGAGGCCAAGCTCCTCGCGCTGGACCCGAAGGCCGATGTGGCCGGCGTACGGGCGGCCCTGCGCGCGGTGGAGGGCGTGTGCACCGGCGGTGAGCAGGCGGGCCAGGCCGCGGGCGACGACCCCGGGCGGCGGTTCCGGTGGCTGATCGCGCCGCGCAGCACGGTGGTGCAGCCGGGGCCGGTGCACACCGGCCTGACGGCCGATCCCGCCGCCGAGGTGGAGCGGCTGCTGGACCTGCTGGTCCGCTGACGCGGGCGCGGACGGGCACGGGGCCGCCTCGAAGGTCGGCGGGGCCGGATCCGGCCCCCGTTGACACCGGGTGCCAGGGCTCCTAGCGTCTCCTCAGCTGAAGCTACTAAGCGGTTGCTCACCTCTGGGTGGCCGTTTCTCAAGGGCGAGGAGATCCAGCATGTCCACCACCGAGCAGCGCGTCGCGATCGTGACCGGGGCGGCCCGGGGCATCGGCGCGGCCACCGCCGTACGCCTGGCCGCCGAAGGCCGGGCGGTCGCCGTACTCGACCTCGACGAGGCGGCCTGCAAGGACACCGTGGAGGCGATCACGGCGGCCGGCGGCAAGGCCCTCGCGGTCGGCTGCGACGTCTCCGACAGCGCGCAGGTGGAGGCGGCCGTCGCGCGCGTGGCCCAGGAGCTCGGCGCCCCGACCATCCTGATCAACAACGCGGGCGTGCTGCGCGACAACCTCCTCTTCAAGATGAGCGACAACGACTGGGACATGGTCATGAACGTGCACCTGCGCGGTGCGTTCCTGATGTCCAAGGCCTGCCAGAAGTACATGGTGGAGGCCAAGTTCGGCCGCATCGTGAACCTCTCCAGCAGCTCCGCGCTCGGCAACCGCGGCCAGGCCAACTACTCCGCCGCCAAGGCCGGTCTCCAGGGCCTGACGAAGACCCTGGCCATCGAGCTCGGCAAGTTCGGCGTCACCGCGAACGCCGTCGCCCCCGGCTTCATCGTCACCGAGATGACCGCCCAGACGGCCGCCCGCGTGGGCATGGGCTTCGAGGACTTCCAGGCCGCCGCCGCGACCCAGATCCCCGTGCAGCGCGTCGGCCGACCGGACGACATCGCCAACGCCATCGCGTTCTTCACGGGCGAGGCCGCCGGCTTCGTCTCGGGCCAGGTCATGTACGTGGCCGGCGGCCCGCTCAACTGACGAGCTCACGAGAGGCAGGGCGTACCTGATGACGGACGACAGGGAAAACGGCATCGACAGCGGCAAGGTCGCGCTGATCACCGGCGCGAGCAGGGGCATCGGCTACGGCATCGCCGAGGCGCTGGTCGCCAGGGGCGACCGGGTCTGCATCACCGGGCGCAACGAGGAGGCCCTCAAGGAGGCCGTCGAGCGGCTCGGCGCGGACCGGGTCATCGGCGTGGCCGGCAAGGCGCACGACGAGGCCCACCAGGCCGTCGCCGTGGAGCGCACGATGGAGGCCTTCGGGCGTCTGGACTTCCTGGTGAACAACGCGGGCACCAATCCGGTCTTCGGTCCGATCGCGGATCTGGACCTCGGGGTCGCGCGCAAGGTGTTCGAGACCAATGTGATCTCGGCGCTCGGCTTCGCCCAGCGGACCTGGCACGCCTGGCAGAAGGACAACGGCGGCGCGATCGTGAACATCGCCTCCATCGCGGGCGTCTCCGCCTCGCCCTTCATCGGCGCGTACGGGATGAGCAAGGCCGCCATGGTCAATCTCACCCTCCAGCTCGCCCACGAGATGGCACCGGGTGTCCGGGTCAACGCGATCGCCCCCGCGGTGGTCAAGACCAAGTTCGCCCAGGCGCTGTACGAGGGCCGGGAGCAGGAGGCCGCGGCCGCCTATCCGCTCGGCCGGCTCGGGGTCCCGGAGGACATCGGAGGGGCCGCCGCTTTTCTTACATCTGCACAAGCGGAATGGATCACTGGACAAACTCTGGTCGTTGACGGGGGAATGTTCCTCAATGCCGGAGTGCACTGACCGATAATCGGACGGATTTGGCGCCGAAAGGCGGTCAAATGCATACCGAATATGCACGGAACCGGTCAAGTGCCCCACGAAACCTGCCCATTGGATTTGTGGGGCACTGCGGTAGGGTCTGCCGCACCCCTGGCTGATCGAGGAGCGTGCACGTGTTCAACCGGACCAGATGCCTGCAGGTCTCTGCGGCCCTTGCGTCCATATCCCTGCTCGCCGGATGCGGACTGCTCTCGGACGACGGTGGCGACGATGCGAAGCGGGTCGTCGTGGGCACGACCAGCACGCCGACCACCCTCGATCCCGCCGATGCCTGGGACGGCTCCTGGGAGCTCTACCGGAACATCTACCAGACCCTGCTGGCCTTCCCCACGGGCTCCACCAAGCCCCAGCCGGACGCCGCGCAGAACTGCGAGTTCACGGACGCCGCGAGCGAGTCGTACCGGTGCGTCCTGCGCAAGGGGCTGAAGTTCTCCAACGGCGAGCCGCTCGACGCCAAGGCGGTCAAGCACTCCCTCGACCGGATCCGGACCATCGACTCCAAGAACGGCCCCAAGGGCCTGTTCGGCAGCCTGGACAAGATCGAGACTCCGGACCCGCTGACGGTCGTCTTCCACCTGAACACCTCGGACGCGACCTTCCCGTACGTCCTCGGATCGCCCGCCGCCTCGCTGGTCGCGCCCAAGGACTACCCGGCCGACAAGCTGCGCGAGGACGGCAAGGTCACCGGCTCCGGCCCGTACGTGCTGGAGTCCTACAAGGAGGGCTCCCAGGCCGTCCTGACCCGCAACGGCGGCTACACGGGCTTCGCGAACCGCCGCAACGACGGCGTCACCATCCGTTACTTCACGGACTCCGCGAAGATGATCTCGGCGCTCAAGGGCAAGGAGATCGACGCGACCTACCGAGGACTCTCCGCCACGCAGATCAAGGACCTGCAGAGCCCCGAGTCGCACAACGCGGGCGTCCAGGTCGTCGAGAACGTCGGCGCGGAGATCCGCTACCTGGTCTTCAACCCGAAGGACCCGCAGGTCGCCAAGCCCGCGGTGCGCCAGGCCATCGCCCAGGTCATCGACCGCGGGGAGATCGTCTCCAAGGTCTACCAGGGCACCGCCGAGCCGCTGTACTCGATGGTCCCCAAGGGCGTCGTCGGCCACAAGACGCCCTTCTACGACGTGTACGGCCACGCGGACGTCGAGAAGGCCAGGAAGATCCTCAAGGACGCCGGGATCACCCAGCAGGTGGAGCTGACCTTCTGGTACACCACCGACCGCTACGGTGCCTCCACCGCCGACGAGTTCACCGAGATCAAGCGGCAGCTGGAAGCCAGCAACCTCTTCAAGGTCAACCTGCGCGGCCAGCCCTGGAAGACCTTCCAGGTCGGCTACAAGAACGGCGAGTACCCGGTCTTCGGCCGCGGCTGGTTCCCCGACTTCCCGGACCCGGACAACTTCATCGCGCCGTTCGTCGGCAAGGAGAACGCGGTCGGCACCCCGTACGAGCCCGCCGAGATCCTCAAGACCCTGCTGCCCAAGTCCCGCCGCGAGAGCGACCGGTCGGCCGGCGTCCACGAGTTCGAGCAGGCCCAGCAGATCTTCGCCCAGGACGTGCGGCTGCTGCCGCTGTGGCAGGGCAAGCTGTACGTCGCCGCACGCGAGGACATCGCGGGCGCCGAGCGGGCGCTCGACCCGCAGACGGTCATGCAGATGTGGGAGCTGTACCGCAAGACCAGCTGGTAGCCGCCCCGGCGGCACACTCGCGCGGAGTGTTGTCAGTGGCCCCCGGTAAGTTCTGAAGCGTTGTACGACGCAGTCGCGTGAACTTGTACCGGAGGTTGTAGACGTGACCCAGATGCTGCCCGAGTCCTGGCTCCCCGTCCTCGGCGGGGAGCTGGACCAGCCCTACTTCAAAGAGCTCACCGAGTTCGTCGAGAAGGAGCGGGCGAACGGGCCGGTCTACCCGCCCCGCGAGCAGGTCTTCGCGGCCCTGGAGGCCACGCCGTTCGACCAGGTGAAGGTGCTGGTCCTCGGCCAGGACCCGTACCACGGCGCCGGCCAGGGCCACGGCCTGTGCTTCTCCGTGCAGCCCGGGGTCAAGACCCCGCCCTCGCTGCGCAACATCTACAAGGAGATGCAGGCCGAGCTGGGCACGCCCATCCCGGACAACGGCTATCTGATGCCGTGGGCCGAGCAGGGCGTCCTGCTGCTCAACGCGGTGCTCACCGTCCGCGAGGCCGAGCCCAACTCGCACAAGGGCAAGGGCTGGGAGAAGTTCACCGACGCGGTCATCCGTGCCGTGGCCGAGCGCCCCGACCCGGCCGTCTTCGTCCTCTGGGGCGCCTACGCCCAGAAGAAGCTCCCCCTGATCGACGAGGAGCGGCACGCGGTCGTCAAGGGCGCCCACCCCTCCCCGCTGTCGGCCAAGAAGTTCTTCGGCTCCCGGCCCTTCACGCAGATCAACGAGGCCGTGGCCGCACAGGGCCATGAGCCGATCGACTGGCGGATCCCGGACCTGGGCTGACGCCCCACCGCGCCTCGGCGCCATTGCCGGTGCCTCCGGCTAGCGTCATGACGATCAGACCGCGGCAGGTCTGGCAGAGCAAGCCGGAGGCCACGTTGACCGAGCAGCAGGAGGCGTCGGAGGACGCCGTCATGACCAGGATCGGCCAAGCGGTCATCCTGCTGCACGCAGGGGACCGCGAGGAGGCCCGCAACCGGCTCGGCGAGATCTGGTCCGAGATCGGCGAGGAGGGCGACTCCCTCCACCGGTGCACGCTCGCGCACTACCTGGCCGACGCCCAGGACGACCCCGCCGACGAACTCGCCTGGGACCTGCGGGCCCTCACCGCCGCCGAAGGGCCCGCGCAGCGGCCCGCCGGGGGCGTCCCGGCCGAGGACGGCCGCAGCGGCCCCGACCAGGCCGTACGGGTCTTCTACCCGTCGCTGCACCTGAGCCTGGCCGCCGACTACGTGAAGCTACGGCGGCCCGAGGCGGCCCGCGTCCACCTGGCGCGGGCCCGGGCGGCCACCGGCGCGCTGGGCGACGACGGGTACGGGAACGGCGTACGGGCCGCCATCGCCCGGCTGGAGCGGCGGCTCGCGGCGGAACCGGGCGAGGGGCCCAGGCCGTTCCCGGAGCAGCACCCGTAGCGGGATCCGGGACGCGGCCTCAGCCGCCGTGGACGCCCGCGCAGATGCGGGCCTCCGGGCTGTCCGGGTGCCAGCGCCCGTGCCGGCGGCCCAGCGCGCACACGTCGGCCGGCCGCACCGGCAGCTCCCGCACCAGCTGGCGCGGCACCTGGGCGTCCGGCCGCTGCTGGTGCGGCGGGCGGCCGCCGGGACGCCCGTCGCCGTCGCCGTGGCCGTGGCCGGCCCGTTCGGCGGGGGCATGGGGCTCCGGGATGTCCAGGACCGGAGGGCCGACCGCCGCGGACTCCGGGACCGCCTCGTCCGCCGCGGCGCCGCGCGCCGCGGACCGCCGGGCGGCCGCGGCCGACGGGGCCGGCCGCGCGGCCTGCCCCGGCAGCGCCTTCAACGCCTCCAAGGCGGGCGCCTCGACGACCACCGGCGCGGCCCCAGGACCGCCGCGCGGCGCGTGCTGCGGCGGCGCCCCCGGGGTGCTGGGGGCGCCCGCCGGCTGCATCGGGGCGGGGGTCACGTTCACACAGCCGGAAACGGCCGAGACGGCGCAGGCGACCGTGAGCAGGAGCTTTGTCGTGGTTCGGGTTGGATGCACTCGCGCAACTCTGCTGGGCGAGGACCCCGTTGCGAAAACCCGCAGCCGATATTCACCCCGCACGGGTGACGGCTGGTCGCCCGCCGGGCGGGACGGTCAGTCGCCCGTGGAGCCGTCTATCCGCTCCCGGAGCAGGTCCGCGTGGCCGTTGTGGCGCGCGTACTCCTCGATCATGTGGGTGTAGACCCAGCGCAGGCTGAACACCTCGCCGCGGTGGTGGCTCCCGGCGTCCGAGAGCAGGTCCAGGGAACGGCCGGCGGCGGCCTGCCGGGCCAGCCCGACCTCGGTCTGCCACACCTGCTCGGCCTGGGCCCAGGTGTCCTTCCCGGTGAAGTGGAAGTCCCCGTCCGGGTCCTCCTCGGTGCAGTACAGCTCGGGGAGCTCCTCGCCCAGCATGATCTCCCGGAACCAGTAGCGCTCCACCTCCGCCATGTGCCGGACCAGGCCCAGCAGGCTCAGTTCGGAAGGATCGAGCGGGGCCAGCCGCAGCTCTTCGTCCTGGAGGCCCTCGCACTTCCAGGCGAGGGTGGCACGGTGGTAGTCGAGCCAACCGTCCAGCATGTCCCGCTCGTTCGCGGTGGTGGAGGGCTCGTTGCGGTCGGATCCAGCGCTGATGGTCATGGTCGACATCTTGGTCGAACGCACGCACCGCCACCAGCGATTAGGCTGCGCAAGTCCCACGAGGAACGAACCTGGAGGCTCCCGGTGAAGGTCGGCTGTATCGGACTCGGCGACATCGCGCAGAAGGCGTACCTGCCCGTCCTCACCACGCGCCCGGGGATCGAGCTGCACCTGCAGACCCGTACCCCCGCCACGCTGGAACGGGTCGGCGCGCTCCACCACGTCCCGGCCGGGCGCCTGCACACCGACCTCGACGCGCTGCTCGCGCAGGGGCTCGACGCCGCGTTCGTGCACGCCCCGACCGCCGTCCACCCCGAGATCGTGGAGCGGCTGCTGGAGGCGGGCGTGCCGACGTACGTGGACAAGCCGCTCGCCTACGAGTTCGCGGACTCGGCGAGGCTGGTGGAGCGCGCCGAGGAGCTCGGGGTCCCGCTGGCCGTCGGCTTCAACCGCCGCCACGCGCCCGGCTACGCGCAGTGCGCGCAGCACCCGCGCGAGCTGATCGTCATGCAGAAGAACCGCGTCGGACTGCCCGAGGACCCGCGGACCTTCGTCCTGGACGACTTCATCCACGTCGTCGACACCCTGCGCTTCCTGCTGCCCGGCGAGGCCGACCACATCGACGTACGGGCAGTGGTGCGCGAGGGGCTGATGCATCAGGTGATGCTCCAGATGTCGGGCCCCGGCTTCACCGCCCTCGGCATCATGAACCGGCGGTCCGGCTCCACCGAAGAGGTCCTTGAGGTCTCGGGCCAGGACACCAAGCGGCAGGTCGTCAACCTCGCCGAGATCGTCGACCACCGGGGCCAGCCCACCGTGCGGCGGCGCGGGGACTGGGTGCCGGTCGCCCGCCAGCGCGGCATCGAGCAGGTCGTGGACGCCTTCCTCGAAGCCGTGGAGGCGGGCAAGGCGGTCAGCGCCCGGGACGCGCTGCTCACCCACGAGCTGTGCGAGCGGGTGGTGCGCTCGGCTCTGGAGCAGGCCTCCTGAGTACGGGCGAACGGGCGCCCCGCACCACGCAGTACGCGGCCAGGGCGGCCAGCGCCGCGCCCACCGGCCAGTCCCCGAAGCGGACGTAGAGCGTCGTGCCGCGGGCGAGCGGCACCTCGTACACCTGGGCCGCGCTCGCCGAGGTCGCCAGCGCAGGGCCGATCCGACCGCCGGACGGGCCGTGCACCGCGCTGATGCCCGTGAGCGTGGCGTGCACCACGGGGCGGCCGGTCTCGGCGGCGCGCAGCGCGGCCAGCGAGGCGTGCTGCGCGGGGGCCCAGCTGCCTTGGAAACTGGAGGTGGCCGATTGGGCGACGAGCAGGGCGGCGCCGTCGCGTGCGAGGCGCCGGCTCATGTCGGGGAAGGCCGACTCGAAGCACACCAGCGGGCCGAGGCGGACGCCCCCGGGGAGGTCCATGACCACCGGGGCCGAGCCGCGCATGCGGTCCTCGCCGGCCGCCTTGCCGACCGAGGTGACCCAGCCGAGCACGGCACGGGCCGGTATGTACTCGCCGAACGGGACCAGGCGCATCTTGTCGTACCGCTCGCCCGTGGGGCCCCCGGGACCGACGAGCACCGCGGACTTGTAGATGCCGGGGCGCTCCGAGCGGTGCGCGTCCACGTTGACCAGCAGTGGAGCCCCGACCTGCGAGGACAGGGCCGCCAGCCGGCCGGCCAGGTCCGGGCGCGCGGCCAGGTCCCCGCCGACGCTGCTCTCGCCCCACACCACCAGGTCGACCCGCTGCCCGGCCAGGTCCCGGGTGAGGCGCTCCTCGGTCGCGAACCGCCGCTCCGCGCTGGTCGGACCGTCCGCCACCATGCCCGCCTGTACGACGGCCACGCGCAGCCCGCCCGACTCCTCCGGGCGCGCCGCCCACAGCCACACCACCCCGGTCAGCACCGCGCAGCCCGTCACCCCGGCCACCGCGGGGGCCCGCGCCCCCGGCACCGCGATCAGCAGGACCAGCGCGCAGTTCACCGCCACCACCAGCAGGCTCACCAGCCACACCCCGCCCACCGAAGCCAGCCGCAGCGCGGGCGGGACCTGCCACTGGCTGGCCCCGAGCAGCCCCCACGGCCCGCCGAGCCCCTGCCAGGACCGGGCCAGTTCGCACAGCAGCCACCCCGACGGTACGAGGACCAGCGCGGCCCAGGGCCGTACGCCCGAGGTCGACGCAGAGGTTGAGGCCGAGGCACGGGTCCCGCCGAGCAACTGCCGCACCAGCAGCGCCCAGGGGATCCACAGCAGCCCCAGCAGCGCGGCCAGCGGCAGCAGGAACACATGCAGGCTCGGCAGCAGCCAGTGGTGCACGGCCAGGATGAAACCGGCGCCGCCCAGCCAGCCCTCCAGAGCCGCGCGCCGCCCGGTGGGGGCGGACCTCAGCAGCAGCATCCAGGGCACGAGGGCGACGTACGCGAACCACCAGAGTGCGGGGGCGGGGAAGGCGAGGCACGGCAGCGCCCCGGCGGCCACCGCGGCAGCCGCACGCCACCACCGGTCGGGCATCGGGACCATGACGCGCCTCCGCTTCCAGTGTGGAACAGCAGTGCAAGCCGGCGGGTGCCGGGCGCGTCAGGCCGACATGTGGCGCCACTTCTCGTGGACCGTGACGCGGGAGAGCCGCCAGCCGGCGTAGGGGGTGCGGACGAGGGCGAAGGTGTAGCGCCCTGCGGCGACGAAATTGGGCGCGGTCACCGTGCCGTCGAACTCCTCCCCGGCCAACCGCATGGGGTTCAGGAAGTCCGCCCGGACCTCCGCCGAGTCACCGGGGGAGCCGCCCAGGTCTGCCAGCCGGATCAGCCGGTTGACGATGAGGTGCTGACGTACCGGGAACAGCTCCATGGTCTGCGCGAGCCAGTCCGCGACCTCCCCGGCCGGCCCCTCCAGCCCGCCGGCGGAGCTGTAGTCGGCCCGCCCGCCCGGCGCGAACAGGGCGCGGTACGCCTCCCAGTCGCCGTCGTCGACGGCCACCGCGTAACCCGTGACCACCTCGTCGATGGCCAGCCGGTCCATTACCGTCGCGAGGTCCACACGCTGCGTCATCGGGACAGTGTGGGGCTGCGGAACGCGGAGGCCAAGGGGCGTGCGCGAAACGGATCTCCGTCCGGGCGGTCAGTGACGCGAATGCGCCTCCCGCTGGCGCACCACCACGAGGAACGCGTCACTGGCCAGGTCCATCACCACCTCGGCCGGAACCCCCTCGCGCATGCGCTGCGCGGCGTACTCCTCGGCGGGCCAGCTGCCCCTCGGACTTCCGGCCGGAAACCGCTCCAGCACCACTCGCCCCATCGGACACCCCCTGCTGCTCGCCTTCACGTCTCTATGGGACAACGACGCGCAGGCCGCCCGGGAACGTTCCCGAGCGGCCTGCGGTTCATGCGAAGTGGTGAGCGGGGTCGCGCCTACGAGCCCGACTCGCCGGCGTGCGGGCTCAGCACATCCGTTCCGATCAGCGCGAACAGGGCGATGCCCAGGGCGATCCGGTAGATCACGAACGGCATGAAGCTCTTGCTGGAGATGAACTTCATGAACCACGCGATGACGGCGTAGCCCACGAAGAAGGCGATGGCGGTCGCGAAGATCGTCGGCCCCCAGGAGATGTGGCCCGGGTCCTCGACCACGTCCTTGATCTCGAACACGCCCGACGCCAGGACGGCGGGGATGGCGAGGAGGAAGGAGTAGCGGGCCGCCGCCTCACGCGTGAAGCCGAGGAGCAGACCGCCGGAGATCGTCGCGCCGGAGCGGGAGACGCCCGGGATCAGCGCCATCGCCTGGCAGAGACCGAAGATCAGACCGTCCTTGACGCCCAGTTCCTTGAGCGTCTTGCGCTCCCGGATGGCGCGGTGCCGGCCGCCCTCCTCGTCGCGCGCGGCCAGCCGGTCGGCGATGCCCAGCACGATGCCCATCACGATCAGGGTGGTGGCGATCAGCCGCAGGTCGCGGAACGGGCCCTCGATCTGGTCCTTGAAGGCGAGGCCGAGGACGCCGATGGGGATGGAGCCGACGATCACCAGCCAGCCCATCTTGGCGTCCTGCTCGGAGCGCAGCGCCGGGGTGAACAGCGACCGGAACCAGGTCGAGATGATCCGCGCGATGTCCTTGCGGAAGTAGATCAGCACGGCGGCCTCGGTGCCGATCTGAGTGATCGCCGTGAAGGCCGCACCCGGGTCGTGCCAGCCGGCGAACGCCGCGGTCAGCCGCAGGTGGGCGCTGGAGGAGATCGGGAGGAACTCCGTGAGCCCTTGGACGAGACCGAGGATTAGGGATTCGAACCAGCTCATGTCGGGGTGCGCTCGTCCTTGTGATCGTCGGGAAGTTCGCGTCCGATGCTAGGGCCCGTGAGGTGCGGCCGTGACCACAGGGGGGTGCTGGGGCGCCAGTTCGCGCGGGAGCGCGGGCGCGAGCCGGTCGCGCTTGCGCCAGGCGACGGCCGCCGCGACCACTCCCGATACGGCGATGAAGCCGAACGAGGCGAGGAAGGCGGGGGATCCGGGCGAGGAGGCGCTGGAGCCCGCGATCACATAGGCGGCGGTGTTGGGAACCGTCCCGACGGCGGTGGCGAGGAGGAAGGGGAGCCAGCCGCAACGGGATACGGCGGCGCAGTAGTTGGCCGCCGCGAAGGGGACCCCGGGGAAGATGCGGACGGCGAGCATCGAGCGGAACCCGTGCCGGCTCAGCTGGCTGTCCGCCGCCTTCAGCCAGCGGCCGCGCAGCAGGGGCCGCAGCGCCTCCTGGCCCATGATGCGGCCCAGGCCGAAGGAGATCCCGGCGCCCAGCACCGTGCCGCCGACGGCCGCGGCCAGGCCGAACTGGCTGCCGAAGACGGCGCCCGCGGCCAGGTTCAGCAGGGGGCGGGGCACGAAGGCCGCCGTGCACAGCCCGTACGTCGCCGCGAACAGCAGCACCGCCATGCCCACGGGTAGCCCCGGGGGCCAGCCCTCCGAGAGGAGGCGCTGGGGCTCGTACAGCAGCACGCCGGCGCCGGCCGCCACGAGCAGCACGACGAGCAGCGCCAGCCGGGTCCACGGCGCGAGGAGGAGGGACATTCCGGGAGACTAACCGACCGGTGTGGCCCCGCGCCGTAATCTGGGCCTCATGCTGTCGAACGACGGGCGGCGCCCGCGGGTTCCCCGAAGCGCCCTCGCGGACCTGCTGACCGAGCGCCTCGTGGCGGCGTACGGCGGCGCCGCCGACCCTGAGCAGGCCCGTCACATGGCCGCGTACATGAAGGACGTGGCCCCCTTCCTCGGGATCCGCACCCCGCTGCGGCGGGAGCTGTCGAGGGCGGTGACCAAGGACACCCCCGCACCGGCGGAGGCGGACTGCGCGGCGCTCGCGCTGCGCTGCTGGGGGCTCGCGGAGCGCGAGTACCAGTACTTCGCCGCCGACTACCTGCGCCGGCACGTGTCCCGCTGCTCCTCCGGGATCCTGCCGGTCGTACGGCACCTGATCGTCACCGTCCCGTGGTGGGACACGGTCGACACCCTCGCCGCGCACACGGTCGGCCCGCTGGTCGCCGCGGACCCGGCCCTCGCCGCCGTCATGGACGAGTGGATCGAGGACGAGAACCTCTGGCTGGCGCGCACCGCCCTGCTCCACCAGCTCCGCCACAAGTCGGCGACGGACACCGGGCGGCTCTTCGCCTACTGCCGGCGCCAGGCGGCCCATCCGGACTTCTTCATCCGCAAGGCCATCGGCTGGTGCCTGCGCGAGTACGCGAAGACCGACCCGGCGGCGGTCCGCGCCTTCGTCGCCGCCGAACGCGAAGCGCTGTCCCCGCTCTCCGTGCGCGAAGCCCTCAAGAACCTGTAGCCGCGCGGGAATTCATTCGACGGACCGCGGCCGCTCGGGCAGGATCGGCCACATGTTCCGGTACGCCTTCCCCGCAGCGCCGTCCGCAGTCGCGGACGCGCCGAAGGCTGCCGTCCTCGCAGAAGCGCCCGCAGCACTCGGCGGCGCACGAAGCTGACCCTTCCCGGACAGTCCGGCGGACCCCACAGGGGGAGGGTCGGCTCGCTCAAGGGGTCCCGTTCCAGCTTCTGATCACACGGGAAGAACATCATGGCCAAGACGGCCTTCGTGCGGACCAAGCCGCACCTCAACATCGGCACCATGGGTCACGTCGACCACGGCAAGACCACCCTCACCGCCGCCATCACCAAGGTCCTCGCCGAGCGCGGCGGCGCCTCATTCGTGCCGTTCGACCGCATCGACCGGGCCCCCGAGGAGGCCCGGCGCGGCATCACCATCAACCTGACGCACGTCGAGTACGAGACCGACACCCGCCACTACGCCCACGTCGACATGCCCGGCCACGCCGACTACGTCAAGAACATGGTCACCGGCGCCGCGCAGCTCGACGGCGCGATCCTCGTCGTCTCCGCGCTCGACGGGGTCATGCCACAGACCGCCGAGCACGTCCTCCTCGCCCGCCAGGTCGGCGTCAACCACATCGTGGTGGCCCTCAACAAGGCCGACGCCGGGGACCCCGAGCTCACCGACCTGGTCGAGCTGGAGGTCCGCGAGCTGCTCACCGCCAACGGCTACGGCGGGGACGGCGCGCCGGTCGTACGGGTCTCCGGGCTCGGGGCGCTGGAGGGCGACCCGCGCTGGACCGCGGCGATCGAGGCGCTGCTCGACGCGGTGGACACTTACGTCCCGATGCCGGTGCGGTACACGGACGCGCCGTTCCTGCTGCCGGTGGAGAACGTCCTCACCATCACCGGGCGCGGGACCGTCGTGACCGGCGCCGTCGAGCGGGGCAGCGTACGGATGGGCGACCGGGTGGCCGTCCTCGGCGACGACGGAGAGCCGGTCGAGACGGTGGTCACCGGGCTGGAGACCTTCGGCAAGCCGATGGAGTCCGCCGAGGCCGGGGACAACGTCGCGCTGCTGCTGCGCGGGGTGCCGCGCGAGGGGGTGCGCCGCGGGCACGTGGTGGCCGCGCCCGGCAGCGTGGTGCCGAGCCGGCGCTTCACCGCGCAGGTGTACGTGCTGTCCGCCCGCGAGGGCGGCCGTACGACGCCTCTCGCCAGCGGGTACCGGCCGCAGTTCTACATCCGGACCGCCGACGTGGTCGGGGACGTCGACCTCGGCGAGGCCGGCGTGGCCCGGCCGGGCGAGACGGTGGCGATGACCGTCGAGCTCGGGCGGGACACCCCGCTGGAGGCCGGGCTCGGCTTCGCGATCCGCGAGGGCGGGCGCACGGTCGGCGCGGGGACGGTGACCGCCGTACTCGGCTGATCCCGCCCCCGCCGTGGTGACGGCGGTCCGGTTGCGCCAGACTGCCGTCACCACGGGCACGAGCGGAGGGGCGGGCGGCGATGACGGGCGAGACGGCACTGGTGCTGGGCGGCGGAGGACTGACCGGCGTGGGCTGGGAGTGCGGGATCCTCTACGGCCTCGCCCGCGCGGGCGTGGACCTCACCACGGCGGACCTCGTCGTCGGCACCTCGGCGGGGTCCGTCGTCGGCGCCCAGCTGACCTCCGGACTGCTCACCGCGCAGGAGCTCTACGAGCGCCAGCTCGGCGATCCCGCGGGCGAGGCCGCGGCGAAGCTGGGGGCGGGGGTCTTCGCGCGCCACGCCATGGCGATGGTGCGCTCGCGGAACGCGACGGCCTACCGGCAGCGGGTCGGCGCCTTCGCGCTGGCCGCCGACACCGGGGCGGAGGCGGACCGGCGCAGGGTACTGGCGGCCCGGCTGGTCTCGCACGAGTGGCCCGAGCGACGGCTCGTCGTCACCGCCGTGGACGCCCTGACCGGAGAGCCGGCCGACTTCGACCGGGACAGCGGCGCCGGGCTGGTCGACGCGGTCTCGGCGAGCTGCGCGGTGCCCGGGGTGTGGCCGCCGGTGACGGTCGGCGGGCGTCGCTTCATCGACGGAGGGGTCCGTTCCGCCACCAACGCCGACCTGGCCGCCGGCTACGCGCGGGTGGTGGTCATCGCCCCGATCTCGCTCGGATCCGGACTCGTCCCCTCGCCGGCCGCACAGGCCGCCCAGCTGCGGAAGGCGGGCGCCCGGGTGCTGCTGATCACCCCGTCGGCAGCGGCCCGCAAGGCCTTCGGGCGCAATGTGCTCGACCCGGCCCGGCGGGATCCGGCAGCGCGCGCGGGGCTGGCGCAGGCCGCCGAGCACGCCGCCGAGGCGGCAGCGGTCTGGACCGGCTGACCCGGGCCGGACAATGGAGCGGTGAGCGACGAACAGATCCCGGTGATCCGGGACGTGGGCCAGGGCACCGCCAAGCTGATGCCGGACGTGGACGGCGAGCGGGCCTGGCTGCTGACCGTGGACGGGGCTCCGCAGTCGTACGTGGACCTCGACGACCCGGAGCACCTGGAGTTCGAGTACGTGCGCCGTCTCGCGCACGTACTGGACTGCGCGGCGGAGCCGGGCGCGGCGCTGGACCTGGTGCACCTGGGCGGGGGCGCGCTGACGCTGCCGCGCTACGCCGCGGCGACGCGGCCGGGGTCCCGGCAGCAGGTGGTCGAGTTCGACGCCGCGCTGGTGGAACTCGTCGCGGAGCACCTCCCGCTGCCGCAGGGCTCCGGTGTCACGGTGCACGCCGCCGATGCGCGGGCCTGGCTGGAGGCCGCCCCGGCGGCGGGCGCGGACGTCCTGGTGGCCGACGTGTTCGGCGGCTCCCGGGTCCCGGCGCAGCTCACCTCGGTGGAGTACGCGCGGGCGGCGGCCCGCGCGCTGCGGCCCGGCGGGCTGTACGCGGCGAACCTGGCCGACGGGGCGCCCTTCGACTTCCTGCGTGCCCAGCTGGCCAACTTCGCGGCCGTGTTCGGGGAGCTCGCCCTGGTCGCGGAGCCGTCGGTGCTGCGGGGCAGGCGGTTCGGCAACGCGGTGCTGCTGGCCTCGGACGCGGAACTCCCGCTGGCCGCCCTGTCGCGGCGGTGCGCGGCGGACGCCTTCCCCGCCCGGGTGGAGGCGGGCGCGTCCCTGGCGCGGTTGATGCGGGGCGCGGCTCCGGTGGCCGACGCGGACGCCGTGGCGTCCCCGCCGCCGCCGGAGGGCGCCTTCAGCCTGGGATAGCCGGGACCTCGGCGAGGGGCGAGGAGGCGGAGGAGGCCTTCACGGGCGACGGCCTGCGCGTCATGCGGCGGACGTCCGGGACGGCGAGGACCGCGGCGGTCACGACGACGACCAGCGCCGCGCAGCCCCACAGGGCCTGGGTACGGCCTACGGCGGTTTCGACGGGACCCGCGACGGCCGTGGCCAGGGGAAGCATCGACACCGAGCCGAACCAGTCGTAGGCGGAGACCCGGGAGAACTTGTCCTCGGGTATCTCCTGGTGCATGGTCGTCATCCAGTTCACGCCGAACACCTCGATGGCGCCGCCGCTCACGAACATCACCGCGCACAGGCCCCAGACGGGCAGCGGCACCGCCAGGCCCGCCGACGGGAGCGCCAGCGGGAACACGCAGAGGGTGCCGACCAGCAGCAGCCGCCGGGGTTTCCACACCATCATCAGGACGGCCCCGGCGATGGTGCCCATCCCGAAGAAGGCCAGTGCCACGCCCCAGGGGGCCGGCCCGCCCAATCGGTCCCGTGCGACCAGCGGCCCGTAGACCGACTCGGCGGCGCCGACGACGGCGACGACGACGGAGAACTGGAGCACGATGCCCCACAGCCACGGCCGGGTACTGAACTCCACCCAGCCCTCGCGCAGGTCGGCCAGCAGTCCGCCGCCGGGGGCCCGGTCCGCGACATGACCGACGTCGAGGAAGGCGCGCAGGGCGCCGGCGACGGCGAAGGCCGCCGCGTCCACGGCCAGTACCCAGCCGGGTCCCATCGCCGCGATCATGGCTCCGCCGAGTGCGGCGCCGCCGATGCCCGCGCCGTTCATCGCCATGCGGAACAGCGCGAAGGCGCGGTTGGAGTGCTCGCCGGAGACGCTGGAGAGCAGCATGCCCTCGGCGGCCGGGTTGAAGAAGGCGGTACCGGTTCCGCACAGCGCGGTGAGCAGCATCATCTGCCACAGCTGCGGGTCCCCGGCGAGGACGAGCACGGCGAAGGCGGCCTGCGAGAGGCAGTTCAGGGCGTTGGCCGCGACCATCACGCGGTGCCGCGGCAGCCGGTCGGCGAGGGCGCCGCCGATGAGCAGGAAGAGGACGAGGGGCAGGGTGCGGGCGGCGGCCACGAGGCCCACGTCCCCGCCGGACCCGCCGGCCTCCAGCACGGCGAAGGCGGCCGCGATGAGGGCTCCGTGGCTGCCGAGGTTCGTGACGACCGCGGCACCCGTCAGAAGGGTGTAGTTGCGTCCGGCCCACGCGGGTCGGCGGCGGTGCGGTGCGGATGTACCTGAAGCGGCGGCGAAGGGAGGACTCACCCCCGGACTATCCCCGCTCCGGGCCGGGAATCCAAACGGATTTCCGGCCCGGAGGGGTTCCGTGACGGGTCAGCTGGTGGTGAGGCGGACCGTGCTCAGGATCTTCTCGTACGTCTCCTGCGAGACCTCGCCCTCGACGCCGGCGGCGCCGTAGAGGATCCAGCTGGAGAAGTCACCGTTGGCGGTCTTGAAGCTGAAGGCGATGGACTTGCCGTCGGAAGAGCACTTGTTCTCCTTCGGCAGGCCGCTCACGGTCGCGGTCGCCACGTGCCCCTTGAGACCGGATGCGGTGGTGTACTCCTTGGCGGCGACCACCTTGGTCGTGCCCTTGGGCGCCTTCTGCGCGTACCCGGCGAAGGCCCAGTTGCCGGCCTCGTTGTACGCGGCCTCGGCCGTGTCCTTGGCGCCCTGGCCGCCCTTGGTGCCGGTGCCGGCCAGCGCGGTCTTCTCCTCGCTGCCGTTCATGTCGGAGTCGACCTTGCACCACTCGTCCTTGAGGCGGGCGGGGGCGGACATCATGACGATGGCCGAGCCGTCCTTCTTGCCCTCGTCCTCGAAGCCGATGGACGTCCCTGAGGTCAGGACGTTCCACTCCGGCGGGACGTCGAAGGCGGTGCCGTACTTCGGGTTGATGACCACCTTCCAGCCCGGGACGACCGGCTTGACGTCGCCGCCGGCCCGCGGGTTGGCGCCCGTGGGGGCCGGCGCGGCCGAGGTGGGGGCGACGGGCGCCGAGGAGGAGGCGCTCGGCTTGTTGTCGGCCTCGTTGGTCGACTTGTCGTCACGGGTCAGTACGAAGGCCCCGGTGCCGGCGGCCGCCACGACCACCGCCGCGGCGGCGACGATGGCGACGGTCCTGGTCGCGAAGGGGCTCCCGCCGCCGGCCGGCGGCTGCGGGGCGGCCTGCTGCGGCGGGCCCCACTGCGGGACGGGAACCGTCGGGGGCTGCTGGTACCCCGGCTGCTGCGGGTACCCGTAGCCGGGCGGCTGCTCGCCGTATGCCGGCTGCTGCTGGTACGGGTTCGGCTGTCCCGGCTGCTGCTGGTACGGATTCTGATGCGCGTCCTGGGGGTTCTGTTCGCCCCCGGGCGGCTGCTGCTGTCCTGGCCACATGGCCGGTAACGATAGTGGGAGCGGCCGCCGGTATCCACGGCCGCCCCCTGTCAGGTCTGGCCAAGGCTACTTACTCGTGGGTAACATGGCGTCCCATGAGCGCAGACCAGATGAACGTGGGCGAACTGCTCGCCGCGACGGTGCCGATGGCCCGGACCCTGAACCTCCAGTTCCTGGAGACCACCCCCGAGCGCGCGGTCGTCCGGCTGCCGGACCAGCCCGACTACCACAACCACGTCGGCGGCCCGCACGCCGGCGCCATGTTCACCCTCGCGGAGTCCGCGAGCGGTGCCATAGTCCTGGCCGCCTTCGGTGACCAGCTCTCGCGCGCCGTGCCCCTGGCCGTGCGGGCGGAGATCGGCTACAAGAAGCTCGCCAAGGGCGTCGTCACGGCCACCGCCACCCTCGGCCGCCCGGCCGCCGAGGTCGTCGCCGAACTCGACGCGGGCGGCCGCCCCGAGTTCCCCGTCACCATCGCCATCCAGCGCGAGGACGAGGCCGTGACGGGCGAGATGACCGTCGTGTGGACGCTGCGCCCCAACGCGTAGCACGCACCCGCGCCCCGCAGCCGCCGCAGGGCTGAACCTCCGCGGTGCGGTGGCGCGTCTGAGCGGAGCCGTGCGGGGCGCGGCGCACAGTGGGCGGGGGAGCGGTCCGGCGCGGGCCGCTCCCGCCGACTGACGCCGACGCCGCAGGGAGCCCCCATGAGCGAGGCCGTGTCCAGACGTTCCGCGATGCGGCTGCTCGGCGCTGTAGGCGTGGTCGGAGCCGTCGCCGGGGCCGCGGGCTGCGTGGCCGCGGTACCGCCCGGCGCGGCAGTGCGCGGGGCCACCGCGGCGCCGGCCCCCGAGCCCGGCAGCAGCGCCAGGCTCGACGCCCTGCTGGAGCGGCTCACCCTCGACGAGAAGACCGCCCTGCTGCACGGCGCGCCGGACCCGGCCCCGCTCGGCCAGGCCGGATACGTGCCCGGCGTACCGCGCCTCGGCATCCCGCCGCTGCGGATCGCCGACGGGCCCGCCGGGGTCCGGGTCGCGAAGCGGGCCACCGCCCTGCCCGCGCCCGTCCTGCTGGCCTCCGCCTTCGACCCGGCGCTGGCCCGCGAGTACGGCCGGATCATCGGCCGCGAGGGCCGCGCGCTCGGCCAGGACGTCCTGCTCTCGCCGATGGTCAACCTCATCCGCACCCCCTACGCCGGGCGGAACTTCGAGACCTTCGCCGAGGACCCCCGGCTCACCGCCGACCTCGTCGCCGAAGTGGTCCGCGGGATCCAGGACGAGGGGCTCATCGCCACCGTCAAGCACTTCGCCCTCAACAACCAGGAGCAGGGCCGCGACACCGTAGACGTCGTCGCCGCCGAGCAGACCCTGCACGAGACCGAGCTACGGGGCTTCGAGGCCGCCGTGGCCGCCGGAGCCGGGGCGGTGATGGGCGCGTACAACAAGGTCAACGGCGTCTACGCCTGCGAGAGCAAGCCGCTGCTCGACGAACTGCTGCGCGGCCGCTGGGGGTTCGACGGCTGGGTGATGTCCGACTGGGACGCCACCCACAGCACCGTCGCCGCCATCGGGGCGGGCCTCGACATGGAGATGCCCGGCGGCACCCACTTCGGCGGCCCGCTGCGCGACGCCGTGCGCGGCGGCACCGTGCCCCAGTCCTCCGTTGACCTCGCCGTACGCCGGATCCTGGCGACCATGGACCGGTTCGGGCTGCTCGCGGCCCGCCCCGCCGCCCGGCCCGCGCGGGATCCCGCCGCGGGCGCCCGTATCGCCCGCCGGGTCGCCGCCGCGGGCGCCGTGCTGCTGCGCAACGAGCACGCCACCCTGCCGCTCACCGGCGCGGCGGCCCGCTCGATCGCCGTGATCGGGCCCACCGGCCAGACGCCCTTCGTCAGCGGCGGCGGCAGCGCGCACGTGGTCCCGGACGCCGCGACCGCCCCGCTCACCGCCATCCGGGCACGCGCCGGGAGCGGCTCCACCGTGCGCTACGCCCTCGGCGAGGACCTGTACGGGCGGCCCCTGCCGGCGAAGCTGCTGACGCCGGCCGCGGACCTGGACGACCGGAGCGTGGACGCCGGACGCACCTGGAGCCACGATGCGGTGTTCACCCTCGCGGCCGACGACGAGTGGACCCTGCTCGTGCACTACACGGGGCAGCGCCCCGGCGTGCGGCTGGACGGGACCGAACTGTTCCCCGTCCGGGAGGGCGTCGCCGAGCACTTCGCCGGCGGACTGCTCGGTTCCGCGCCCGACGGGCTCACCGTGCGCCGCCGTACGCTCGCGCTCAAAGCCGGTGCCCACCGGCTGGCCGTCACCGCCGAGGGCGGGCCGAAGGGGCAGCGGTTCCGGCTCCGGCACACCACGAAGGCCGGCCGGGCCGCCGATCTCGCCGAGGCCGTACGGACCGCCAGGTCGGCCCGGAGCGTCGTGCTCTTCGCCTACGAGGACGCCACCGAGGGCAGCGACCGCACCTCGCTCGGCCTGCCGGGCGGGCAGGCGGCGCTCATCGAAGCGGTCGCCGCCGCCAACCCGCGTACGACCGTCGTGCTCAACACGTCCTCCAGTACGACGATGCCGTGGCTCTCCCGTACCGGAGCGGTCCTCCAGATGTACTACCCGGGCCAGGAGGGTGCGGGCGCGACGGCCGACATCCTCTTCGGCGACGTGGACCCGGGCGGCCGGCTGACCCAGACCTTCCCGGCCGACGAGCGCGCCACCCCGGTCGGCGGGGACGCGCTGCGCTATCCGGGGGTGGGCGGCCGCCAGGAGTACACCGAGGGCGTCCACGTCGGCCACCGCTGGTACGACGCCCAGCACGTGACTCCGCTGTTCCCGTTCGGGCACGGGCTCTCGTACACGACGTGGGAGTACGAGAAGCTGACGGTCCGGCCCGGCGGCGGCCACGGGCAACGGGCCGGGCTGCGCGTGGAGTTCACCGTCCGCAACACCGGGCGCCGCAAGGGCACCGAGGTGGCCCAGGTGTACCTCGGGCCGTCCCCCGACCTCGCGCTCGACCAGCCGGTACGGGCCCTGGCCGGCTACCGGCGGCTCACCCTGGCCCCGGGCGAGGCCCAGCGGGTCACCCTCGACATCGACTCCAGGGCGCTGTCCTCCTGGGATCCGGAACAGCACGCATGGGTGCTGGGTTCCGGCCGCCGCGAGGTGTTCGCGGGCCGTTCCTCCCGCGAACTGCCGCTGAGGGCAAAGGCTGTGGTGGCGAGCCGATAAGCTGCCCGTTCGGCATGCGAAGACTCGGGAGGACGTACCGGTGGACATCCAGGACTGGCTGGAGACGATTCCGGCGGTGAGCATCTACCTCCTGGTGGGGCTGGTCATCGGGCTGGAGAGCCTCGGCATCCCGCTGCCGGGGGAGATCATCCTGGTCAGCTCCGCGCTGCTGGCCTCCCAGAACGGCGAGATCGACCCCGTGGTGCTGGGGATCTGCGCGACCACCGGGGCGATCGTGGGCGACTCGATCGGCTACGCGATCGGACGCAAGGGCGGACAGCCGCTGCTGGACCGGCTGGGCCGCAGGTTCCCCAAGCACTTCGGGCCGGACCAGGTGGCGGTGGCGGAGCGCTCCTTCGAGAAGTGGGGCATGTGGGCCGTCTTCTTCGGGCGGTTCGTCGCGCTCCTGCGGATCTTCGCCGGGCCGCTGGCGGGGGTGCTGCACATGCCGTACTGGCGCTTCCTGATCGCCAACATCCTCGGCGGCATCCTGTGGGCCGGCGGCACGACGGCGGTCATCTACACGATCGGGAAGGTGGCGGAGCCCTGGCTGAAGGGCTTCTCCTGGGCGGCGCTCGTGGTGGCCCTGCTGTTCGGCATGGCGGTGACGGTCATGATCCGCAACCGCATGAAGAAGGCGGCCAAGGCGGCGTCGCAGACGCAGACGCCGGCGCCTGCCGTTCTGGCCGACTGAGCTGCTGAGCTGCCGCCGAGCCCGCCCGCGGTGCGCCGCGGGCAGGTTCGGCTCCGGCGGTCATCCGGCCGGGGCGACCGATGCGCGGTGCTGCTTGGCCAGCTCGATGTACATGGCGGCGTTGAGCTTGATGCCCTCGCGCTCCTCCTCGGACAGCTCGCGCCGCACCTTGGCCGGGACGCCCGCGACCAGCGAGCCCGGCGGGACGACCATGCCCTGCGGGACCAGCGCCTGGGCCGCCACCAGGGAGCCGGCGCCGATCACCGCTCCGTTCAGGACGGTCGCGCCCATGCCGATCAGGCAGTCGTCCTCGACGGTACAGCCGTGCACCACCGCGTTGTGGCCGATGGAGACGCGCGCGCCGATGGAGACCGGGAAGCCGGGGTCCACATGGATCGTGCAGTTGTCCTGCACGTTGCTGTCGGCGCCGAGCACGATCGGTCCGCAGTCGGCGCGCAGCACCGCCGAGTACCAGACGCTCGCGCCCGCGGCCAGGGTGACGTCACCGATCACCACGGAGGTGGGCGCCGTGAACGCCTCGGCGTCGACGTCCGGGTGCTTCCCGCCCACACCCGCCACGAGTGCCTGAGCCGCGTGCTGCGTCATGTTCTCTTCCTCAGTTCTTGCGTCGTGCCGTTGTCGCGCTCTCCACGCACGGTAGGGCACGCGGCCCGCCGGCCCCGCGATGGGGTGAAGATCACAGGAGCGCGATCCGGACCGCCGCCGCCCGGCGCACTACCGTGGCCGGGTGCCGAAGAACCAGAACACGTTCTCATCACTGACCGCCCTGCGCCGTCGGCTCGCCAACCGCGCCGTCCACGCCGGCTGGCAGTGGATGCAGCGCGCCGGCGCGGTGACCGCGCAGACCCCCGGGCGGCTGCGGTTCGCAGCGATCGGACACGGGACCCGGCTCGCCTTCCCGCAGGGCACGGTCTTCGGCGAGCCGTGGATCCGCCTCGGCGACCACTGCATCATCGGCGAGCAGGTCACGCTCACCGCCGGGATGATGCCGGACCTCGACCTCGGCACCGAGCCCGTGCTCGTCCTCGGCAACGGCGTGGTGATCGGCCGGGACAGCCACGTCATCGCGGACACCCGGATCACCATCGGCAACGACACGTTCTGCGGCCCCGGGGTGTACATCACCTCCACCAACCACAGCTACGACGACCCGCACGAGCCCGTCGGCAAGCAGTGGCCCCGCAGCGCCCCCGTCGAGATCGGGCCGGGCTGCTGGCTGGGCACGGGCGCGGTGATCCTCCCCGGGGCGCGGCTGGGCCGCAACGTGGTGGTGGCCGCGGGCGCCGTGGTACGGGGCGAGGTGCCCGACCACGCCGTGGTGGCGGGCGCGCCGGCCCGGATCGTGCGCCGCTGGGAGCCCGAGACGGGCTGGCAGCCGCCGCTGCGCTCCCCGGCCCCCGTACCGATCCCCGACGGGGTCACGCCGGACCAGCTGCGCGCCCTGGCCGAACTCGCGGAGGCCGAGCAGCAGGGCACTGCCTAGGGGAGCGCGGGGATCTCGATGGCCGGGCAGCGGTCCATGACCATGTCCAGGCCGGCCGCGCGGGTGCGCTCGAAGGCGGCCTCGTCGACCACGTTGAGCTGGAACCAGACGGCCTGCGCGCCGGCCGCCACGGCCTCGTCGGCGACCGTGCCGGCCAGGGCGCTGTTCACGAAGACGTCCACCACGTCCACCTTGAACGGGATCGCCTCCAGCGACGGGTAGCCCTGCTCGCCGTGGACCGTCTCGGCCTTCGGGTGCACGGGGACCACGCGCTTGCCGTACCGCTGGAGCACGCGGGCCACGCCGTACGCCGCCCGGTCCTCGTTGTTGGACAGGCCCACCACGGCCCAGGTGTCGCCGAGCTCGGTGAGGATCTTGCGGATGGTTGCCGGATCGCCGTACACGGGTGCCGCCTCCTGCTGCTGCGCTGGTCTGCGTCTGTAGCCCTGACAACCGAAAGGACACCTGTCCGATTCCCCGTAGGGTGGAGCGGTGAAGGCAGACCAGTACGTGACGGTGGCCCGCGAGGGAATGCACGAGTCCGAGATCAACCGCTCGCGGTTCCTGTGCTCGCTCGCGCCCGCCGCGACCGAGCAGGAGGCGCAGGAGTTCATCGCGCGCATCCGCAAGGAGCACCCCACCGCCACACACAACTGCTTCGCCTACGTGATCGGCGCCGACGCCTCGGTCCAGAAGGCCAGCGACGACGGTGAGCCCGGCGGCACGGCCGGGGTCCCGATGCTGCAGATGCTGACCCGGCGCGACATCCGCTACGCGGTCGCCGTCGTCACCCGGTACTACGGCGGTGTGAAGCTCGGCGCCGGCGGCCTCATCCGCGCCTACGGGGGAGTAGTCGGCGAGGCCCTCGACGCGCTCGGCACCGTCACCCGCCACCGGTACCGGCTGGCCACCGTCACCGTCGACCACCAGCGGGCCGGCAAGACCCAGAACGACCTGCGCTCCACCGGCCGGACCGTGGTGGACCTGCGCTACGGGGCCGCCGTGGAGATCGAGGTCGCGCTCCCGGAGGCCGACCTGCCCGCCTTCGAGGCCTGGCTCGCCGACAGTACGGCCGGCAGCGCCACCCTCACCCTCGGCGGGGAGACGTACGCGCCCTGAGCGCGCGGAGCGGCGCGGTCGCGCCCGGACGCCGCAGCCGGGTCAGACCCAGTTGACCTCGGCGAGGCCCAGCAGCGGGTCCTCGACCATCTCCCACAGCGGCACCGCGAAATTGCCGGAGCGGTAGCGCCCGCCGTAGTGGAGGCCGAGGACCCGGTGGTCGGTCAGGTCGAACACCGGGGAGCCGCTGTTGCCGCCCAGGGTCGAGCAGTCGTGCTTCATCGTGAGCCGGCCCGCGACCAGCTCGGTGGCCGTACCCGGCTGCAGCCGCTTGACGTTGTAGATGTCCATGAAGATGCGCCGCATGGACTCGGGCTCGTTGCGGCGGCCGTCCGCGGCCGGGTAGCCGATCACGTACACCGGCCGCCCGGCCAGGTCGGCCGGAGCCTCGGCGGCCACCGCCAGCGGGGTGGGCAGGGAGCCGCTGCCCCGCGCGGTCGGGGCCACCCGCAGCAGGGCCATGTCCGCCTCGCGGTGGATGCCCAGCACCTCGGTGACCTCGTACTCGAAGGAGCCGTCACCCGGGGCCGAGCCCGCGAGCGGCAGTTCCTCCGCGGTGTCCACCCGGGCCGTCATGCCCGACCGGAAGACCCAGCCGGAGTTCCCGTCGCTGCGGGTGAACTCGGCGGCCACATGGCGGTTGGTCATCACCACCTCCGGGCCGACGAGGAAGGCGGTGCCCACCCAGTCCAGGGAGGGGTGCCCGGTCACCTCCACCCGGCCGACCCGGGCGATGGACTCCCGGATGGGGGCGCGGTGCCCGTCGAGCACTGCCCAGTCGCCCGTCGGCGTGGCGAAGTCCTGGCCCTGCACCAGCAGCGCGGGGCGGCCCTCCAGCAGGACGATGGCCTCCACCCCGAAGTACTCGTCCTCGTCGATCTCGTCCTCGCGGCCCTCGGCCATCTTCTCCAGCCCCCGGGCCCCCGCCGCCAGCACCCGGTCCCGCTCCTCCCGGGCGAACCGGGATATCTGCCCGGCCGGGGCGGCGGCGCCTGCGTCGGGGAGCTCCTCGACGGACTCGGGGATCTCCGCGCCCAGGCGGTCGCGGATGCGTGCGGCGACGGCCGCCAGGTCGTCGAAGACCTGCGCCGGGTCGGTCGCCACGGGTGAACGCCTGGCCATTTCACACCTCCGGTTCCATCGGTCCGGCGAGCGCTGCCTGTGCCGCCGTGATCTCGGCGTACACCTCGGGGCTGTTCTCCTGCAGATGGCGCAGGACGCTGCTCATCTGGGTGCCGACGTTCACGAACGCCGTGCTCTTGCCCTGGAAGTTGACGTCCTCGACCCGGCGGGCGCCGCGGTGCAGCGCGACCACGGTCCAGTCGTCGGTGAGGACGGGCGATCCCGAGGAGCCGGCGCGGGTGTCGGTGAAGTAGCGCAGGTCCCGCTCGTCCGCTTCGTAGACGAGGTTGTTGCGCAGGGCGATCCGTTTGGGCTGGCCGCCCGGGTGCTGGATGACGTTGACCGCCACCGGCTGGTCCCCGGTCACCTTCAGCGGTTCGGTGGCCACCCGCAGGACGGTCTGCTGGGCGGTCCGGCCGTCCGCCAGCCGCAGGACCGCGTAGTCGAGGGCCTCGTCCGAGGCGAGCAGGGCGCCG
This sequence comes from Streptomyces sp. NPDC037242, assembly GCF_055604165.1. Taxonomy (NCBI): domain Bacteria; kingdom Bacillati; phylum Actinomycetota; class Actinomycetes; order Kitasatosporales; family Streptomycetaceae; genus Streptomyces; species Streptomyces sp. NPDC037242. Next base: position 113,987 of record NZ_JBVJUY010000003.1, read on the forward strand.
CCGGGCACCTCCTCGGTCTGCGAGACGTCGTCCAGGTAGTCGAAGCGGCACGTGGAGTTCTGTGCCTGTAGTTGCAGGTCGGCGGGGTCCACCACGACCCGCTCCGGCCCGGTGCGGTTCCGCGCGCTCACCACGTGGTGGTTGGTGACGAGCAGGTTCGGGGCGATCAGCCAGCCGGTTCCCGCGTGCGGAAAGGCGTTGGGCTGCGGGGCGCCTGCCTGGTACGGGGAGACCTTGATCCGGGCCACGGCGCGGCCGGCCACGTCGCCGCCCTGCAGGAAGAGGAACGGAACCGTGTCGTCCCGGAAGATGACCTCCTCCTTGGTCTCCCCGGTGAACACCACGGGGGCCACGTCGGGCTCGCCCGTCGACTTGCGGACCACCGCGTCCAGGGCGCGGTCGAAGACGGCGACCGCGGTCGCCACCGGGGTCAGCCTGAGGGCGTTCTCCAGCCACTGCTGGAGGGGGACGCTGGAGTCGACGAGCCGTTCCACCTGGTTCATCGCGTTCAGGTCGGAGAGCACCTGCTGGTAGGGGCCGCCGATGTCGTCGGGCAGGAAGTTCTTGTACTGCGGCGAGATGCCGATGAACAGCAGTTGGCGCTGGCCGGCCAGATCGGCCTCCATGGCGGCATCCGCGATCGCATAGATCTCTTCGGTCGGCAGATACGGTGTCGCGCTCATGGGTGCTCAGGCCGCTTGCGGGCCGTTCCCTTCGAGAGGTGTTGGAGCAGTCGGCCCGGGGTCCGGCCCGGCCATGGGGGTACCGGCGGCCATGGCGGCCGCCACCCCGGACAGCAGCTCCCCGCTCGGGTCCTTGATCTGCAGCAGCCGTCGGGCCAGCTCGTCGAGGGTGCCGAGCTGCTGGGCCTCGCGCAGGATTCCGGCCGTCCCCGTGGGCCGTGCGTCCGCCGCCGGCGCGGCACCGGCATCCCGGGGCTCGGGCGGACCGGCCGCACCCGCCAGGATCGTCAGCAATGCCTGGCGCAGCTGCGGCTGGTCGGCGACGGCTCGCCGGATGGCCTCGGCGAGGGCGTCCGGTACGGCGTCCTCGGACGCGGGCAGACCCACCACCTCCAGGGTGTGCTCCAGCGCCTTCGGGTCCTGCTGGGACACCTGGGCGGCGGCCAGGCGCGCCAGTGCGGAGTACCGGTTCAGCTGTTCGGCGGGCATGGAACGCAGCTGCCGGGCCAGCCTGGTGCCGGCCTCCGGGCTCTCCTCGGGCGATGCGGCGGTGAGCTTGGTACGGGCCAGCAGCGCGCCCATCGCCTCGAAATCACGGCCGGTCCGGGTAGCCACGTCCTCCGCCTCCGTGAGCGCGCGATCGGCCTCGCCGATGTCCCCGTCCTCCTCGGCCAGGCGCGCGGACAGCAGCAGCAGCTCCAACTGCAGCTCGGGCTGCCCCCCGTCCTCCGCCCGGTCCACGGCTGCCTCAGCCTCGGCCCGGGCCTCCGTACGGCGTCCCTGCCGGGCCAGGGTCTCCACCAGCAGCGGGTGCAGCCTGCTGCCGGGTGTCCACGGGCGGCGCTCGGCCAGGCGGGCCGCAGCCTCGTCCACGAAGCCCTGGGCCAGCAGGTCCTCGACCTCGCGGGCCATGAGCTGCTCCCAGTCCTCCTGATCGGCCTGGGCCAGATCCGTCTCGGGGATGTGCCCGCCCAGGCGAGCGGTGAGGAAGACGGCCGCCCTGGGCGCCATGTCCTGGCTCGCCCCGGTCAGGAAGCGTTCGACTCCGGGCAGCCAGCGCTGTTCGACCTCCCGCGGGCTCTCGTTGAGCCGCAGCCGGTGGTAGATCTCCTCGGCGCGGGCCTCCAGCCCTGGGCGCTGCTGGTAGTACGCCACCGCACGCTGGTCCACCGTCCTCATCAGCTGGATCCCGTTCCGGTCGGCGAGGCGCAGCATGATGCCGCGCAGGTCCGCACGGTGGCGGACGGCCTCGGGCCCGGCCGGCTCCACGAGGTCGAGGCGGGACAGCAGGCCGAAGAGTTGGCGGGCGTGCTCCGGTCCCGCGACCTCGATCCCGCAGGCCTCGGCGAGCACGTCCTGGATCAGCTCCGGGGTGATGGTCCGCAGGGCCAGCGCGGCCTCGGCCAGCAGGCGGACCTCGTCGTTGACCACGTGGCGGAGGATGCGGTCGTACAGGATCCCCTGGACCAGCAACTGGTCGACCGTTCGGTAGAGGCCGCGGCGCCGGGCCGGGAGGTCCTCGATCAGCTGCGCCATCGACCCGGCCTCGTTGCCCGTGAGGACGGCCGCTCGTGCGGCCAGCTTCAGGCTGAGCGGATGGCCGCCCACCCGCTCCGCGAGGGCCCGGGCCACGCCCTCGTCCTCGACCCCGTTGGACATGAGGAGCTTCACGGCGGCATCGGGCTCCAGCTCGCCCAGCTCGATGGTCCGCAGCTCGGCCAGGCGGCCCGGGTGCGGGACCGGCGCGCTCCCGGAGACGATGAACCGCAGCCGCGGGTACACCTCCTGCAGCGCGGCCCAGACGGCCCACATGCGGCCGATCATCGGGGAACCGCGGTACTGGGCCTCCTCGAAGGAGTCCACCACGATCACCAGGGGCGGGCCGGGTTCGCCCGCCGGGACGGCCACCGAGTCGGCGACCAGGGCGGCGACCCGCTGTACGAGTTCCGTCTCCCGGGCACTCGACTGTGCCTGGAACTCGGCGGACGAGTTCCGCGCGAGGGACGAGCGGGTGGCGGACAGCCCGTACAGCTCCTCGACCTTCTCCCGCTCATCGCGCAGGGCGCCGACCGTCTCCTCGCACTCCCGGGCGAGCGCGTCGAAGGCGTCCCGGTGGTGCGGGAACTGGATGCCGAACTGCCGGGAGATCTCCGCGATCAGGGTGGCCGGCTCGTTGATGGAGATGGTGGGGCGGTCGAAGTCGACGTAGGCGAAGGGGAAGCCGGGCCGGTAGTCGCGCAGGCTGTTCAGCAGGAACGTCGCGAGCAGGGTGCTCTTGCCGACTCCGGCGAGACCGTGGATCAGCAGCGGGGGCTCGGGGTCCCGGGTGCGGGCCCGGACGAAATCCTGCGGACCGCCGGGCCCCTTGGGCCCCGTAGGGCTCCCGGCCGCCCCTACCGGTCCGTCCGGTTCCTCCGGTCCATGGCCCGGATCCACCGGCCCGCGGCGCGGCTCCTCGGCGGGCAGGCCGACGTAGGCGCGCAGCTCGTTCAGCTCCGCGGTCCGCCCGTGGACGGGGTCGCGCAGGAGCCGTTCCAGGGGCTGGAGCAGCCGGGCCCGCTCCATCAGCTGCTGCACGGCGTCGGGGTCGGGGAGGCCGGTCGTGCCGGGCACCTGCGAGAGCCACAGCACGGCCTGCAGGGTGTCGTTGAGCTCGGTGGTGTTCTGGGCCTCCAGGGGCGGCGGACTGCCCGTGAGGTAGGCCAGCGCCCGGGCCTCGGTGTCACGGCTGCCCGGCCCGGGTGCGTCCGGGGAGAGGTTCGCGGCCAGCGCCCGGGCAGCGGCGGGGGCGGAGAGCCCGCGCAGCGTCGCCTCGCGCACCTTGGGCTTGAGCTCCCAGAGGGGATGCTCTCCCGCGCCGACCGTCCGGCAGTCGTCGACCAGTTCCAGCTTGGCCTTCCCGCTGGGTTCGGTCTCGTCCGGCAGTCGCAGCAGTCCGGGGTCGAAGTGGGTCAGCAGACAGGCCGCCTCGCGGTACGCCTGGCGCAGCTCCGGCACGACTGCGGGCCGCTGTTCCTGCGCCGTCTGCAGCTCCGTGCGCAGGCGGGCCGCGAACTCCTCGGCGGCGTCCAGGGACTCGTAGATCCGTACGGCCGTCTCCGCCGCCGTGCAGATCCTGCGCATGTAGCTGCCCTCGCCCGAGTCCTGGGCGGCCCGCAGGATCTCGGACACGGCCGTGTCCACGAGTGGGGCCAGCCCCTCGAAGTCCGGGGACGGGACGGGCGGCTCCGACGACCCGGTGAACAGCTCGCGGAAGAAGCCGCGCAGATCCTCCTCCTCCACCACCCGCGCGGTGTCCCAGCTCTGGTACTTGCGTACCTCGTCGGGGAGGTGGGGCATCGACGGGGAATAGCCGAGCAGTACCAACCGGGGAGCGGACTCCGGGCGGGCGTTGCCGTAGATGGCCTGAGCGAGCTTTCCGATGCAGTCCCAGACGTCGGAGTTCACATCGAGCTTGTCGCATTCGTCGAACACCAGCCAGAACCGGTCTTCCGAGGCGGTCGCCCAGCGCACCACGCTGTTCGCGTCGTTCAGCAGGCGGGCTTGTGGATCGTTCAACTGTGATGTGTTCAACGGATTGGGCCCGGTGTTTTGGCCGATCGTGTCGGGGGCGACCCAGGTGGCCAGCTGCTGGAGCACTTCGGCGGCCGTGGAGGTACGCGAGAGCACCACCCGCACCGGGGTGAATGCGCAGTGCTGTGCGAGGTGGCGGATGTAGGAGAAGGTGTACGAGCGTCCGCTGTCCGGTGCGCCGTCGACCAGCAGCACCATTTTTCCCGGGTCGTCGACGAGTTGCCGCATGCTCCGGCGGAGTTCCGTGCGGTCGATGAAGACCTCGGCGCCCCCTCCGAAGACGGTGCTGTGGTAGGGGTCTCCCTCGGCCAGGTGCAGTTGCTGGTCCTTCTGCAGGACGTCCCGGTACTCCGTGGCCAGGGGTGCGGTGTCGGCCCGCACGGCCACCTCGGTCTGGCGGATCAGGCCGTCGACCAGCAGGTACTGGTGGCGCATCTTCCGCTTGGCCGCCCGGACGACCTCGACGGCGTTCTCGCCGGCTTTCCCGGTGAGCGAGAGGGATTTGATGAATGGTTCATCAAATCCGATGGCTCGGAGGCGGGAGTGGGGGTCGATGCTGTCGAGGAGATACGTCCCCACCCACTCGGTGACGATGTTCCACTGTGGATCGGTGAGCGGCATTCCGCACCTGCCCGGCCGCCCGTTGAGGGCGGGGAGAGGACCGGCTGACACATGTCATGGTTTCACCCGGTCCGTTCCGTCGCAAGGCGGCCGAACAGGGCCCGGACCGGTTCCCGTACCGGACCGGCGGCCAGGTACTCGCGGATGCCGTGGTGGTTCTGGCTGTCGTTGGTGACCAGGTGATCGGTCACCAGGTCCACGGGCGCGTACTCGGGCCGCAGGGTGTGGTCGAGGGCCACCACGTCCCGTAGGTCCGAGGCGTTGTGCCACACGGAGGTCCCGACCGGTACCGCGGGCGGCAGCGCGAGCACGTCCTGCACCTCGCTGATCGCCAGCGGGCAGCCGACCGTGATCAGCAGGTCGACCGGGCGCTGCTCCTCGCGCAGCACCTCGTACGCCAGGACGCTGCCCAGGCTGTGGCCGACCACGGCCAGCGGCCCGCTGCCGGGCGGGGGCAGTGCGGCCCGCACCACCTCGCGCATGGCCGGGCCCGCCCCGCCGAAGAAGTACGCGTGGACGTCCTTGTACGTCTGCCTCACCAGCAGCCGGAACGCCTGCTTGCGGGCGAAGCCGGGCAGCGGAAGGACCCCCAGGCCGTCGCTCGCGCCGGAGCCGGCCGGCCGATCGTCGCCGACGAGGGTGTCCGCGAACCAGGTCATGTCCTGCAGCCAGCCCGCGAGCCGTTCCTCCGCCGCCGGGTCGGGGGCGGCGCGCTCCCCGGTGCCGGTCCGGGCGGCCGCCTCCCGCCGGGCCTCGGCGAGGACCTGGGCCACGAACTCCTCCGGCGGGGCCTCGGGCGAGCCCTTCGGCCCGGGGCCGGGCCGCTCCTCGATGCCGCCCGGCCCGCCCTCCGCCGGGTCGTCCTTCGGGTCCGGCAGTGGTTCGGCGTACCGGATCGGGGCCCAGTACGCCATGCGGGAGGCGCTCCCCATGTCGGTGCCGAACAGCGCCCGGTCCCACTGGGACTTGAGCAGTTCCTCGCGGACCTTGTTCCCGTTGCCGTGGATGTAGACGACCGTGGGCCCCACCGTCAGTCCCGCATCAGGATGTCGTCGTAGTTCTCCAGGCGGCGCCAGCGCTCCGCGGGGTCGCGGACCTTGGGCATCAGGTCCACGTCGGGCAGCCGGCCGAGTTCGAGGCCGGTCACCTCGGCGACGTCCGCCACCGGCACCTGGAAGGTGCGGAAGGGGCCCAGCGGTGGCGGGCCGGCCTTGGCGCCCGCCATGGCCTGCTCGCGGGCCCGGCTGAGGTCGGGGCTCTGATCGAGGATGTACGCCGTGGAGGCGAGGTTGCCGTCCTGGATGAAGGCCGCCACCTTCCAGAACCGCAGCGGTACCTGGATGCCGCGGTAGGGCGGGTCGGAGTCGTGCAGCACCGGGCCGGTGAAGACGCTCAGCTTCCGGTCGAACTTGGCCGCGTGGTCGAGGAGGAAGCTCTCCAGCCCCAGCCACAGCTTCTTGCCCTGGTTGAAGGTGTTCTGCTGCGGGGCCGCGTTGGTGAAGTGGAACGTGTCGGTGTTGGCCTTGTTGGCCTCGGTGACCGTGCCCCACACGGGGTCCAGTCGGCGTACCAGGTGTCCCCGGTCCAGGTCGTTGTCGGCGTAGATCGCCTGGCCGGCCTGCTGGTTCGCCGGGATGCGCGGGTCGAGGTTCCACTTGTCCTCGCGGTCCACGTCCTCCATCAGCATCGAGCCGTCGATGCAAACGGCGGTGGAGGCCGCGAGCCGGCGGTCGGGGCGGTGGACCACCGTGAAGTGGGTGTACGGCAGAACGATCGTGGGGACGCCGTCACCGGGCATCGGCAGGGGCACGACCTCGCCCAGGAAGGCCTCGTCGTAGCCGGTGCGATCGTCCAGCGGGCCGCGCGAGACCGCGGTCCCAGATGAAGTGTTCATATGATGGAAGTACCGCGCTACGACGATCACTCACGGTGCCCGCCGCCAAGTCACTCGAACAGGGGCCCCGCTCGGAGGAGCCCCTCGGGGCCGACGGAGGGGGCCCGATCGGGGGGCGCAGGCGCACTCCTGGTTCAGCCGGGGTCCGGCCACGGAACACATGGGTTGACTCCCCGTGACACCCGTGACCCGGTGCCCTGCGCCGAAGGAGGCCCTCCGTGCCCACTGGCCTGTCCATCCACATCGGACTCAACTCGGTCGACCCAGCCAAGTACGAAGGCTGGGACGGCCAGCTGAACGCCTGCGAGAACGACGCGCGCGACATGGCGGCCATCGCCCGCGCCAACGGCTTCAGCGAGACGCTGATCCTGACCCGCGACGGAACCGTCGACAACATCACCGCCGCCTTGCGCGACGCGGCCGGCCGGCTGACGGCGGGGGGCATCCTGCTCTTCACGTACTCGGGCCACGGTGGCCAGGTGGACGACACCACCGGGGACGAACCGGATCTGTTCGACGAGACCCTGGTGTTCTACGACCGCATGTTCCTCGACGACGAGCTCTACGCCGAGTTCCGCCGGATGCCCGAGGGGGTGCGCATCGTCGCCCTGCTCGACTGCTGCCACAGCGGCAGCGGCATCGAGTCCGTGCAGGAGATGCTCACCCCGGAGGCGCTCGAATCGCAGTTCCGGACCAAGGACCCGGCCAAGGTGGAGGCCGCCTCCCGGCTGATGCCGATGCTCAAGCAGCAGGAGGTCCTCGCCCGTGACCGGGAGTTCTACGCCGGGTTGCAGCGCGAGCTGAAGAACGGACAGGACGGGGCGCGCGAGCCCGACGCCCTCCTCATCGCGGCCTGTCAGGACAATCAGGTCGCCTCGGACGGAGACGTCAACGGCCTGTTCACCGCGCACCTGCTCAAGGTCTGGGACGACGGGCAGTTCCAGGGCGGGTACCGCACCTTCCACCGTGCGATCCAGCGCCGCATGCCGGCCATCCAGAGCCCCAACCTCTACCTGACCGGGGATCCGGCGGCGAGTTTCCTCGACCAGAAGCCCTTCACGGTCTGAGGACAAGCCACATCACCATCATTAGCCCTAAAGTGGGTTAAGGAGGCGTATTTCACCCCTCCGTGCCTTCAGGCGGCCGGCCAAGGGCCACCGTGGCGAAGGAGGTTCACATGAACACGCACATGCGCCGGTTGCTCGGCAGGTCGGCCGTCACCCTGGTGCTGGCGGGCGGCCTGCTCGGCGCCGTGGCCCCGGCGGGCTCCGCGAGCACGTCGGGCTCCGCGGGTATAGCGGGCTCCGCGAGCTCGGTGGGCTCGGTGGGCGACCCGTACGGGCCGTTCACCTGCAAACAGGGCTATGTGTGGCGCGAGGCGTACACCGGCGACCTGGTGTGCGTGACCCCGGACATCCGGGACCAGTCGGCCCGTGAGAACCGGCTCGGTCCGTCCCGCAAGCAGCCCGGCGGCGGCGCCTACGGCCGGGACACCTGCAAGGCGGGTTACGTCTGGCGCGAGGCCGCACCCTGGGACAAGGTGTGCGTCCCGCCGGACAGCCGGGACCAGGCCAGGGAGGACAACGCCGCGGCGGTGTCCAGGCTGGCCTCCAGCGGGTGAGCCGTACCCGGTGAGCCGTACCAAGATCTTTGGTCACCTGGCCCCGGACGCCGGTGGCAGACTGAGGTCTGCGACGGATCAGGCGCCGACTGGCGTTAGCGTGGTGGGTACCGTCCGCGGCGCCCATGCTGGTCCCGCGCTGGTTTCGGAGGTGGAGGAGCGGTAAACGTGCAGGTCAGAAGGTCGGAGCGGGTCGAGTGAAGTTTCTGCACACCTCCGACTGGCACCTCGGCCGCTCCTTCCACCGCGTGAACCTGCTCGCCGCCCAGGCCGCCTTCATCGACCACCTCGTCGAAGCCGCCCGCGAGCACGAGGTCGACGCCGTGCTCGTCGCCGGTGACGTCTACGACCGGGCCGTGCCCCCGCTGCCCGCCGTAGAGCTCTACGACCAGGCCCTGCACCGGCTCGCCGACCTCGGCGTGCCCACCGTGATGATCTCCGGGAACCACGACTCCGCCCGCCGCCTCGGCGTCGGGGCCGGGCTCATCGGGCGCGCCGGGATCCACCTCAGGACCGACCCGGCCGGCTGCGCCGACCCCGTCGTACTGGCCGACGTACACGGTGAGGTGGCGCTGTACGGGCTGCCGTACCTGGAGCCGGCCCTGGTCAAGGACGAGTTCGGCGCGCAGAAGGTCAGCCACGAAGCCGTACTGGGCGCGGCCATGGAGCGGATCCGGGCCGACCTGGCCGGCCGCGCGCCCGGCACCCGCTCCGTCGTCCTCGCACACGCCTTCGTCACCGGCGGCCAGGCCAGCGACAGCGAGCGCGACATCGCCGTCGGCGCGGTCGAGGCCGTGCCCGCCGCCGTCTTCGACGGCGTCGACTACGCGGCCCTCGGCCACCTCCACGGCTGCCAGACGATCAACGAACGGGTGCGCTACTCCGGTTCCCCGCTCGCCTACTCCTTCTCCGAGGCCGACCACCGCAAGACCATGTGGCTGATCGAACTCGGCGCCGCCGGCGCACCCGTGCGCGCCGAGCGCATCGACACCCCCGTGCCCCGCCGGCTCGCCCGGCTGCGCGGGCGGCTCGACGCACTGCTGGAGGACCCGGCCCACACCCCGTACGAGGAGTGCTGGGTCGAGGCCACCCTCACCGACCCCGTCCGGCCCGAGGACCCGATGGCGCGGCTCGCCGCCCGCTTCCCGCACACCCTGGCGCTCTCCTTCGACCCCGAGGGCCGCGAGGAGGACGGCGGAGTCAGCTACGCCCAGCGCCTCAAGGGGCGCAGCGACCAGGAGATCGCCGAGGACTTCGTCACCCACGTGCGCGGCGGGAGCTTCGCCGACGAGGCCGAACGGGCCGTACTGCAGGGCGCCTTCGAAGAGGTACGGGCCGACGACAGCCGGCAGGAGACCCACCGATGAGGCTGCACCGGCTGGCCGTCACCGCCTTCGGGCCCTTCGCCGAGCCCCAGGAGGTCGACTTCGACGCGCTGTCCGGCGCCGGGATCTTCCTGCTGCACGGGCCCACCGGAGCGGGCAAGACCTCGATCCTCGACGCGGTCTGCTACGCCCTCTACGGATCGGTGCCCGGCTCCCGCCAGGCCCCCGGCACCAGCCTGCGCAGCGACCACGCCGCCGCCGACACCCCGACCGAGGTCACCCTCGAACTCACCGCGGGCGGGCGGCGCCTGGAGATCTCCCGGCGGCCCGAGCAGGACCGGCCCAAGAAGCGCGGCACCGGGACGACCAAGGACAAGGCGCAGAGCTGGCTGCGGGAGTACGACGGGGAACGCTGGCTCGCCCTCAGCCGTTCCCACCAGGAGATCGGTGAGGAGATCGAGCAGCTGCTCGGCATGAGCCGCGAGCAGTTCTGCCAGGTCGTGCTGTTGCCCCAGGGGGAGTTCGCGCGTTTCCTGCGGGCCGATGAGGTGGCGCGCGGCCGACTGCTGGGCCGGCTGTTCGACACCCGGCGCTTCGCCGCCGTCGAGACCCTGCTCGGCGAGCGCCGCCGCGCCGCCGAGGCCAAGGTGCGCGCCGGCGACGAGAAGGTCCTCTCCACCGCCCAGCGGCTCGCCCAGGCCGCCGGGGACAGCCCCGATCTGCGGGCCTGGCCGCTGCCCGGCCACCAGCCGGGCGACCCCGGGCTGGCCGAAGCTGTCCGGGCCTGGGCGGCCGTCGCCCGGTGCGCCGCCCGGGAGCGGCTGGCCGTCGCGGAGTACGCGCTGGCCGCCGTCGAGGGACGGTACGCCGCCGCCCGGCGCGCTGCCGAGGAGGAGCGGGAGCTGGACCGGTTGCAGCACCGGCACGCGGAGACGGCCCGCCGCTCGGCGCTGCTCGCCGAGGCGGGCCCCGAGCGGGAACGGGTGCGCGGCCTGCTCGACCGGGCCCGGCGCGGCGCCCTGGTGGCCCCCGCCCTGGAGCTGCGCGGAGCCGCGGCCGCCGGGCACATGGCCGCCGCGCACGCGGAGATGCTCGCCCGGGCGGAACTCCCGCCGCCGCTCGCCGAAGCGGGCACCGAGCACCTGGCCGCCGTGGAACAGCGGCTGCGGGAGGACCTCGGAGCCCTCGGCGCCGCCCACCGGGCCGAGCAGCGCAGCGCCGAGATCGGCCGCGAGCGCGCCACGCTGGAGCGGGAGAGCCGCGCCGCCGAGGAGCAGCACCAGGAGTCCGCCGAGTGGCTCGGGCGATGGGAGTCCACCCGGGCCGCACTCGCGGAGCGCGCGGACGCCGCCCAGCAGGCCGCGACCCTGGCCGAGCAGCTCGCCGGCAAGCTGGAGCCCGCCCGGCTGCGCCTGAACTCCGCCCGACGGCGCGACGAGCTGGACGCCGCCGCGGAACGGGCTTCGGGCGAACTGCTCTCCGTACGCGAGGAGTCGACCGCCGCCCGGGAGCGCTGGCTGGAGCTGAAAGAGGCCCGGCTGCGCGGGATCGCCGCCGAACTGGCCGAAGCGCTGGTGGCGGGGGAGCCCTGCACGGTCTGCGGAGCCGCGGAACATCCGGCTCCGGCCCGGCCGGCCCCCGGCCACGTGGACCGGGCCGCCGAGGACGCGGCGCACGCACGCTACGAGCAGGCCGAGGAGCGACGGGCCGCGGTCGAACGAGAGCTGGCCGCCGTGCGCCAGGCCCGCACGGATGCCGCGGCCGCCGCGGGGGACGCCACCACCGGGGAACTGCTCACCCTGACCTCGGACCTGAGCTCCCGGCACGCCGCCGCACACGCCGCGGCCGCCGGACTGCACGCCGCCCGCGAGCAGTTGGCCCACGCCGAGCGGGAGCACGCGGCGCGCAGCTCCGACTGGCAGGGCGCCGAGCTCCGGGCCGCCGCCAGGGTCTCCCAGCGCGAGGCCCTGGACCGGGAACAGGCCTCGCTGGAGGCGGAGCTGGTCCTCGTGCGCGGGGACGAGCCCAGCGTCGCGGCCCGTGCCCGGACCCTGGAGGACCGGGTCCGGATGGTCACCTCGGCAGCCGCCGCGCTGCGCCGGGCCGAGACGACCGCCGCGCGGCTCAAGGAGGCCGACGACCAGTTGGCCGACGCCGCGTTCCGGGCCGGTTTCGACACCACCGACGCCGCGGCCGACGCGGTGCTCCCGGAGTACGAACGCACCGCGCTCCAGCACCGGCTGGACGCCTGGCAGGCCGAGGAGGCCATGCTGGCCGAGCGTCTCGCCGAGAGCGATACCGCCGCCGCGGCCGCCCTGGCGCCGGCCGCGCCGGACGCCGCCGAGGCGTACGCGCAACGGGCCGCGGCGAAGCTCCGTACCGCGGGATCCGCTGTCGACGCCGCCCGGGTGCGCTGCTCGGAGCTGGACCGGCTCTCCCGCCAGGCCGAGCAGGAGCTGCGCGCCCTGGGCCCGCTGCGCGAGGCGTACGAGCGGGTGGCCCGGCTGGCCGGACTCACCGCGGGAACCTCCGCGGACAACGAACGCAAGATGCGGCTGGAGGCGTACGTCCTGGCGGCCCGGCTGGAGCAGGTCGCGGCCGCCGCGACCGTCAGGCTGCTGCGCATGTCCGGCGGCCGCTACACCCTCGTCCACTCCGACGCCAAGGCCAGCGGGCGCGGCCGCTCCGGCCTGGGCCTGCACGTGGTGGACGCCTGGACCGGCAGCGAGCGGGACACCGCGACCCTGTCGGGCGGCGAGACCTTCTTCGCCTCCCTCGCGCTCGCCCTCGGCCTGGCCGACGTCGTCACCGATGAGGCGGGCGGCATGCGGCTGGACACCCTGTTCATCGACGAGGGCTTCGGCAGCCTCGACGACCAGGCGCTCGACGAGGTGCTCGACGTACTGGACTCGCTGCGCGAACGCGACCGCAGCGTCGGCATCGTCAGCCACGTCGCGGACCTGCGGACCCGTGTCCAGGCCCAGTTGGAGATCGTCAAGCAGCGCGGCGGCTCGGTGGTGCGCCACCGCACGGCGGGGGTCACGGACTGAGGGGCCGCCGCGGCAGCGGGGACGAGTACACGATGCTGGTGGTCACGGGTCCGAGGCCGGCGATCCGGCCCGTGATCTCCTCCAGGTGCGCCATCGAGCGGGCGGTGACCTTCAGGACGAAGCAGTCGTCGCCCGTCACGTGATGGGCTTCCAGGATCTCGGGGGTGACGTCCAGGAAGTCGTGGAACGGCTTGTAGTTGCCGTGCGGATAGCGCAGCCGCACCAGCGCGAGGATGGTCTTGCCCAGCTTCTCCCCGTCGACCACGGCCGTGTAGCCGGTGATGATGCCGAGCTCCTCCAGCCGACGGACCCGCTCGGTGACGGCGCTCGCGGACATGGACACGGCGCGCGCGAGCTCGGTGAAACTGGCGCGGCCGTCCTCTTGGAGGACGGCCAGGATCCGCCAGTCGGTGGCGTCAGGGGAATAACCGGTCATGGGGCAGGTGTAGCAGGGGATTCCCCGGAGGATCAAGGGAAAGGCCGAGGAAAACCGCTTCCGGAGATCGTCAACAGTTTGTAGATTTTCAGCCATGACGACGACGCAGAACACCTCCGCCGCACCCGCCACCACCAACCCCGTGCTCCGGGTCCCGCCGGCGGCCCCGGCCGCGGCAGCCGCCTACTTCGCGGCCAGCCTCGCCTTCCACGCGGACGTGTCGGATGTCGCCGCCGCCTTCAAGGCCCACCGCGAGCAGGGCGCCGAGCTCGGCTTCCAGCTCATCGACTCCCGCTCCACCCCGTCCTGGGACCAGGCGCACGTGCCCGGCGCGATCCACCTGCCCACCGCCCTCATCGCCGAGCAGGCCGAGCGGCTCCTCGACAAGAACGTCCCCGTGGTGACGTACTGCTGGGGCCCCGGCTGCAACGGCGGCACCCGCTCCGCCCTCGCCCTGGCCCAGCTCGGCTTCCAGGTCAAGGAGATGCTCGGCGGCATCGAGTACTGGATCCGCGAGGGCTTCGAGGTCGAGACCTGGCAGGGCAGCCAGCAGCGCACCGAGGCCGACCCGCTGACCGCGCCGACGGACTCCGACGACTGCGGCTGCTGACGCCGCGGCCCGTACGCGGACGACGAACGGGCCGCCCGCTCCCCCCGGGGAACGGGCGGCCCGTCGCCGCGCATACGGGTCGGAGCTACGGGTCAGAGCTTCGACAGCTCGTCCACCAGGTCGTCCAGACCCAGCGAGCCCTGCGACAGCGCCGCCATGTGCCACGCCTTCAGGTCGAAGGAATCGCCGTGCGCCGCACGCGCGTTGTCACGGCCCAGCAGCCAGGCGCGCTCGCCCAGCTTGTAACCGATCGCCTGCCCCGGCATCGACAGGTAGCGGGTCAGCTCGCTCTCGACGAAGTCCGCGGGCCGGCCGCTGTGCAGGCCGAAGAACTCCTGCGCCAGCTCCACCGTCCAGGTCTCGCCCGGGTGGAAGGGCGAGTCCGCCGGGATCTCCAGCTCCAGGTGCATGCCGATGTCCACGATGACGCGCGCGGCGCGCATCATCTGGCAGTCCAGGTAGCCCAGGCGCTGCTCGGCGTCCTTGAGGTAGCCCAGCTCGTCCATCAGCCGCTCCGCGTACAGGGCCCAGCCCTCGGCGTTGGCGCTGACGAGACCGACGCTGGCCTGGTAGCGGGAGAGCTGGTCCGCGACGTGCGTCCACTGCGCGAGCTGGAGGTGGTGGCCCGGAACGCCCTCGTGGTACCAGGTGGAGACCAGGTCGTAGACCGGGAAGCGGGTCTGGCCCATGGTCGGCAGCCAGGTGCGACCCGGCCGGGAGAAGTCCTCGGAGGGGTTGGTGTAGTACGGGGCCGCTGCGCCGCCCGGCGGGGCGATGCGAGACTCCACCTTCTTCACCCGCTCGGCGAGTTCGAAGTGCGTGCCGTCGAGGTTCTCGATGGCCTCGTCCATGATGCCCTGCAGCCAGGCCTGGACCTCGTCGACGCCCTCGATGTGGGTGCCGTGCTCGTCCAGGTGCTTGAGTGCCTCCCAGGGACCGGCGCCCGGCAGGATCTTGGCCGCCTCGGTCTTCATCTCGGCGAGCAGCCGGTGGTATTCCGACCAGCCGTAGGCGTACGCCTCGTCCAGGTCCAGGTCCGTGCCGTTGAAGTAGCGGGACCAGCGGGCGTAGCGCTCGCGGCCCACCGTGTCGGGCCCGCTCTGGACGGCCGGCGCGTAGACCTCGGTCATCCAGTCGCGCAGCGCGGCCACGGCTGCGGTGGCGCCCGCGGCGGCGGTGTCCAGCTCGGCGCGCAGTGAGTCGGGGCCGCGGGAGGCGAAGTCCTCGAAGAAGGCGGGCTCGTCGCCGTCCTGGGCGGTCCAGGCGGTGAGCTGGTCGATCATGGTGGCGGTGGGGCGCGGGCCGCCGTGCAGGCCGCGCTCCAGACCCAGCTCCAGGCTCTCGCGGTACCCGGCGATCGCGTCCGGCACGGCGCGCAGCCGCTCGGCGATGGCGGCCCAGTCCTCGTCCGTGTCGGCCGGGGTCAGGGTGAAGACCTCGCGGACCGAGTGCACGGGGGAGTGGATGTTGCTGACCGCGCGCAGGTCCTCGTCGGCCTCGATGACCGCGAGTTCGGCGTTCAGGCGCTCACGGAGCAGGCGGCCGCAGCGGCGCTCGGCGTCGCTGTCGGCGCCCGGCAACTGCTCGGCGGCGTCGAGGCGGGCGAGGGTGGCCCGGTTCAGCTCGGCGATCGCGGCGCGGCCGGCCGGGGAGTAGTCCGGGAGCTTGCCCGAGCTCGCGGCGACACCGAGGTAGGTGCCCGTGATCGGGTCGAGGGCGATGAGGTCGTCGACATAGGCGTCGGCCACCTGGCGGGGCAGGCGCGTGGCGCCGGCGCTGTTGCTGCTGCTGTGGGTCTCTGACATGCGGACATCTTCTTATGTGGGACGGGTCCGCGTCATCAGCGTTTGGCTTCATCCGGCTTACGGGGCGGGAGCAGGGGCCCGCAGTCCCACTCCTGGAAGATCAATCTGGTCTCCACACGGGCGACTTCGCGCCGCGAGGTGAACTCGTCGAGAACCAGCCGCTGGAGTTCGGCGGGATCGGCGACGGCGACGTGCACGAGGTAGTCGTCGGGCCCGGTGAGGTGGAAGACGGCCCGGGAGGCGGAGAGCGAGCGGACCCGGTCCACGAAGGGGCCGATCAGCTCCCGGCGATGCGGGCGGACCTGTATGAGGAGCAGCGCCTCCAGGCCCCGGCCGAGTTTGGCCGGATCCAGCCGGAGGCGGTTGCCCAGGATGATCCCGCAGCGGCGCATCCGCGCGACACGGTCCAGGCAGGTGGACGCGGCGATCCCGACCTCGGCGGCCAGATCGCGGTACGTGCTCCGTGCGTCGTTCTGCAGAAGCCGCAGAATCTGCAGATCGACCGGATCCAGATGGGCGGATTCGGGCATTGGCCGAACGTAGCACGGAGGTTTGTCGCCACAACCGGACGAGACCGCAAAGTTCCGGCCATGGAGACGAACGCCCAGACCGCACGACGGTCGCTGGCCACCGAAGCAGTGCACGCCGGACGCGAGGATCTCGCACGGCTCGGGCTGCACGCGCCTCCGCTCGACCTGTCGACGACGTACCCGTCGTACGACAGCCGGGCGGAGGCCGCTCGTATCGACGAGTTCGCCACCACGGGAGCCCGTCCGCAGGGCCCGCCGGTCTACTCCCGGCTGGACAATCCCACCACCGCCCGGTTCGAGACGGCCCTGGCCCGCCTGGAGGGCACCGAGAGCGCCGTCGCCTTCGCGAGCGGGATGGCCGCACTGACCGCCACCCTGCTGGTGCGGGGCTCGATGGGGCTGCGGCACGTGGTCGCCGTACGTCCCCTCTACGGGTGCAGCGACCACCTGCTGGGCAGCGGGCTGCTGGGCACCGAGGTGACCTGGGTGGACCCCGCGGGCATCGCGGACGCCATCCGGCCGGACACCGGCCTGGTCATGATCGAGTCGCCCGCCAACCCGACCCTCGCGGAGATCGACCTCAGAGCCGCCGCGCACGCCTGCGGGGAGGTGCCGCTCCTGGTCGACAACACCTTCGCGACGCCCGTCCTGCAGCGGCCGGCCGAGAGCGGTGCCCGGCTGGTGCTGCACAGCGCCACCAAGTACCTGGGCGGCCACGGCGACGTGCTCGGCGGGATCGTGGCCTGCGACGAGGACTTCGCGCGCAAGCTGCGCCAGATCCGGTTCGCCACCGGCGGTGTGCTGCACCCGCTCGCCGCGTACCTGCTGCTACGAGGCCTCTCGACGCTCCCGGTCCGGGTACGGGCGGCCTCCGCGAGCGCCGCCGAACTGGCCCGGCGCCTCGCGGCCGACCCGCGGGTGCTTCGGGTGCACTACCCGAGCATCGGCGGGGCGATGGTCGCCTTCGAGACCTCCGGGGACCCGCACGAGGTGATCGCCGCGGTCCGGCTGATCACCCCGGCGGTCAGCCTGGGCAGCGTGGACACCCTCATCCAGCACCCGGCCTCCATCAGCCACCGGATCGTGGCCGAGGGAGACCGCCACGCCTCGGGCGTGAGCGACCGGCTGCTGCGGATGTCGGTCGGGCTGGAGGACGTGGACGACCTGTGGGCCGATCTGGACCGGGCGCTCAGCGCTGGTGGTTGCGCGGCTGCTCACGCGGAAGTTCGTACGGCAGCCGGGAGCTGACCGGGGTCGCGTCCAGCCGGGCCGTGATCACCAGGGTGCCCTCCTCGACCTGGTAGTCGAGGGGGAGCCCGAGGCCGCGCATGGCGGCGACCATGCCCGTGTTGGAGGCCTGGGTGACGGCGTACACGCTGTCGCACCCGGCCTCGACGGCCATGGAGACCAGGCGGCCGAGCAACTCGGTGCCGATGCCCCGGCGCTGCCAGTCGTCCTCGATCAGCAGCGCGACCTCGGTCTCGTCGCCGTCCCACAGCAGGTGTCCGAGGGCGACGAGCTTGCCGGAAGCCGTGGTGGCGGCCAGCGTGCGGCCGAAGCGGGGGCTCAGCAGGTGGCCGAGGTAGCGGTCGGCGTCGGAGACCGGGCCGTGGTAGCGCAGCGACAGCGTCCGGTCGGAGCAGCGGTCGTGCATCGCGCGGGCCGCCGCCAGGTCGGAGCCGTCGGCGCGGCGGACGGTGATCTCGTTGCCCTCGGGCAGGAGCAGCACGTCCTGGCTGCGCGGCACACGGGGACCGAGGCGGGCGTCGAGCTCCACGAGCGCGCGGGCGCGGGCGAACTCGGTCGGGGTGAAGGGCAGGTAGGGCCGCTCGACGGTGATGGCGCCGCCCGAGGGGTCGCGCAGCCGCATCACGGTGGCCTCCAGGACGCCCTCGACGGGGGCGTCGGCGCCGGAGTTGGGGCGGCCGGAGAGGGTGGTCGCGGGGATCGAGTGGATGGTGCAGCGACCGAGGAGCTGGCGCAGCGCGAGGGGGAGCTCGGCGGCGTCGAGCGCGGTGCGGGTGGCCAGACCGAGGACGCGGGTCGGGGTGTCCACCAGGTCGTGGGCGTCGGCCCGCTCGATCCAGGTGCTGCTGCCGCCGGCCCCGGCGATGGCTCGGGTGAGGTCGGCGGAGGGCAGCTGCTGCGGGGCGCGCAGCAAGAACTCGTCCACCGTGCCGCCCTCGGGGAGCGGGTGCGTCTGGAGGGTCAGGATGTCGACGCCGCTGCGGGCGAGGGCCGTGCAGATCGCGGCGAGGCTGCCGGGCTCGTCCCGTACGGTCGTGCGCATCCGCCACAGGGTGCTGGTGGCCGCGGCCGCTGACGGGGACTCGGGGGGGGGGGGGGGGGGGGGGGGGGTGGGGGTGGGGGGGGGGGGGGGGGGGGAGGGGCGCCGCCCACAGGTCGGCCCGCCGCCGCACGCGCACCGTCGGCANNGTGCGGACATGGTGGATCTCCTTCGGGCGCAAGGCAGGGGCGCGCCAGTGGACCCGGGCTGTGGGGGGGCGCCCCCCCCCCCCCGCCCCCCCCCCCCCCCGCCCCCCCCCCCCCCCCCGTGCCCGTATCGGAGGGGGCTGTGCTCAGCGGCGGCGGCGCATGGCTGTGGCGGCGCGCCCACCAGGTGTGGAACGCCGCCGTGACGAGCAGCGCGACGGCCGAGGCGACGAGCAGCACCGGGCCCTTGGGACCGTGTACGACGAGATTGGCGATGGCGTCGGCGACCGCGACGGCGCAGAACAGGGCGGCCAGTTCGACGACGTCGCGGCGCCAGTGGTGGCGGTGGGGACGCTGGGCGGAGGCATGCATGCGGTCAGTCATGCAGACCACAGTGACGCAGGGGTGTTGCGTGATCACGAACGATCTGTGACCGATGGGTTAAGTATCCATCTGGCCGATTTCACCCTGTTTTCGGGCTGATTTCCGAAATGCAGATGGTGGGGGGCCTCCGGTGCAGTGGGACAGTCGCACCGACGCCCGTCGTCTACTGGCCCACCCGGCCCGGCTGGAGTGCCTGGGAGAACAGTACGCCGCCGCCCTGGCGCCGCAACCGGACGGTGAGTTCGCCGCTGCCGCCGTCGATCTCGACCTCGCCGTAGTACGGAGGGTTCTCCGAGGGCGACATGTTGGTGAGCGGGGCGGACTGGACGTACGCGGTCTGCGGGCCGAAGGTGGCGTCGAGCTTCCCGGCCGGGAAGCCGCCCGCGCCGATGGGGCCCGAGACGAACTCCCAGAAGGGTGCGAAGTCGCTGAACGCGGCCCGCTCGGGGGCGTAGTGGTTGGCGGCCGTGTAGTGGACGTCGGCGGTGAGCCACAGGGTGCCGGTGATGCGCTGGTGCTTGATGTGGCGCAGCAGTTCGGCGATCTGGAGCTCGCGGCCCAGCGGGGCGCCCGGGTCGCCCTGGGCGACGGCCTCGAAGTTCGTGGCGCCGTCGGCGACGACGATGCCCAGCGGCATGTCGGCGGCGATGACCTTCCAGGTGGCGCGGGAGCGCGACAGCTCGCGCTTGATCCAGGCCAGCTGCTCGGGGCCGAGGATGCCGATGGGGTCCTCGGTCTGGCGGCCGGGGGAGTTGGCGTCGCGGTAGGTGCGCATGTCGAGCACGAACACGTCGAGCAGCGGCCCGTACCGCATCACCCGGTGCATACGGCCCTCGGCGCGGCCGCCGCGCAGGTCGGTGACGGGGAAGTACTCGCCGAAGGCCTGGCGGGCCCGGGCGGCCAGGGTGTCCACGTCCTTGACGGTGTAGCGGGGGTCGTCGATCACCTGCCCCGGATACCAGTTGTTGCGGACCTCGTGGTCGTCCCACTGGGCGAGGACGGGCACCTGGGCGTTGAAACCGCGCAGGTTGTGATCGAGCAGGTTGTAGCGGAAGTTCCCGCGGAACTCGGCGAGGGTCTCGGCGACCTTCGACTTCTCCTCGGTGGTGACGTTGTGCCAGGTGCTGCCGTCGCGCAGGGGCACGGAGGCCTGGATCGGCCCGTCGGCGTAGATGGTGTCCCCGCTGAAGAGGAAGAAGTCGGGGTCGCGCAGCCGCATTTCGTCGAAGACGCGGTAGCCGCCGAGGCCGGGGTTGATGCCCCACCCCTGGCCTGCCAGGTCCCCGGACCACAGGAAGCGCACGTCACGGTTGCGGGAGACGGGGGTGGTGCGGAAGGTTCCGCACACCGGCTCGCCCGTGCGCCGCGGGTCGCCGGGGTCGGCGAGGACGACCCGGTAGTGGATCTGGCGGCCGGGCGGGAGCTCGCGCAGCGTGGTGGTGCCCGTGAAGTCGGTGCCGGGGCCGAGCAACGGGCCGCGGTGGTGGCGGACGCCGTAGCGAAACGATTCGCTGGGGGAGGTCTCCACGTACATCCGCGCGGGCCGGTCCGAGCGGGTCCAGATGGTGGCGGAGTGGGCGGTGATCTCACCGGACTGGACGCCCCACGGCGCGCCGGGGCGGCCGGAGCGGGTGAAGGCCGGGGCGGCGCCGGCCGGGCCGGTGGCGGCCCGTGCCGGTACGGTGAAGGCGCTGGTCAGGGCGAGGCCAAGCGGAACGGCGAGGGAACCGCCGAGCATGGAGCGTCGGGTGTGCGGCGTCGGTGCCATCGGTGCGTCTCCAGGGGCCGGCGGGGGTGGGCCGGACCAGTGTGCCGCCGCACCCCGGCCCGCCCGCGTCGGCCACGCGAACCTCGGATGAACGCGAGCGGACGCGGACGAGGACGGGGCCTGAGCCGGTGTCAGAGCGTGTTCGCCCCCGGGGAGTCGTCCCGACGGGCCGTGTCCAGGATCACTCGGGAGACCAGGGCCGGGTCGTCGTTCATCGGCACGTGGCCGCACCCCGGGAGCCGCACCAGCCGCGCGCCGGGAATCACGTGCTTGGCCCGGACGCCCTGGCGGCGCAGGAGCAGCCGGTCGCGGGAGCCCCAGGCGATGGTCACCGGCAGCCCGGGCAGGTCGGCGGTGAACCGTACGGAGCCGCCCGCGGCCAGGGTGTCCTCGAAGCCGGTGGCGTCGCGCAGGGCGAGCGTCTCGGCGACCACGGCCTCGGGGGAGCGGCGGGCCGGGCGGGCGTAGATGGTGCCGGTGAGCGCGGCCCGGCCGGCGGCGCTGCGCGAGAGCCGTTCCAGGGCGGGCCGGGGCAGCGCCCGGGACCCGGCGCGCATCGCGCGCAGGGCGGTGAAGGCGTAGCGGCGCTCGCCCTCGGTCCAGAACCCGGCGGGGGAGAGTGCGGTGACCGAGCGGACGAGGTTGCTCCGGCCCATTTCCAGCGCCAGGAGCCCGCCGAGGGAGTTGCCCGCGACGTGCGGGCGCTCGATGCCGAGGGCCGTGCAGAGCGCGCCGAGGGCGGGGGCGACGGTGTCGAGACCGTACGGGACACCGTGCGGCAGCGGCTCCGAGAGGCCGAAGCCGGGCAGGTCGACGGCGATCACGTCGTGCTCGGCGGCCAGGATGTCGGCCACCGGGTGCCAGGCCTGGAGGTGGTGGCCTATGCCGTGCAGCAGCAGGAGCGGTTCGCCCGCGCCCTTGCGCTCGTAGGCGGCGGTGGCGGTGCGGGGGCCGAGCGGCGAATCGATCGTGAAGGAGACCGTGGCGGTCATGCTGCTCCTCGTCGGTGGCGCTTGCGAGACAGGGTGTCAGTAGCTCTGACGCCATGCCTACCGCTCGGTAGCCGTCCACTACAACCCTTCGGGAAGGTTTGTGGTGGACGGCTGTCGGCCTTTCGGGGCCGACTGCCGGGAGATCGCGAACATCCCGTGAACGGCTTGATACATATGCCCGATCTGCCCGGCAAAGGGATGAGCATTGGTCTTGACCAAGGGGGTGCGTAGTCCTATCGTCACCAGGGATAGTGCAGGAACCTTTAATAAACAAAGGCGCGGAACTGCCGCTGGAACACGGCGATTGCAGCGATTGCAGGAGGAGTCAGGGTGGGGACCACGCAGCTCGAAACGGTGCCGGAACCGAAGTACTGGCACCTGAAGACCGTCCTCAGCGAGGCGCTCGACCAGGATTTCGCCGTGGGCGAGGTGCTGCCGAACGAGCGTGAGCTCGCCGCGCGCTTCGGTGTCGCCCGCGCGACCCTGCGCCAGGCGCTGGAGCAGCTGGAGCTCGAAGGCCGACTGCAGCGCCGGCGCGGCGTGGGTACCACCGTCGCCCCGCCGCGGGTGGGCGTGGACGTCGGCAGCGCGCAGCACAGCTGGCCCGGCGAGGGCACCGACGGCTGGGAGCCCGTGGACGCGTCCGAGGCCGTGCCGGCCGCCGCCGCCCGGGGGCTCCTCGGCACCGCTGCCGACCAGCCCGTGCACATCGTCCGCCGGACCCGCGTGACGCAGGGCCAGCCCGTCGCCGCCGAGCTGCTGTACGTGCCGGCCGCCTCCGTGCCGGGGCTCTCCGCCATCGACGCCCCGGCGGGACCCGCGCGCGCCCGCGCCGTCCTGCGGGAGCTCCAGCGGCTCGCCCTCGACGGGCAGGACCGCTCGGTGGAGCTCGGCTCGGCCCGCGCCGATGACGCGAAGGAGCTGGACCGGCTGCCCGGCGCCCCGGTCCTCCTCGTCACCACCCGCTACTTCACGGCCGCGGGTACCGCCGCCGTCTCGGTGGCCACGTACCGCGCGGACACCTGCCGCCTGACCTTCGGAGACTCCGGCGACGTCCAGATAACCCACGACGACCGCGTGGCCTCTTGACCCAGCCGCACCGCGGGGGCCGTTGCCCCCGCGCCCCGACCCCCGCGTCGGACCGCAGCCGCCCGCACTTTCCCGGGCGGCTGCTCCCTTTCCGCCTTTCCGCCCGCGTTGTCGGGTCGCCCGGGCACGCGCGGTGGTGCGGGCTGGGGCCGACAAGATCGAGGCGGACTAGCGGCGGCGGGTCGTGACCGTTTTTTCCACCGCGAACAGTTCTTCCTCCACGTGGTCCAGCGCGAGCCGTAGCGCTCCCGTCGCCACCGCGGCCTCGCCGAGCAGGGACAGGGCCACCCGCGGCGGGCGCAGGCAGTAGCGCTCCAGCTCCCGCCGGAGGGGCTCCAGTACGCCGTCCAGGCCGGCCGCCCAGCCGCCGACCACCACGAGTTCCGGATCCATGGCCAGTACCAGCGCCGCCACGTCGTGCACCAGCCGCTGGACGAACCGCTGCATCGCGGCCACCGCGCGCTCGTCGCCCCGCTTCGCCATCGCGAAAACCTCGGCGACGGCCTGCTCGTCCAGCGGGTGCAACGGCTCGCCGGTGGTCGACAGCAACTTCTCGGGCGTCACTTCGCGCCCCAGCAGGTGAAGCGCGCCGATCTCACCGGCCGCTCCGCCGAAGCCGCGGTGCAGCCGGCCGCCGATCAGGGAGCCCGCGCCGGGGCTCAGCCCGGCCATGACGAACACCATGTCGTCGGAGTCCTGCGCGGCCCCCTTCCAGTGCTCGGCGACCGCTGCCGCGTTGGCGTCGTTCTCCACCTGCACCGGGCAGCGGAAGGAGCGCCGAAGCCGTTCCCCGAGGGGCAGCCCGGTCCAGCCGGGCAGGGCCGTGCCGAGCCGTACCGTTCCGTCCGCCTCGACGATCCCGGGGCTGCCCACGCCGACGGCACGCAGCGAGTCCCGCGGCACCCCCGCCCGGCGCAGCAGGTCGGCGACGGCCGTCCGGACGCGCTCCAGCCGCTCGTCGGCGGAGGCCGTCTCGGCCACTTCCTTGGTGCCGGCGCCGATCACCCGTCCGTCCAGCCCGGACAGCAGTACGGCGATGCGGTGGGAGCCGATCTCCACGCCGAGCAGGTGCCCCGCCTCGGTGCGGAACCGGAACCGTCGCGCCGGACGCCCTTGCCGCCGTGCACCCTCCTCGGCTTCGGCCTCGACGACGAGACCGGTCCCCATCAGCCCCTCCACGACTCCCTCGACGGTCGGGCGGGAGAGCCCGGTGAGCCGGGTGAGGTCGGTGAGGGTCGGCGATCGGGCTCCGCGCAGTGCCCGGAGCACCACGGCCGAATTGATCCGCCGGAGCAGGGAGGGGTCCCCGCCGGTCAGCTGCCCCAACGTGTGTCCTCCCAGCTAGCGAGCCTGTCAGCCGGATCGTACTGCGGACCTGGTCCGGCGGCGAGAACTAGCCCCCCATTGGCCGGAACGGGCCCTTCCGCTCGGTCCTCCGCAACTGGGCGACCGGCCTCGGTGCGGCGGACGGCCGACAAGGGCCGAAGCTGTGCCCGCTCAGGCCGGGGCCACGAAACCCGACTCGTACGCGGTGATCACCGCCTGGGTCCGGTCCCGCGCCCCCAGCTTCCCCAGGATCGCGCTCACATGCGACTTCACGGTCTCCGTGCCGACGATCAGCTCACGGGCGATCTCCACATTGGTCAGCCCCCGCGACATCAGCCGCAGCACCGCTTCCTCCCGCTCGGTCAGCGCCGCCCGCTCCAGCACCGTCCGCGCCTGCCGGTTCCCGTACTCCGCCGCCAGGGACCGCACCGCGGCGGGGAACAGCAGGGTCTCCCCCTCCGCCACCAGCCGTACCGCGTGCACGATCTCCGACGGCCGGGCCCGCTTCAGCAGGAACCCGTCGGCCCCGGCCCGCAACGCCTGATAGACGTACTCGTCGTTCTCGAAGGTGGTGACCACGAGGATCTTCGGTGGGGAGTCCACGGACCGCAGGACGGCCCGGGTCGCCTCGATCCCGTCGAGCAGCGGCATCCGTACGTCCATGGCCACGACGTCCGGCCGTAGTTGCCGCACGAGCGGAACCACGGCGGCGCCGTCGGCGGCTTCCCCCACCACCTCGATATCGGGCTGGGAGTCCAAGACGGCGCGCAGACCCGCGCGCACCAGGGGTTCGTCGTCGACGAGCAGTACGGTAACCGGCATCCGGTCAGCGTATGTGCTCCAGCGGGAGCCGCGCGCGCACCCTCCAACTGCCCTTGTGCGGGCCGGTCTCGGCCTGGCCGCCCAGCAGCGCGGCCCGCTCCCGCATTCCGCGCAGTCCGCTTCCACTGCCGGCCATGACGGTCGGCCGCTCCGGTAGCGGATTCGTCACCTCCAGGTCGAGGCGGTCGGAGGCCACCCCGATCCGAACCCGGACCGATACGGGACCGCAGTGCCGCAGCACATTGGTGAGCGCCTCCTGCAGGATCCGGTACCCCTCCCGGGTGACGGGCCCCGGCAACGTCTCCAGCGGACCGGTCAGTTCCGCGTCCACCGTCGCCCCCGAGGCGCGGGCCGACTCGAACAGCCGGTCCGCTTCTACGAGCGTCGGCCGCTGCGACGGCGACGTCGTCGACTCCCGCAACACCAGAAGCACCCGCTCCAGATCCTCCAGCGCGGCGCGGCCCGTCTCCTCGATCGCGCTCAGCGCCCGGTCCGTGAACTCGGGATCGCCCGTCGCCCGGGCCGCCCCCGCCTGGACGACCGCCACGGTCAGCGCGTGCCCGATGGAGTCGTGCAGTTCCCGCGCGATCCGGGTCCGTTCCAACAACTGCTCGGTGCGCACTTCCAGGGCGCTGAGCCGCTCGGCCGCGGAAGGCCCGAGCAGCTTGCAGGCGATCGCGGTGATGAGCTCGCCGAGCAGGACCACGCTGACCACGAGCAGGATCAACGGCACCGGTGTGAGCACCACCGCGGCCCAGAACGGCGGAGTGAAGGGCAGCAGTGCGTCCGCGCCCAGCGGCTGCCCCATGGCGCTCTGGACCAGCTCGACGGTCAGCACCGGCGGCCACACGGTCGCGAGCATGGCGACCATCGCGATGACCATCCGTATCTCCAGCCACAGCAGCGTCCGCCAGCGGTCGCGCCAACCCGAGGACGGGACCGTGCTGATGCTGCCGGCGGCCGAGCCGCGTTCGTACGGAGTGAGGAGGAACTGGGCCTGGAGCCCCTCCGCCTGCCGTACCCAGGGCAGCAGCCCGAACGGTACGACGATCAGCAACGGCATCCAAGGGGCTTCGGGCTCTATGAACATCCATATGGCCAGCAGAAGGATGGGCACGCACAGGTGCAACCAGCGTGAGTAGGTGACTGGTTGAAGCGGAGCGCGGAGCAGTCGGTACATGTACCCATCGTGACAGTCCGCAGCTCACGGGCGTCTCCCCCACGTGGGGGAGACGAGACCCTCGCATGGGGGAGGAAGGGGGGTGGGGTCGGAGGCGAATCTTGAGACATGAACAGCATCGAGATCCGAGAACTGACCAAGGAATACGGCAGCACCCGGGCCGTGGACCACCTCACCTTCGACGTTCTGCCCGGGCGGGTCACAGGTTTCCTGGGGCCCAACGGAGCAGGGAAGTCCACCACGATGCGCCTCCTGCTGGGGCTGGACCGGATCACCTCCGGGACGGCCACCATCGGGGGCCGGCGGTTCACCGACTTCCCGGACCCGCTGCGCCGCGTCGGCGCACTGCTGGACGCCCAGGCGGCCCACGGCGGGCGAACCGCCCGGGACCACCTCCGCTTCCTCGCCGCCGGCAATCGCATTCCGATGAGCCGGGTGGAGGAAGTACTGGAGCAGGCCGGGCTCGCGTCGGCCGCCAAGCGACGGGTCAAGACCTTCTCACTCGGCATGCGCCAGCGCCTGGGCATAGCGGCCGCCCTGCTGGGCGACCCCGGGGTGCTGCTGCTGGACGAGCCGACCAACGGCCTCGACCCCGAGGGCATCATCTGGATCCGCGAGCTGATGCGCGACCTCGCCGCCGAAGGACGCACGGTCCTCGTCTCCAGCCACCTCATGTCGGAGACCGCCACGCTCGCCGACCACCTCGTCGTACTCGGGCGGGGCCGGCTGTTGGCCGACACCTCGATGGAGGAGTTCATCGACGCCCGCAGCACCCCGCGGGTGCGGCTGCGCACCTCGGATCCGGTCCGGCTGCGGGCGGCACTGGCCCGGGACGGCTTCGACCTGGCCGACACCGGCGACGGGCGCTGGACCGTGGACGGCATGCAGGCCGAGCAGCTCGGTGCCATCGCCGCCCGGGAAGGCGTTCCGATGATGGAACTGGCCGACGAGCGCGCCTCGCTGGAGCAGGCCTACCTCGACCTCACCGCCGACCACGCCCAGTTCGCCGGCACCCACTGACCTCAGTCCCACCTGCAAGGAGGCTTCACCATGAGCGCCGCTCTGCCCACCGTCCCCGTCCTGCACTCGGAATGGATCAAGATACGGTCCCTCCGCGGAACCTACGGGGCGCTGATAGCCCTCTTCGCCGCCACCGTCGGGATCCAGGTGCTGACAGCCGCGGCGATAGGCACGGCCGAGGCCGGCAGCATGGGTGACGATCCGCTCCTCGCGGCCTTCTACGGAGCCGTCTTCGGGCAGATCGCTGCCTTCGCCTTCGGAGCGAGTGCTCTCGCCTCCGAGTTCCACGACGGCGGCCTGCGCACCTCGCTGGTCGCGGTGCCGAACCGCACCCGCCTCTACCTGTCGAAGATCGCGATGGTGGGCGGACTTGCCTTCCTGGTCGGCCAGGCCACCGGGTTCGTCACCTTCGTGGCGGGCCAGGCGTTCATGGGCCAGTACGCCCTCGGACTCGGCGACCCGGGCAGCCTCCGCGCGATCTTCGGCAGCGGGGTCTACATGATGCTGATGGCTCTGCTCGCAGCGGGTCTGACGGCGGTTGTGCGCAATACGTCGGCCGTCCTGTGCATGCTCATACCCTTGGTGCTGGTGGTCCCGTTCGTCATCGGTGCGGCCGTCGAGGGTGTGGCCGAGTACCTGCCGGACCGTGCCGGGCAGATGGCGATGCGGGCGGAGTCCGAGGGCGTCCTCGGTCCCTGGAGCGGCTTGGGCGTGCTGGCGCTGTGGGCGGCGGTCGCGCTGGTCGGCGGCTGGCTTTCGATGCGCCGGCGGGACGCGTGACGCCGAGCCAGTTGTCAGTGGGCCCCGTGATACTGACGGTATGACCACGGCAGAGCATCTCGACACGATCGACCGGCTGCGGACACGAGCTTTCCCCGACGTCCCGGGCAGGTCAGAAGTGGGTACCAGCGGCCCGGGATACCACCTCGCGGAAC
The DNA here is from genome assembly GCF_055604165.1 of Streptomyces sp. NPDC037242. NCBI lineage: Bacteria > Bacillati > Actinomycetota > Actinomycetes > Kitasatosporales > Streptomycetaceae > Streptomyces > Streptomyces sp. NPDC037242. Next base: position 142,084 of record NZ_JBVJUY010000003.1, read on the forward strand.
TGGGCGGGAGCCGCTGGTACGGGGACGAGGACGCGGCCGGCCGAGTGGCTCAGGAGGAGCAGGTCGCCGCCGAGTTCGAGGCCGTGGCACAGCGGCTGGCGGAGCGCTGGGGCGAGCCCGATGTGTTCACCCTGGCGAGCTTGAGGCTGCGGGGGGACGGGGAGGAGGTGGCGCAGCCGTGGCGGGAGATCGGCGACACCACCGAATACCTGAGCCTCTGGCGGGCCGGGGACCGGTGGGTCGCGCTCTACGAGTCCCGCTGGGGGGCCGACCACTCGCCGCAGCTGATGGCCGCGGTCACCGTGATCGACCCGCCCTAGGGAGTTCTGGGAGAGGGCTGTTCGGCCGCGGGGTCCGCGGCCGCGCGCAGGCGGGCGTACTCCTGGGCCATGGACTCGGCGGTCCAATGGGCGTTGAGTCCGCTGGGGTTGGGCAGGGCCCAGATGCGGGTGGAGCCGATGGTCCGGTCCTGGGGGCCGATCCGGGCCTTGCGCTCGCCGAACGCGGTCCGGTAGGCGGTCACTCCGACCACGGCCAGCCACTGGGGCTCCAACTGCTCCACCTTGGCCGTCAGGATGCGGCCGCCCTCGCGGAACTCCTCGGCACTGAGCTCGTCGGCGCGGGCCGTGGCGCGGGCGACGACGTTGGTGATGCCGAGGCGGTAGGTCAGCAGCTCGTCCTGCTCGGAGGGGGCCAGCCGGCGCGGCGTGAAGCCGGACAGGTGCAGGACGGGCCAGAAGCGATTGCCGGGGCGGGCGAAATGGTGGCCCGTCGCGGCGGAGAGGAGCCCGGGGTTGATTCCGCAGAAGAGCACACGCAGACCGCCCGCGACCACGTCCGGGAGGACGCGGTCACGGGCGGCGTTCAGCTCGTCGGGGGTCAGAGGATCGACCCCGGCGTGTACCCGGCAGCCTCCGGGTGCTGCTTGGCGATCGCCTCGATGCGGGAGACCACCGCCGCCACCTGGTCGCTCGCGGCGCCGGTGAAGGACAGCTTGTCGGCCATCAGCGCGTCGAGCTGGGCCCGGTCCAGCGGCATCCGCTCGTCGGCGGCCAGCTTGTCCAGCAGCTCGTTGCGCTCGGCGCCCTGCTCGCGCATGGCGAGCGCGGAGGCCACCGCGTGCTCCTTGATGACCTCGTGGGCGGTCTCGCGGCCCACTCCGGCGCGCACCGCGCCCATCAGGACCTTGGTGGTGGCCAGGAAGGGGAGGTAGCGGTCCAGCTCGCGGGCCACGACGGCCGGGAAGGCGCCGAACTCGTCGAGGACCGTCAGGAAGGTCTCCAGCAGGCCGTCGAGGGCGAAGAACGCGTCGGGCAGGGCCACCCGGCGGACCACGGAGCAGGAGACGTCGCCCTCGTTCCACTGGTCGCCGGCCAGCTCGCCGGTCATCGAGGCGTAGCCGCGCAGGATGACCATGAGGCCGTTCACGCGCTCGCAGGAGCGGGTGTTCATCTTGTGCGGCATCGCGGAGGAGCCGACCTGGCCGGGCTTGAAGCCCTCGGTGACCAGCTCGTGGCCGGCCATCAGGCGGATCGTCTTGGCGATCGAGGACGGCGCGGCGGCCAGCTGCACCAGGGCGGTGACCACGTCGTAGTCGAGCGAGCGCGGGTAGACCTGGCCGACCGAGGTGAAGGCCTCGGCGAAGCCGAGGTGGGCGGCGATGCGCTGCTCCAGGTCGGCGAGCTTGGCGGAGTCGCCGCCGAGCAGGTCGAGCATGTCCTGGGCGGTGCCGACCGGGCCCTTGATCCCGCGCAGCGGGTAGCGGCCCAGCAGGTCCTCCAGGCGGCCGTACGCGACCAGCAGCTCATCGGCCGCAGTGGCGAAGCGCTTGCCCAGGGTGGTCGCCTGCGCGGCGACGTTGTGGGAGCGGCCGGCCATGACCAGCTCGGCGTGCTCGCCGGCCAGCTTGCCGAGGCGGGCGAGGACGGCGACCGTACGGTCCCGGACCAGTTCCAGCGACAGCCGGATCTGGAGCTGCTCGACGTTCTCGGTCAGGTCGCGGGAGGTCATGCCCTTGTGGACGTGCTCGTGCCCGGCGAGGTCGTTGAACTCCTCGATACGGGCCTTCACGTCGTGCCGGGTGACCTTCTCGCGCTCGGCGATGGAGGCGAGGTCGACGGTCTCGAGGACGCGCTCGTAGTCGGCGAGAGCCTCGTCGGGGACCTCGATACCGAGGTCCTTCTGGGCGCGCAGGACGGCGAGCCACAGCCGCCGCTCCAGCGTCACCTTGTACTCGGGGGACCACAGGACGGCGAGCTCCGCAGAGGCGTAGCGGCCGGCCAGGACATTGGGGATGCGGGGCTTGGCTGTCACGTGTAGGGATTCTACTTGGGCTCCCGCTGTGTGTTTACGCAGGTAGGGACCCCGCCCCGGATTGTGCCTTGCTACGAGAGCCGGTCGCCCGCCGGAGCCTCGTACGGCAGCAGCTCCGGGCGCTTGGCCGGGCGGCCGTCCCCGGAGGAGCGGCCCGTGAGGCGGCGGCCGACCCAGGGGAGCAGGTGCTGTCGCGCGAAGCTGAGGTCCTGGCCGCGGCGGGCGGCCCAGCCCGGGGGGACCGCGGGCGGGAGTTCCACGCGCCAGTCCTCCTCCGGCGGCAGGCCCAGCGTCTGCCAGACGGCCTCCGCGACCCGGCGGTGGCCCTCGGCGGTCAGGTGTAGCCGGTCCACGTCCCACATCCGGGGGTCCCCGAGGACGGCGGGCCCGTACAGGTCCACCACGAGGGCGCCGTGCCGGGCGGCGAGCTCCTCGATGACGGCGAAGAGCTCCTCCATGCGCGGGCGGAAGCGTTCCATCACCGGCCCGTTGCGCCCCGGGGAGCGCATCAGGACCAGCGTCTTGCACGAGGGGGCGAGCAGTCCCACCGCCTCCTCCAGGTGCCCGCGCACCCGGCCCATGTCGACCTTGGGGCGCAGCGCGTCGTTCAGCCCGCCGACCAGGGTCACCACGTCGGCGCCCATCGCGGCGGCCACAGGGGCCTGGTCCGCGGCGATCTGGCCGATCAGCTTTCCGCGCACGGCGAGGTTCGCGTAGCGGAAGGCCGGCTCGCGCGCCGCGAGGCGGGCGGCCAGCAGATCGGCCCAGCCCCGGTAGGAGCCGTCCGGGAGCAGGTCGGACATGCCCTCGGTGAAGGAGTCGCCGACCGCGACGAAACTGGTGTAGGACGCATTCATCTCCATGGCGGAGCGATGCTACCGCGCGGTACCCCGGCCCCGCAGGGCCGGGGACCACACGTCGCGGCAGATCACTGCGCGGAGGCCGGCTTGCCGAACAGCTCGCGCAGCACGTCCTCCATCGTGACCAGGCCGGTCATGGCCCCGTCGGCCCCGAGGACCGCGGCCAGATGCGTACGGCTGCGCCGCATCGCGGTCAGCACGTCGTCCAGCGGGGTCTCGGCCCGCACCTGGGCGATGGGCCGCAGCGCCGAGACCGGGAAGGGCTGGTCCCGCTCCGTCACGTCCAGGACGTCCTTGACGTGCAGGTAGCCGAGGATCCCGTGCTGCGCGTCGATGACGGGGAAGCGGGAGTACCCGGACTCGGCCGACAGCAGCTCCAGACCGGCGGGCGTGATCCCCTGCCGGGCCGAGACCACCCGGTTCGCGGGCAGCACCACATCGGTGACCGGCCTGCGCCCCAGCTCCAGGGCGTCGTGCAGCCGCTCGCTCGCCCTGTCGTCGATGAGCCCCGCGTCACTGGAGTCCTTCACGATCCGCGCCAGCTCGTCGTCCGTGAAGGTCGCCGCGACCTCGTCCTTCACATCCACCCGCAGCAAGCGCAGCAGCGCGTTGGCGAAGGCGTTGATCGCGAAGATCACCGGCCGCAGCGCCCGGGTGAGGGTCACCAGCGGCGGCCCGAGCAGCAGCGCGGTGCGCACCGGCTCGGCCAGCGCCACGTTCTTCGGCAGCATCTCGCCGAAGAGCATGTGCAGGTACGTCGCCAGCGCCAGCGCCACCACGAAGGAGATCGCGTGGGTCACGCCGGCCGGCACCCCGACCAGGTCGAACAGCGGGGTCAGCAGGTGCGCGATGGCGGGCTCCGCCACCACACCGAGCACCAGGGTGCACAGCGTGATGCCCAACTGCGCCGCGGCCATCAGCGCGGACACGTGCTCCAGCGCCCACAGGACGGCGCGGGCGCGCCGGTCGCCCTGCTCGGCGTACGGCTCGATCTGGCTGCGCCGGACCGAGATCAGCGCGAACTCCGCGCCGACGAAGAAGGCGTTGACGACCAGGGTCGCCAGGCCGATCAGCAACTGGATCGCGGTCATCGGACCCCCTCCGTACCCTCGTCGGCCACGGGCACGTGCAACAGCACCCGCGCGGCCCGCCGGCCGCTCGCGTCCACCACGTCCAGACGCCAGCCGTCCAGCTCCAGGCTGTCGCCGACGACCGGGATCCGGCCCAGCTCGGTCGCTATCAGACCGGCCAGCGTCTCGTACGGGCCTTCCGGCGCGCGCAGCCCGATCCGCTGGAGCTGGTCGGTGCGCGCCGCGCCGTCGGCGGAGTAGAGCATGCGCCCCGCCTCGTCCTGGCCGGCCGGGGCCAGGTCGGAGGTCTCGTGCGGGTCGTGCTCGTCGCGGACCTCGCCGACGACCTCCTCGACGATGTCCTCCAGCGTGGCCACGCCGGCCGTGCCGCCGTACTCGTCGATGACCACGGCCATCGTCTGCTTGCCGGACAGCCGGTCCAGCAGCCGGTCCACGGTCAGCGACTCCGGTACGAGGAGCGGCTCGCGCAGCAGCGAGGACACCGGGCGCTGGTGCCGCTCCTCGGCGGGCAGCGCCAGGACGTCCTTGATGTGCACGGTGCCGACGACGGTGTCGAGGTTGCCCCGGTAGACGGGGAAGCGCGACAGGCCGGTGGCCAGCGTCGCGTTCGCCACGTCCTCGGCGGTGGTCTGCACTTCGAGGGCGGTGACCTGGACGCGCGGGGTCATGACGTTCTCGGCGGTGAGGTCGGCGAGGTTCAGGGTCCGCACGAACAGCTCGGCGGTGTCCTTCTCCAGCGCACCGGCCTTCGCGGAGTGCCGGGCCAGTGCCACCAGCTCCTGCGGGGTGCGCGCGGAGGCCAGCTCCTCGGCGGGCTCCATGCCGAACCGCCGCACCATGTGGTTGGCGGTGGTGTTCAGGTGGCCGATCAGCGGGCGGAAGGCCCGGCTGAAGACCCGCTGCATGGTGGCGACGCGCTTGGCGACGGCCAGCGGCGAGGAGATCGCCCAGTTCTTGGGCACCAGCTCGCCGACGACCATCAGGACGACGGTCGACAGGCCGGTGCCCAGGACAAGGGCGGTGGAGGAGGCGGCGCCGGAGGACAGGCCCATGTCCTCGAAGGGGCCCGAGAGCAGGGCGGCGATCGAGGGCTTGGAGATCATGCCGATGACCAGGCCGGTCACGGTGATGCCGAGCTGGGCGCCGGAGAGCTGGAAGGTCAGGCTCCGGACGGCGGCCAGGGCACTGTCGGCCCCGCGCTCGCCGCGCTCGACGGCCCGCTCCAGCTCGCTGCGCTCGATGGTGGTCAGCGAGAACTCGGCCGCGACGAAAGCCCCGCAGGCAAGGCAGAGCAGCAGTGCCACGACCAGGAGGAGCACTTCGGTCATCGGTCGATCACCTCCGTCCCATGATCGGCCAGGAGGAGAGGTGTCGCGCGATGTCGTGGACTGGGAGGCTCGCCCATGGGCGGACGCTCACACCTTTCGTTCGAGTGGTGTTCGTGGGAACCATTGCCCACATGGTAAAGGAAGGGCAAAGGGATCGGATAATTCTTTTGGCCCAACATCCCGGGCCGTGATGGGATCCCCGGCATGACCGATCTTCACATCGGACCCGCAGGGGAATCCGACCTCGCCGCCGTGTTGGACTTCTGGAAGGCCGCGGCCGAGGGCACGAGCATCAGTGACGACCTCGACGGCGTAGGGCGCCTGTACGCCCGCGACCCGCAGGCCCTGCTGCTCGCGCGCCGCGACGGCGAACTCGTCGGCACGGTCATCGCCGGCTTCGACGGCTGGCGCTGCCACCTGTACCGGCTCGCCGTGCACCCGCAGCACCGCAGGCAGGGCATCGGATCGGCGCTGCTGGCTGCCGCCGAGGAGCGGTTCGTGGCGCTCGGCGGGCGGCGCGCGGACGCCATGGTGCTCGTCCGCAACGAAAACGCGCACGGGGCATGGAGCGCGGCCGGCTACCACCCCGAGGACCAGTGGACGCGCTGGGTGAAGCCGCTGAACGGGTGATCCCGCCCGGCGGCGGCCGGGTCGGGCGTCGCCGGGCGGTCACTCGTGCGCGATGGCCGCCAGTACGTTCATCCGCGCGGCCCGCAGCGCCGGCAGCACGGCCGCCGCCAGCCCGACCACCACCGAGCCGGCCACCACGGCGCCCATCACCGGCCACGGGATCTCCAGCGCGGCCATCCCCTGCAACTCCAGCACCTGCTGCATCGCCAGCCCCCAGACCAGCCCGAGCCCGAGCCCGAGCACGGCGCCGAACACCGCGATCACCACCGACTCCAAGTGGATCATCCGGCGCAGCTGCGCCCGCGACAGGCCGACCGCCCGCAGCAACCCGATCTCGCGGGTCCGCTCCACCACCGACAGGGCCAGGGTGTTCACCACCCCCAGCACCGCGATGATGATCGCCAGGGCCAGCAGTCCGTACACCAGCATCAGCATCACCGAGATCTGGCCCCGGATCAGCTCCTTGTAATCGGCCTGGTTGCGCACCTGCACCTGGGGATAGCCCGCCAGGGCCGTCTCCAGCCGCCCGCGCAGCGCCGCCACGTCACCGCCCCGCGCGCCGTTCACGTACGCGGCCGCGTCCTGGCCGCCCGGCAGGTACGACTCCAGTGTGCCCAGGCCCATGAACAGCCCGCCCTTGGCCCCGGGTGCTTGCGGCGCGTCCATGTCGGTCAGCGCCCCCACCGTCAGCGAAGCCTGTCGGCCGCCAGCGAACAGCACCGGAAGCACCGTCCCGACCCGGATGCCGTGTGACACCGCGAAGTCCCGGTCCATCCCGATCCGGTCCGCGCCGAGCGCGGCCGGGGTCGCGCCCTCGGCGTACGTCACGTGCGCCACCTCGTCGAGCTCCGGGTCGTAGCCGGCCGCCGAGGTCTCGATCCGGGCCCCGTCCGGCAGCGAGACCCGTAGCGGGGCGAACCGCTGGCGCACCACCAGGCCGCCCTGCGCGGAGCGGCGTACGGCCTGCGTCACCTCGGCGGGGAACGGCATGAAGTTCGCGTTCTGGACGACGTAGTCCGCGCCCAGCGTCCTGTCGATCTGCGCGTCGAAGGAGGCCGCCATCGAGGAACTCGCCACCGACAGCCCGCTCACCAGCGCAAGCCCCACCATCAGCGCCGACGCGGTGGCCCCCGTCCGGCGCGGGTTGCGCAGCGCGTTGCGCCGGCTGAGCCGCCCGACCGCGCCGAACACCCGTGGGAAGGCACCCCCCAGCACCCGGACCACGGGCCGTACGAGCAGCGGCCCCGCCACCACCATCGCCACCAGCGTCAGTACGACGCCCAGCCCGAGCAGCGCCGAAGCGCTCGCCGTACGGGTGCCGGCCGCGCACCCCGCCAGGGCGGCGATCCCCGCTGCGCCCAGCAGGCCGCCCACGGTGCCCCGTACGGTCAGCGGCTTCCCCTGGCCCGACACCTCGGCGTCCGCCAGCGCCGCCATCGGGGACACCGCGGCCGCGCGCCGGGCCGGGAGGTACGCGGCGACGAGGGTGACGCCCAGACCGACCGCGTAGGCCGCCACCGGAGTTCCCCAGCCGACGGCCATCTCGGCCGCGCTCAGGTTCATCCCGGCCAGGCCCATCAGTTCCATCAGGGCCGCCGCCAGCCCGATCCCGGCGCCCAGACCCAGCGTGGAGCCGGTCAGCCCCAGCAGCAGCGCCTCCGTCAGCACCGAACGGCGGACCTGCCTGCGGTCGGCGCCGAGCGCGCGCAGCAGCCCGAGCTCCCGGGTGCGCTGGGCGATCAGCATCGAGAAGGTGTTGACGATGAGGAAGATCCCGACCAGCACCGCCACACCGGCGAAGCCGAGCATCACGTACTTGACGACGGACAGGAACCCGCCGAGCTGCGCGGCGGAGCTCTTCGCCTGCTCGGCCGCCGTCCGCAGCTCGTAGCCGGGGCCGAGGGCGGCCGCGATCCGTGCCTTCAGCTCCGCGTCCGAGACCCCGGGGGCCGCGTCCACCGCGATGGCCGAGGCGCGGTCGGCCCCGCCGAGCAGCTGCCGCTGGGCGGCGGAGGTCTCGAGGAAGACGAGGGCCGCGCCCGGGTTGGTGGTGGTGAAGGTCGCGATACCGGTGACCTTGACCCTGAAGGAACCGGGCGGGGCGAGGACGGTGAGGGTGTCCCCGATACGCACCTTGCGCTTGTCGGCCGTGTCCCGGTCGAGCAGGGCCTCGCCCGGACCGGCCGGCTCGCGGCCGCTGGTCAGCTTCACGGGGGTGCGCGGGGTGACGTACCAGTTGGCGGCGATCGTCGGCCCGCCGGTGGTCGGGCCCACCGGCTCGTTCGCGGAGTCCACGACCGTGACGTTCTCGACGGTGGCGTCGACGTGGACCCCCGCGACGCCGGGGACGGCCCCGACCCGGTCCGCGAGGTCGGCGGGGACGGTGGGCACGACGCCCGAGGGGAGGGTCTCGGCGAAGTCCTCCGCCGGACCGACCGTCACATCGGCGGAGGTGGAGGCGAAGAGGCGGTCGAAGGTCCGGGTGACCGTGTCCGAGAAGATCAGGCTGCCGGACACGAACGCCACCGACAGCAGGACCGCGAGCGCGGACAGCAGCAGGCGGCCCTTGTGGGCGAGGAAGCTGCGCAGGCTGGCACGGAGCACGGCCTCAGCCCTCGGCGGTGTCGGCGGCGGGCGTGTGGGCTGCGGGCAGACCGGTCGCGGGGAGACCGGCGCCGGGGGAGGAGAAGCGGCGCATCCGTTCCAGCACCGCCTCCGCCGTGGGGTCCGGCATCCGGTCGACGATCCGGCCGTCGGCGAGGAAGAGCGCCAGGTCCGCATGGCCGGCGGCGCCGGGGTCGTGGGTCACCATCACGACGGTCTGGCCGAGCGAGTCCACCGCCGTGCGCAGGAAGGCGAGCACTTCGGCCCCGGAACGGGAGTCCAGGTTGCCGGTGGGCTCGTCCGCGAAGATCAGCTCGGGCCGGGAGGCGAGGGCCCGGGCGCAGGCCACGCGCTGCTGCTGGCCGCCCGAGAGCTGGCTCGGGCGGTGGTGGAGGCGGTCGCGCAGGCCCAGGGTGTCGATGACGCGGTCCAGCCACGCCTGGTCGGGGCGCCGCCCGGCTATGTCCATCGGCAGCGTGATGTTCTCGGCGGCGGTCAGGGTCGGCAGGAGGTTGAACGACTGGAACACGAAGCCGACCCGGTCGCGCCGCAGCCGGGTCAGCCGGCGGTCGGGCAGGCCGGTGATCTCGGTGTCCCCGAGCCAGACCTGTCCGGCGGACACGGTGTCCAGCCCGGCCAGACAGTGCATCAGCGTGGACTTGCCGGAACCGGAGGGTCCCATCACCGCCGTGAACCGGCCGCGGGCGATGTCCACGTCGACCGCGTCCAGGGCCAGTACGCAGGTCTCACCGCTGCCGTACGCCTTGGTCAGGGCCCGGGCGCGGGCCGCGGTCGGAGCCGGCTCCGGCGCCTCGGTCTCCTTGGGCTGGGTACGGGCCACTTGCTCTCCCCCGGGTCGGGCAATTGCCTTGTCGGGGGCGAGAGTAGGCCTGGAACCACGGCTTCGGAATGGGCTACGCGTCGGAGCGGCGGGCCGATCCGATGACGCAGTACGAGGTCGGCAGCGCCGGCCCGCGCGCCGGCAGCCGGAACCGGCGCAGGGAGACGATGCGGAATCCGGCGGCCTCGATCGCGGCGACCGCGTCGCGGGACGTGTGGCACCCGCCGAAGAGGTGGGGCCAGACGGTACGGTCCAACCCCCGCTGGACGGCGGCCATACCGCGGCCGGGCGCCGCCCCGTGCTCGAAGAACCGCAGCTCGGCGTCGGGACGGAGCACGCGGTGCAGCTCCGCGAGGGAGCGCCGCAGGTCCCGTACGGTGCACAGCACGAGGCAGGCGACGGCGGCGTCGAAGGCCTCGCTCTTGACCGGCAGGGCCTCGGCGGCGCCGGGCACGACGTCCACGGGGACCTCCGCGCGCAGGGCCGCATCGACCGCGAGCCGGCGCAGGGTGCGCTCGGGCTCCACGGCGACGACCTCGGAGACGGCGCGCGGGTAGTGCGCGAAGTTGAGGCCGTTGCCGGCGCCGATCTCGATGACGCGGCCGCTCACTCCCTGGAGGAGCTCCCGGCGCAGCACGGCGATGCCGCCCCGGGTGTCGGCCTGGACGCTGGCACGGGCGTAGAAGCGGGCGAAGAGCGGATGGTGGACGGGGTCAGCGGACGGCGGGCCGGATGCGGGTTTGCTCTGCTTCGGCATGACGTACCTCCGGGGCGGACGGACGCGTAACGTCAGTCTCCCCCGGATCGCGGACCCCATCCCCCGTCGCTACGCCGGCCAGTCCGCCAGGAACGACTCCGGCGACCAGGTGCCCGAGAGCGCCGGGGCCAGCCAGCCGGGGCAGGCGCGGCGGAAGTCCTGCGGGTCCAGGCCGCCCGAGCCCTGCGGGACCGCGCCCAGGAGGGGGAGTCCCGAGACCGCGGGGAGGTCGGCCAGGTTGCAGCGGGCGGCCAGGTCGGGCTGCTCCGGCCAACTGCCGATGACCACGCCGAGGCCGTTCAGGCCCCGCGCGCGCAGGGCCTCGGCGGTGAGTGCCGTCGAGTTGAGCGTGCCCAGGCCGGCCGGCGCGACGACCAGCGTCGGCGCGCCGAGCAGCCGGGCCGCGTCGGCCAGGGTGTTCCCGGCGGCGTCGAAGCGCACGAGGAGCCCGCCCGCGCCCTCCACCAGCACCAGGTCGTGGTCGGCGGACAGCCGCTCGACCGCATGCGCGATCTCGGCCGGGGACACCGTGGCCAGACCCGCGCGGCGGGCCGCCGTGTCCGGGGCCAACGGCTCGGGGTAGCGGGCCAGTTCCACTGCCGTCACGGCCGGTCCGGCCAGCCGGACGGCTTCCGCCGCGTCACCCGGCTCGTCCGGGGCCACGCCCGTCTGGGCGGGCTTGAGGACCGCCACCGAGCGGCCGGCGGCCAACGCGGCCGCCGCGACGGCCGAGGTGACCACCGTCTTGCCGATTTCCGTACCGGTCCCGGAGACCATCAACACGGTCATGTCAGCCCTCCCGTGCCGCGGCGGTGACCGCGCGGCAGATGCGCGCCACGTCGGCGTCGCCCGTGACGAACGGGGGCATGGTGTAGATCAGGTCCCGGAACGGGCGCAGCCAGACGCCTTCGGCGACGGCCGCCCGGGTCGCGCGCGCCATGTCGACGGGGCGGTCGAGCTGGACCACGCCGATGGCACCGAGGACACGGACCTCCTTCACCCCGGGAAGCGCGGCGGCCGGGGCGAGGCCTTCGCGCAGGCCCGCCTCGATGCGCTTGACCTCGCGCGCCCAGTCCTGGTTCAGGAGCAGGTCGATCGAGGCCAGCGCCACCGCCGTCGCGAGCGGGTTGCCCATGAAGGTGGGCCCGTGCGCCAGCACCGGCACCTCGCCCTGCGAGATGCCGACGGCCACCCGCTCCGTGCAGAGCGTCGCCGCGAGCGAGAGGTAGCCGCCGGTCAGCGCCTTGCCCACGCAGATCACGTCCGGGGTGATCCCGGCGTGGTCGGCCGCGAACAGCGCGCCCGTGCGGCCGAACCCGGTCGCGATCTCGTCCAGGACCAGGAGGACCCCGTACTCGTCGCACAGCTCGCGCAGCACCCGCAGGTAGCCCGGGTTGTGGAAGCGCATGCCCCCGGCGCCCTGCACCACCGGCTCCACGATCACGGCGGCCAGCTCGTCGGCGTGCGCGGCGATCAGGGAGCGCAGGTGGTCGGCGTACGCGGGGTCGACCGGGGTGTCGAAGTCGCCGGGCGGCGCGTCCGCGAACACCTGCTTGGGCAGGTGGCCCGACCACAGCTCGTGCATCCCGCCCTCGGGGTCGCACACGGCCATCGGCTGCCAGGTGTCGCCGTGGTAGCCGCCGCGCCAGGTCATGAGCCGGGTCTTGCCGGTCCGCCCCACCGAGCGCCAGTACTGGAGGCACATCTTCACGGCGACCTCGACGGCCACCGAACCCGAGTCGGAGAGGAAGACGTGGTCCAGCCCGGCCGGGGTGATCTCGACCAGCCGCGCGGCCAGCCGGACGGCGGGCTCGTGGGTGAGCCCGCCGAACATGACGTGCGACATACGGCCGAGCTGGTCGGTCGCGGCCTCGTTCAGCGCCGGGTGGTTGTAGCCGTGGATCGCCGACCACCAGGAGGACATGCCGTCCACCAGCTCGTCCCGACCCTGGGCCGGTGCGCCGAGGCGCAGCCGGACGCCCGAGGCGGAGGAGACCAGCAGCGGCCCCTCCCGCCCGGGCATCGGACCGTACGGGTGCCAGACGTGCTGCCGGTCCAGGCCGAGCAGTTCGGCGGCGTCCGGCAGCGCGTCGAGCGGGTCGTGCACGGGGTGCTGGTCAGGCATTGGGCGCGAGATCCGTTCCCGCGCCGCGGCGGCGGACCGCAACCAGGTCCGAGCGCACCTCGCCGGCGTCGGCCTGCGCCGGTGCGGCCGCGGGCTGCGCGTGCCCGGAGCAGCCGCCGCAGGCCGAGCCGCAGCCGGCCCCGTCGGCGGAGCCCGCGGCACCCGGGGCGGAACCGGAGCCGCACACCGAGGCGCCGCCGCCGTGCGAGCCGCAGCCCCCGGCCGTGGCCGCGGCGGCCGCGGCGTCGGAGCGGTGCGCGGGGAGGGTGGTCGTACCGGCGCCCTCCACCTCGAAGCCGGCGTCGGCGATCATGTCGAGGTCGGCCTGGCCGGCCTGGCCCTCACTGGTGAGGTAGTCGCCGAGGAAGATCGAGTTGGCGATGTTCAGCGCGAGCGGCTGCATCGAGCGCAGGTGCACCTCGCGGCCGCCGGCGATCCGGACCTCCACGTCGGGGCAGACGAACCGGACCATCGCCAGGATCCGCAGGCAGCGCTGCGGGGTGAGGTTCCACTCCTTGGCGAGCGGGGTGCCCTCGAACGGGATGAGGAAGTTGACCGGCACCGAGTCCGAGTCCAGCTCGCGCAGCGAGTAGACGACGTCGACCAGGTCCTCGTCGCTCTCGCCCATGCCCGCGATCAGGCCCGAGCAGGCCGACAGGCCCGCCGCGTGCGCCTTCTGCACGGTGTCGACGCGGTCCGCGTACGTGTGGGTCTTGGTGATCTGGCCGTACGTCGCCTCGGAGGTGTTGAGGTTGTGGTTGTAGGCATCGGCACCCGCGTCCTTCAGACGCTCCGCCTGGCCCTCCGAGAGGAGGCCGAGGCAGGCACAGACCTCGATGCCCTCGTTCTGCTCCTTGATGGCCTCGATGGTCTTGCCGACCCGGTCCACGTCGCGGTCCGTGGGGCCGCGGCCGCTCGCCACCAGGCACACCCGCTTGGCCCCGCCCGCGACACCGGCGGCCGCGGCCTGGGAGGCCTCATCGGGCTTCAGCCAGGTGTACTTGAGGATCTCGGCCTTCGAGCCCAGCCGCTGCGAGCAGTAGGAGCAGTCCTCGGGGCAGAGGCCCGATTTCAGGTTGACCAGGTAGTTCAGCTTGACCCGACGCCCGAACCACTGGCGGCGCACCTTGCCGGCCGCGGCCACCACGTCGAGCAGTTCGTCGTCAGAGGTCGCCAGCACGGCGAGTGCCTCTTCGCGGGTCGGCAGCTCGCGCCGCAGCCCCTTGTCCACCAGGGTGTTCAGCAGGTCCATGACGCCGATCCTGGACCACACGACCACTCCCGGCCAAGGAGAGATCCAACAACATGGCCGGAACGGAGTGTGTGTATCGCCACACCTGGCGCTCTAGTGACGGCGGCTAGGGTCGGGCAGGTCTGTGGACTGCCGACAAAACGCGAGGACCGCCGATGCCCCAGCACAACCCCGAACCCGTGGACGTCTTCGCCTGGATCGACGACGCGGAGCAGGCCCGCGAGCAGGCCGGACTCGTCCGTACCCTGCGCCCGCGCGAGGCCTCCTCGCCGCTCCTCGATCTCGCGAGCAACGACTATCTCGGGCTGTCCAGGCACCCCGAGACGGTACGGGGCGCCCGCGAGGCGGCCGAGCGCTGGGGGGCCGGAGCGACTGGATCCCGCCTCGTGACGGGTACGACCGAGCTTCATGCCGAGCTCGAGCGCGAGCTCGCGGACTTCTGCGGTTTCGAGGCCGCGCTCGTCCTCTCGTCCGGGTACGCCGCCAACCTCGCCGCCGTCACCGCGCTCAGCGACCGCGGCACGCTGGTCGTCTCGGACGCCGGGAACCACGCCTCGATCGTGGACGGCTGCCGGCTCTCGCGCGCGGAGACCGCCGTCGTCCCGCACTCCGACCCGGAGACCGCGCGCAAGACGCTCGCCGCGCACGGGGGCCGGGCGCTGCTCGTCAGCGACTCGGTGTTCTCCGTGGACGGGGACGCCGCACCGCTCGCCGACTACGCCGCCGCCTGCCGTGCCGAGGGCGCGGCCCTGGTCGTGGACGACGCGCACGGGCTGGGCGTACTGGGTGAGGGCGGCCGCGGCGCGCTGCACGCCGCCGGGCTCGCGGGCGCGCCCGGAGTGGTCGCCACGCTGACCCTCTCGAAGTCGCTGGGCAGCCAGGGCGGGGCCGTGCTCGGCCCGGCCAAGGTGATCAGGCACCTGATCAACACCGCCCGGACCTTCATCTTCGACACCGGGCTGGCGCCGGCCGCCGCGGGCGCCGCGCTGGCGAGCCTGCGCCTGCTCCGGCGGGAACCGGAACGGGCCGGCCGGGCCCGTGAGGTGTCCGCCGAGCTGTACGGGCGGCTCACCGCGTCCGGCCTGACCGCGGCCCGGCCGGACGCGGCCGTGGTGTCGGTACGGGCCCCTTCGGCTTCGGCGGCACTGCGCTGGGCCGCCGACTGCCGCGAGGCAGGTCTGTCCGTGGGGTGCTTCCGGCCGCCGTCGGTACCGGACGGCATTTCCCGGCTGCGGCTGACAGCCCGGGCCGATCTCACGGGGGACGAGATCACCCGGGCCGTCGAAACGATCCTGCGGACCGCTCCGGCCGGAGCCACGGACCACTGAGCGGAGCTACGCGAGCGTCGCGTCCGCCCGTACGGAGACGATGAAGCCGTCCCAGGCCGGCCCGGTGAAGAGCACGGCCGGGCCGTCCGTCCGCTTGGAGTCGCGGACGGCCAGCAGGCCGTCACCGAGGACGGCGGTTTCCACGCAGTTGTTCATACCGGTGCTGCGGCTGCTCCGCCGCCACCGCGCGCTGATCAGAAGTCCGCTGGTGGATAAGGGGGTTGCGGACACGGGGGGTGCCTCCTTACGCGTCGTCAGCGAGTGAGCTGATGAGATCCGACGAGTCACGGGGCGGGAGGGCGTGCGCCTGGATGGTGCGGAACGCTGCGCTGTACGCCTCTAGGTCTTCCTTCCGCTCCAGATAGAGGCTACTCGTCAAGTGGTCGAGTACCACCACATCCAGATCGGCGATGTTCGGAAATGAGAAAATTACGAACGGTCCGGTCAGGCCGAGATGTCCCCCCACGCTGAACGGCAGCACCTGCAGCCGCACTTGCGGCAGCCGCGCCACCTCCACCAGGTAGCGCAGCTGCTCCGCCATCACCCCCGGCCCGCCGATCTTCCGCCGGAGCACCGCCTCGTCCAGTACGGCGCTCAGCTCCAGCGGCGGACTCGCCCGCAGCACCGACTGCCGGGCCAGCCGTACCTCGACCAGCGCGTCCACCTTCGGCTCCGGCAGCCCGCCCAGCGCGGCCCGGGTCACGGCGCGCGCGTACTCGGGGGTCTGCAACAGCCCCGGCACCACGGACAGTTCCACCGTGCGGGCCGACCGGGCACCGGCCTCCAGGCTGATGAAGTCCCGGTACTCCTGCGGCAGCAGGCCCCGGTAGTCGTGCCACCACTGGCGGCCGCGCCCGGTGTCACCGCCGGGGGCGGGGCCGGCCGCCGAGACCGAGAGGGCCTCCAGCAGCGCCCGCTGCTCGGGGCTCACCAGCTGCCCGTAGGCATCGAGGAGGAGGCGGATGTCCTCCACTTTGACGCCACTGCGCCCTGTCTCGATGCGGCTGATTTTCGACTGGTGCCATCCTACGAGCCGGGCCGCCTCACCGCTGGTGAGTCCGGACCGGTCGCGCAGTGCACGCAGCTCCTCGCCGAGCTTGCGCCGGCGTACCGCGGGACCGTGCTGCACACCCGCCTCCTTCCACCGGCACAGCTCGCACCAGTCTGCCGTCCAAATACGCTCTTCCGTAGCAGAGTTCACCGCATCGAGCGACAGATATATGCATAACTTGGGAGAACGGGCGAAACGGCGGCACGATGAGTGGCACTCTGGCGTCCAGCACAGATCCGGGGCGGTTCCGTCCCGGTGGGAAAGGGACCGTCGCCATGGCAGATCACCAGGAAGCATCCGTCACTCTGCCGAGCGATCCCGCTTCGGTCGCCACCGCCCGCCGCTACGTCGCACAGGTGCTGAGTGAATGGGGGCTCCCCCAGGACGGCCCCGGCACCGACACGGCCGAGAGCGTCCGGCTGATCGTCTCGGAACTCGCCACCAATGCCGTGCAGCACACTTTCGGCCAGTCGCCCACCTTCACCGTCGACGTCCGGCTCGAACGCGAGGAGTGGCTCCGCATCGGTGTGACCGACAGCCACCCGCGCTGGCCCAAGCGGCTCCCGGCCGCAGTCCAGCAGGACAACGGCCGGGGGATGGTCATCATCCGCTGGCTCACCGCGGAGGCCGGCGGCCGGCTCTCGGTCAGTCCCACCGAGGACGGCGGCAAGACCGTGTGGATCGCCCTGCCCTGGCGCGCCGGGGCCCCGGCGAAGGCGCCCACCGGCCGCTGAACCCCGGGCCGGTTCAGGCCCCGGCCCGCTCCGGGGTGCTGCGCTCGATGCACAGTTCGTTGCCCTCCGGGTCGGCGAGCACGACCCAGCCGGTGCCGTCCTCGCGGCGCTGGTCGTCCACGAGCTTGGCGCCGATCCCGATGAGGCGCTGCACCGTCTCGTCGCGGGTGCCCGTCGGCGGCTGGATGTCCAGGTGCACGCGGTTCTTGACGGACTTCGCGTCGGGCACCCGGATGAACAGCAGTCCGGGCACGCCGGGCTGCCCCGGCTCCAGCAGGATCTCGTCGTCGCCCTCCACGTCGTCGGGGTGGATCGGGAACCCGGTCACGGCGGACCAGAACTCGGCGATCGCGTAGGGGTCCAGGGCGTCGAAAGTGATGTGGTGGACGGGATTGAGAAACATGTCTCTCCTCGCGGGCGGATCCGTATACGGAACGGGGTACGCGGGGCCCGGGAGTTGAACCGGGTACTTCCCCGAAACGTGGGTTAACTCAGTGGAAAAGAGCGGGCCCTAGCGTGGCGCCACGGTCCCCGCCATTGATCACCTTCATGATCACCCATGAGCCGGCAAAGCGGCGGTGGTCGGAATGAAAAGCCTTTCCCCGCGTTGGGACAAGACACGCTTGGCTCGGATAAGCACAGGTCAACAGAGTGTTGACGGCCTCTAGGGTCGGCCCGGCGCGACGGTTGATCTTGTCCCGGAAACTTGGTGATTCTTGTGCAACTGACACCACACGAGCAGGAGAGACTGCTCATCCACGTGGCCGCCGACGTGGCCGAGAAGCGAAGGGCCCGCGGTGTCCTGCTCAACCACCCCGAGGCCATCGCCCTGATCACCTCGCACATCCTCGAAGGGGCCCGCGACGGGCGGACCGTGGCCGAGCTCATGGCCTCCGGCCGCGCCGTTCTCGCCCGCCGCGAGGTCATGGAGGGGATCCCCGAGATGATCCACGACGTGCAGGTCGAGGCGACCTTCCCGGACGGCACCAAGCTCGTCACCGTCCACGACCCGATCGTCTGAGAGGGAGTCCCCGCATGATCCCCGGCGAAATCGCCTACGGGGACGGCCCGGTGCGCCTCAACGAGGGCCGTCCCGTCACCCGCCTCACCGTGCTCAACGCCGCCGACCGGCCCGTCCAGGTCGGCTCCCACTACCACTTCGCCGAGGCCAACCCCGGCCTCGAATTCGACCGGCCCGCCGCCCGCGGACTGCGGCTCAACGTCGCGGCCGGCACTGCGGTCCGCTTCGAGCCGGGCATCCCGGTCGCCGTGGAACTCGTACCGCTGGGCGGCCTGCGCACCGTACCGGGACTGCGCGGCGAGACCGGAGGGCCGCTCGATGGCTGAGGTCTCGCGCCAGGTCTACGCCGACCTCTTCGGCCCGACGGCGGGCGACCGGATCCGGCTCGCCGACACCGACCTCTTCGTGGAGATCGAACGGGACCTCAGCGGCGGCCCCGGCCGGGCCGGCGACGAGGCCGTCTTCGGCGGCGGCAAGGTCATCCGCGAGTCGATGGGGCAGGCCCGCACCACCCGCGCCGAGGGCGCCCCCGACACCGTGATCACCGGGGTCGTGATCCTCGACCACTGGGGCATCGTCAAGGCCGACCTGGGCATCCGCGACGGGCGGATCAGCGGCATCGGCAAGGCCGGCAACCCCGACACGATGGACGGCGTGGACCCCGCGCTCGTCATCGGCCCCGAGACGGAGATCATCGCGGGCAACGGGAAGATCCTCACCGCCGGCGCCATCGACGCCCACGTGCACTTCATCTCCCCGACGATCATCGACGAGGCCCTGGCCTCCGGGATCACCACCCTCGTCGGCGGCGGGACCGGCCCCGCCGAGGGCACCAAGGCCACCACCGTCACCCCGGGGCCCTGGCACCTGGCCCGGATGTTCGCCGCGCTGGAGGCGTACCCCGTCAACATCGGTCTGCTCGGCAAGGGCAACACCATGTCCCGCGAGGGTATGTACTCCCAACTGCGCGGCGGCGCCCTCGGCTTCAAGCTCCACGAGGACTGGGGCTCGACCCCCGCCGTCATCGACGCCTGCCTGACCGTCTGCGACGAGACCGGCGCCCAGGCCGCCATCCACACCGACACCCTCAACGAGGCGGGATTCGTCGCCGACACCCTCGCCGCCATCGGCGGCCGGACGATCCACTCGTACCACACCGAGGGAGCGGGCGGCGGCCACGCACCCGACATCATCACGGTGGTCTCCGAGCCGAACATCCTGCCCAGCTCCACCAACCCGACCCGGCCGCACACCGTCAACACCGTCGAGGAACACCTCGACATGCTGATGGTGTGCCACCACCTCAACCCGGCCGTCCCCGAGGACCTCGCCTTCGCCGAGTCCCGGATCAGGCCCTCCACCATCGCCGCCGAGGACGTCCTGCACGACCTGGGGGCCATCTCCATCATCTCCTCCGACTCCCAGGCCATGGGGCGCGTCGGCGAGGTAGTGCTGCGCACCTGGCAGACCGCCCACGTGATGAAGAAGCGGCGCGGCTTCCTCCCG
Source organism: Streptomyces sp. NPDC037242 (assembly GCF_055604165.1). Lineage (NCBI taxonomy): Bacteria > Bacillati > Actinomycetota > Actinomycetes > Kitasatosporales > Streptomycetaceae > Streptomyces > Streptomyces sp. NPDC037242. The sequence goes on from NZ_JBVJUY010000003.1 coordinate 161,525, forward strand.
GGCGACGGACCCGCCGACAACCACCGGGCCCGCCGCTACGTCGCCAAGTACACGATCAACCCCGCCGTGGCCCAGGGACTCGCCCGCGAGATCGGCTCCGTGGAGACCGGCAAACTCGCCGACCTGGTGCTGTGGGCCCCCGCCTTCTTCGGGGTCAAGCCCGCGGTCGTCATCAAGGGCGGACAGATCGCCTACGCGCAGATGGGCGACGCCAACGCCTCCATCCCCACCCCGCAGCCCGTGCTGCCCCGCCCGATGTTCGGGGCCCACGGCCGGGCCCCCGCGCTCAACTCGCTCAACTTCACCGCGCAGGCCGCACTCGACGACGGACTGCCCGAACGGCTCGGCCTCGGCAAGCCGTTCGTAGCCATCGAGAGCACCCGCAAGGTGAGCAAGACCGACATGCGCAACAACGACGCCATGCCGAGGGTCGAGGTCGACGCCGACACCTTCACCGTCACCATCGACGGCGACGTCGTGGAACCGGCGCCCGCCGCCGAACTGCCCATGGCACAGAGATACTTCCTCTTCTGATGAGCCTCGCCGCACTCCTCGTCCTCGCCGACGGACGCTTCCCCGCCGGGGGCCACGCCCACTCCGGCGGGGCCGAGGCCGCCTGCAAGGCGGGCCGGATCCACGACGCGGCCACCCTGGAGGAGTTCTGCCGGGGCCGCCTGCACACCACAGGCCTCGTCGCCGCCGGGATCGCCGCGGCCGCCGCCCTGGGGCTCGATCCGGCCGATCTCGACGCCGTCGCCGAGGCCCGCACCCCCGCGCCCGCGCTGCGCACCGCCGCACGGCGCCTGGGCCGCCAACTGCTCCGCGCGGCCCGGGCCACCTGGCCCGCCGCCGAACTCGACGCGCTGGCCGCCGCGTTCCCGCGCGGCGCGCACCAGCCCGTCGTGCTCGGGGTCACCGCCCGGGCGGCCGGGCTCGGGCCGCAGGCCGCCGCGCACGTGGCGGCGTACGAGAGCGTCAGCGGGCCGGCGACGGCCACCGTACGGCTCCTGGGCCTGGACCCCTTCGAGGCGAGCGGGGTCCTGGCCCGGCTCACCCCCGACCTCGACGCCGTGGCCGAGCAGGCGGCGGCCGCCGCCCTGCGGGCCCGCGCGGAGGGTCTGGAGGCGCTGCCCGCGGCCTCGTCGCCGCTGCTCGACGTGGCGGCGCAGATCCATGCCGACTGGCCGGTACGCCTCTTCGCCTCCTGAACCACCACCCAAGGAGTTCACATGCACCTCGACCACGCCGTGGTCCACCCCCACCGGCACACCCACAGCGCCGAGCCGATGCGCCCCGACGGCACGCGCCGCGCCCTGCGCATCGGACTCGGCGGGCCGGTCGGCTCCGGCAAGACGGCCACCGTCGCCGCCCTGTGCCGGGCCCTGCGCACCGAACTGTCCATGGCCGTCGTCACCAACGACATCTACACGCGGGAGGACGCCGAGTTCCTGCTCCGCGAGGCCGTCCTGCCGCCCGAGCGGATCGCCGCCGTGGAGACCGGGGCCTGCCCGCACACCGCGATCCGCGACGACATCTCCGCCAACCTGGAGGCCGTGGAGGAACTGGAGGAGGCCTTCCTGGAGAGCGGACCGCTCGACCTGATCCTCGTCGAGTCCGGTGGCGACAACCTCACCGCCACCTTCTCCCGGGGCCTGGTCGACGCCCAGATCTTCGTCATCGACGTGGCCGGCGGCGACGACATCCCGCGCAAGGGCGGCCCCGGCGTCACCACCGCCGACCTGCTCGTCGTCAACAAGACCGACCTGGCCCCCCACGTCGGCTCCGACCTGGACCGGATGGCCCGCGACGCCGCCGAACAGCGCGGTGCACTGCCGGTCGCCTTCCAGTCCCTGCGCGGCCCCGAGGGCGTGACCGGGGTGGCCGACTGGGTGCGCGAGCGGATGGCCGCCTGGGTCGTACGGTGACCGGCGCGCCGGCCGCCGACCTCACGGCACCCGCCCCGGCGGCGGGACTGCGGGCCACCGCCCGCATCCGCGCGGCCGCCGACGGGCGCGGCGGCACCGCGCTGACGGTGCTGGCGGGGGAGGGGCCGCTCGCCCTGCGCCGCACCCGGGGCGGGGCGACCGCGGCGGAAGCGGGCGTCATGCTGGTCGGCGCCATGAGCGCCCCCCTCGGCGGTGACCACCTCGCGGTCGAGGCCGAGGCGGGCCCGGGCGCCCGGCTGCTCCTGCGCTCGGCCGCGGCCACCCTCGCCCTGCCCGGCCGGGGCGGCCAGCCCGCGCGGTACGACGTACGGCTGACCCTGGCCGAGGACGCGCGGGTGCGGTGGCTGCCGGAGCCGCTCGTCTCGGTCCGTGGCAGTCGGCTGCGGGTGCGCACCCGGGCGGAACTCGCCCCCACCGCCCGGCTGCTGCTGCGGGAGGAGCAGGTGCTGGGCCGCACCCGCGAGGCCCCGGGCCTGCTGCGCAGCCGCCTCACCGTGACCCGCGGCGGTCGCCCGCTCCTGGACCAGGAGCTGGCCTGCGGCCCCGGCGCGCCCGGCGGCTGGGACGGCCCGGCGGGGCTCGCGGGGCACCGCGCGCTCGGCCAACTCCTGGTCGTCGACCCGGACTTCGAGCAGGCGCCGCCCACCGCCGCGGTGCTCGGCGAGTTCGCCGCGGCCACCCCGCTGGCCGGTCCTGCCGTCCTGGTGACGGCCATGGCGCCGGACGCCCTGCGGCTGCGCGAACTGCTCGACGCCGCCTGCCGTACCTACGGTTGGTGACGCGCAGGGGAACCCCGGACGTACCGGACACCGCTCAGCGGTACACACCTTTCCGGTTATCGGGTTGGCAAAGAACACGACCGTGCTCTGTTGCCGGAGACACGTCAGGCGAAAGGATCCCCCTGCAACGCCGACGACCGACCCGTACGAACCAGGCCGCCCACGGCGGCACATGACGCAGGGGGAACAACCACGTGATACGCAACGCGGCGCTGGGGAGCGCCGCCACTTTGATCACCGGCACGCTGGCGGCGAGCCTGCTGCTCGCTCCGTCCGCGACGGCGGCCTCGGCCGGCCGTGACAACGGGGCCGCCGAGGCGATCGGCACGCAGATCGCCGCCGCCCGCGCGGCCCGCGCCGGGATCGACTGGAAGGACTGTCCCGCCGACTGGGGCTTCGAGAAGCCCATCCAGTGCGGCTGGGTGAAGGTCCCGCTCGACTACAAGAAGCCGTTCGGCAAGACGATCGAGCTCGCGGTCGACCGGATCGCCAGCACCGGTACCAAGGAGGAGCGTCAGGGCGCGCTCGTCTACAACCCCGGCGGCCCCGGCGGCTCCGGCATGCGCTTCCCGCGCCGCGTCACCACCAAGGCCCCGCTGTGGGTGAACGCCTCCAAGGCGTACGACTTCGTGGGCTTCGACCCCCGCGGCGTCGGCCACTCCGCGCCGATCTCCTGCATCGACCCGCAGGAGTTCGTCAAGGCCCCCAAGGCCGACCCGGTCCCCGACAGCGAGGCCGACAAGAACGCCCAGCGCAAGCTCGCCGCCGAGTACGCGGACGGCTGCCAGGAGCGCAGCGGCGAGATGCTGCCGTTCATGACCACGCCGAACACCGCGCGTGACCTGGACGTCATCCGTGCCGCCCTCGGCGAGCAGAAGCTGAACTTCCTCGGCGTCTCCTACGGCACCTACATCGGCGGGGTCTACGCGACCCTGTTCCCGACCCATGTGCGCCGCATGATCGTCGACAGCGTGGTCGACCCGGACCAGGACAACATCTGGTACGAGGCCAACCTCGGCCAGGACGTGGCCTTCCAGATGCGCTGGAACGACTGGCAGGACTGGGTCGCCAAGAACGACTCCGTCTTCCACATCGGCGACACCCGCGCCAAGGTCGAGGCCAAGTGGCAGGAGCTGCGCGCCAAGGCCAAGGCCAACCCGCTCGGCGGCGTGGTCGGCCCGGCCGAGCTGATCGGCTTCTTCCAGGGCGCCCCGTACTACGACTCCTCCTGGGTGCCCGTCGCCCAGACCTGGAGCGCGTACCTGGCCGGTGACGAGCAGGCCCTGATCGACGCCATCGCCCCGGACATGTCCGACACCAAGGGCAACATCTCGGCGGAGAACGGCAACGCCGTCTACACCGCGGTCGAGTGCGCCGACGCCAAGTGGCCCACCAGCTGGTCCAAGTGGAACCGGGACAACTCCAAGCTGCACGAGAAGTACCCGTTCCTGACCTGGTCCAACGCCTGGATGAACCTGCCCTGCGCGACCTGGAAGTCCAAGCAGAGCACCCCGATCGAGGTCGGCGCCGGCGCCCGTCAGGGTCTGCCGCCGGTCCTGATCGTCCAGTCCGAGCGCGACGCGGCCACGCCGTACGTCGGCGGGGTCTCGCTGCACCGCAAGCTCGGCGGCTCGCGTCTGATCACCGAGCAGAACGCCGGCTCGCACGGTGTCACCAGCCTGGTGAACCCCTGCATCAACACCCGGGTGGACACCTACCTGCTCACCGGCAAGGTGGACGCCAAGGACGTGAAGTGCGCCCCGCACGCCACCCCGGTCGCGCCGGCCCCGGCCGCCGCGAAGTCGCTCGCCGAGGCTCCGGCCTCCGACCTGCCGGCGCTCGCGGACCTTCCCGCGGTCCGCTAGCAAAGGGCGGTACCCCGTAGTACCGGCACCACCCGCGGTACCTGCGCGGGAGAAGGCTCAGCGCGTCCTGCGCCGGGCCTTCTTCCGCGCCTGCTCCTCCTCGGCCTTGACCTCGGCGGCGTACCGGTCGACGTACTCCTGGCCGGAGAGCTCCAGGATCTCGTACATGATCTCGTCGGTGACGGCCCGCAGTACGGCCCGCTCACCCTCCATTCCCGCGTACCGGGAGAAGTCCAGCGGCCGGCCGAAGCGGATCGTCACGCGCCGGATGTTCGGGATCTTCTGTCCGGGCGGCTGGATCTCGAAGGTGCCGACCATCGCGCACGGTACGACCGGCACCCCGGCGCCGAGCGCCATCGCGGCGACGCCCACCTTGCCCTTGTAGAGCCGCCCGTCGTGCGAGCGCGTGCCCTCGGGGTAGATCCCCAGCAGATCGCCCCCGGACAGTACGCCCAGCCCCTCGCGCAGCGCTGCCTGGCCGGCGTCCTTGCCGGAGCGGTCCACCGGGATCTGCCCGGCGCTGCGGAAGAAGGCCGCGGTGAGCCGGCCCTTGAGCCCGGGGCCGGTGAAGTACTCGGCCTTGGCGAGGAAGGTGATCCGCCGCTTGAGGATCGCGGGCATCAGGAAGTGGTCGGAGAACGACAGGTGATTGCCCGCGACGATCGCGGCCCCCTCCTGCGGGATGTGCTCCAGACCCTCGATCCGGGGCCGGAACAGCAGCCGCAGCAGCGGACCGAGCAACACGTGCTTGAGCAAGTGGTAGAACACCAGGCCGCTCCTGTCGATGTCCCCGTTGTCACCGTCACCGTCATCTTACGGACGGTCAGGCGGGGGAAGCAGGGGGCGGTGGCCTCCGGGCTCAGCTGCTGCGCGACGCGGCCATTCCCGCGGTCAGCAGCCCCAGCACCACCCAGCCGAACCACAGCCAGCCGTTGCTGCCGAGGGCCACGGAGTAGGCGGCCACGGCCACCAGGGCGGCGAAGGTCATCACGGCCATCGCCTTAACGGATCCGGTCATGCCCCATGGTGGCGCGCGGAGGCGGTCCCGCGCTACTGGCCACGCGCTTGGAGTGTGGCGAGATAGGCGTTGTACGCCTCCAGCTCCTGGTCGCCGTCGCGGTCCGCGGCCCGGTCGGAGCGCTTCGCCGCCCGCTGCTCCGAGTGGTACCACTGGTAGACCAGCGCGATCAGCACCAGCACCGAGGGGACCTCGCTGAAGGCCCAGGCGATGCCGCCGCCCCACTGCTGGTCGAGCAGCGGGTCGATGCCGAGGGAGGCCGGGGGAGTCGCGTACGTCTTGACCATCGGCTCGCTCGCCATCATCAGCGCGATGCCGAAGAAGGCGTGGAAGGGCATCCCCGCGAACAGCTCCAGCATCCGCATCACGTAGCCGGGGCGGTGCGGGCCCGGGTCGACGCCCATGATCGGCCAGAAGAAGACCAGGCCGACGGCGAGGAAGTGGACCATCATCGCGATGTGCCCGGTCTTGGACTCCATCAGGAAGTCGAAGATCGGCGTGAAGTACAGGCCGTAGAGGCTCGCGATGAACAGCGGGATGGTGAACACCGGGTGGGTGATCACCTTCATGTAGCGGCTGTGCAGCAGCATCAGCAGCAGCTCGCGCGGCCCCTTGACCCCTCGCGCGGCGGGCGGGATCGCGCGCAGCGCCAGCGTCACGGGCGCGCCGAGCAGCAGCAGGATCGGGGAGAGCATGCTGATGACCATGTGCTGGACCATGTGCACGCTGAACATGACCATGCCGTAGTCGTTCAGCTTGGTGCACATCACCAGGGCCACGCTCAGCACACCGGCCGTGAAGGCGACGGTCCGGCCCGGTGACCAGGAGTCCCCCCGCCGGCGCAGCCGCACCACGCCCCACGCGTAGAGGCCGAGGCCCACCAGGGAGCCGATCAGGAAGAAGGCGTCGAAGGAGAACTCCAGCCCGCGCCCGAGCGTGAACGGCGGCAGGTCCATATCCATGTCCATGCCCGCGTGCGCGAGGTGATTCATCTCTTCCACTCCCTTGACCTGTGGTGCCCCACCACAGTAATGCCGCCCCGGGACGGCGATTCGTCCGGGGGCGGTGTCAGAAGGGGGGAAATATCACGCGGCGGTCATTTCACAGGACGTTCTGCGCCTCGGAGTACCGCTCGGCCGGCACCGTCTTGAGGGTCGAGGTCGCTTCGGCGAGCGGCACCATCACGATGTCGGTGCCGCGCAGCGCGGTCAGCATCCCGAACTCGCCGCGGTGGGCGGCCTCCACCGCGTGCCAGCCGAAGCGCGTGGCGAGGACCCGGTCGTACGCGGTGGGGGTGCCGCCGCGCTGGACGTGGCCCAGGATCACCGGCCGGGCCTCCTTGCCGAGCCGCTGCTCCAGCTCCACGGCGAGTCGGTTGCCGATACCGGCGAACCGCTCGTGGCCGTACATGTCGGTGCCGCCCTGCTCCAACTCCATCGAGCCCTCGGCGGGCTTGGCACCCTCGGCGACGACGACGATCGCGAACCGCTTGCCCGCCGAGAAGCGCTCGCCGACGATCGCCGTCAGCTCCTCGATGTCGAAGGGGCGCTCCGGGACGACGATCGCGTGCGCGCCGGCCGCCATACCCGAGTGCAGGGCGATCCAGCCGGTGTGGCGGCCCATGACCTCCACGACCATCACGCGCTGGTGGGACTCGGCGGTGGTCTTCAGCCGGTCCAGGGCCTCGGTGGCCACGCCGACGGCGGTGTCGAAGCCGAAGGTGACATCGGTGGAGGCGATGTCGTTGTCGATGGTCTTGGGGACGCCGACGATGGGCAGACCGGCCTGCGAGAGCAGGTGGGCGGCCTTCAGGGTGCCTTCGCCGCCGATCGGGATGATGGCGTCCAGACCGAGGTCGGCGACGTGGCCGCGGGCCCGCTCGACCCCGTCGCGCAGGTGCGCGGGCTGGACCCGGGAGGAGCCCAGGATCGTGCCGCCGCGGGCCAGGATGCCGCTCACGGCGTCCAGGTCGAGCTTGCGGTAGTCGCACTCCAGCAGGCCGCGCCAGCCGTCGACGAAGCCGATGACCTCGTCCCCGTGGTCGACGACGGCGCGGTGCACGACGGAGCGTATGACGGCGTTGAGGCCGGGGCAGTCGCCTCCGGAAGTGAGCACACCAATGCGCATGGCAGGAATGACCTTTGCAACGTGGGCCGACGACCGGACCACGTCGTCCGGTTGGAACTACCCTGCACCCTACAAGTGGACCGGCGGTGGACTGAACCATCCTCCACATGCTGGTCAGATCATCTGTGCGAACGCACGTCGGCCCGGACCCCCCGAGGGGGATCCGGGCCGTACGGAGTGCGACCTGCGAATTACGCGGGCTGGGTGGCCGCCGCGATGCGCTCGGCGCGCAGCGCCTCGTACCAGCGGTCGTCGATGGGCGGCAGCGCGTTCACATCGAGGGCCAGCTTGAGCAGCAGGTCCGCGATCTGCGGGTTGCGGGCCATCACGGGGCCGTGCATGTAGGTGCCGAACACCGTGTCGTTGTACGCGCCTTCGGTGCCGTCGCCCGTGCCGTTGCCGCGGCCCAGGCGGGTCCGGGCGAACGGCTTCGCCGTCGGGCCGAGGTGCGTGACGCCCTGGTGGTTCTCGAAGCCCGTCAGCTGCGGCAGGCCGAGCTGGGGGTCGATGTCGGCGAGGACGTCGCCGACGCACCGCTCGCCCTCACCGCGCACGGTGACCACGTCCAGCAGGCCGAGGCCCTCCTGGCGCTCGCCCATGTCGTTGACGAACTCCCGGCCGAGGATCTGGTAGCCGGCGCAGACGGAGAAGACGATCGCCCCGTTCGAGACGGCCCGCTCCAGACCGCCGTCGCGCAGCAGCCGCTCCGCGGCCAGGCGCTGCGGCCGGTCCTCGCCGCCGCCGATCAGGTAGATGTCGCCCGAGGTCGGGATCGGCTGGTCGCTGCGCACGTCCGCGCGCTCCACGTCCAGGCCGCGGCGGCGCGCCCGGCGTTCCACGACGAGGGCGTTGCCCTGGTCTCCGTACGTGCTCAGCAGGTCGGGGTAGACCCACACCAGACGCAGGCTGTTGTCGCTCATGCTCGTGTCCTCTGCGGTTCTGAAGGGGCGCTAGTTGCCGACGCGGCGGCGCACGTCCTGGAAGGCGGTGTAGTTGGCGATCAGCTCGATCTGTCCGGGCGGCGCCAGCTGCACGGCCTCGTCGAGGGTCTCGCACACCCGGAAGTCCAGGCCCGCGACCTCCAGGCGGACCGCGAGGTCCAGCTTGCGGTCGCCGATGACGAAGATGGGGTGGCCCGCGAGGCGCGTGTAGTCCACGTCCCACAGCCAGGAGGTGTCGGTGCCGTCGGCGCCGCGCGCGTTCACCGAGAGGATCACCGGGGTCGGCGGCGGGTCGATCAGCGAAAACGTTTCGAGCCAGCCCGCCGGGTTCTTCGCGAGCAGCAGCCGCAGCTCACGGCCCTGGAAGCCGACCACGTCGTAGCGGCCGGCGACGGCCTGCACCTGGTACATGCGCTCCAGCGCGACCTGCGGCGGCACGCCGAAGACCGCGGCCACGGCGGCCGAGGTGGCGGCGTTCGCCTTGTTGGCGCGGCCGGGCAGCTGGAGGTGGATCGGCCAGGCGCTGCCGTGCGGGTCGAGCACGTGGTCGCCCGAGAGCACCCAGCTCGGGACGGGGCGGCGGAAGCCGCACTCGCCGCAGAACCAGTCGTCGCCCGGGCGCTGCATGACGCCACCGCAGGAGGGGCACGACCAGGCGTCGTCCTTCCACTCCTGGCCGGCCGCGACCCACACCACGTTCTGCGAGGACGAGGCGGACCACACGATCAGCGGGTCGTCGCAGTTCGCGACGATGACCGCCTTGGAGCCGGAGAGGCCCTCGCGCCACTTCTCCGCGAGCATGCGGGTCTCGGCGGCGCGGTCCAGCTGGTCGCGGGAGAGGTTCAGCAGGGCGATCACCTTGGGGGTGACGTCCCGGGCCACTCCGGCCAGGTACTTCTCGTCCACCTCGATGACGCCGTACTTGGCGTCGGAGCCGCCCGCGAGGGCGGAGGTGATGCCTGCCGGCATGTTCGCGCCGAGGGCGTTGGAGACGACGGGACCGCTGGCCCGAAGGGCCTCCGCGATCAGCCGGGTCGTCGTGGTCTTGCCGTTCGTCGCCGAGACGAGGACGACGTCGAGATGCTGCGCCAGCGCGCCGAGAAGATCGGGGTCGAGTTTGAGTGCGACCTTGCCGCCGATCACCGATCCGCTTCCGCGTCCCGCGGCCCGCGACACCGCCGCCGCGGCCTTGCCCGCCGTCACGGCCAGCTTGGCCCGCGGCGAAAGCGGCTCTGTGTTGCCTGCCATCGTCCCTTGTCCTCCTTGCGTCGGTCGCCCCCAGCCTATCCAGTACCGGCCCGGGCCCTGACCGCGGCGCCCCCGAGCTGCCGAAGATCTCCTCATATAGTCGCCCGTCGTACCCTTACGGCCATGCGACAGCGCCCCATCCCCGGTACCACCGGCATCGTCCGCACCATGAGCCTGTTCGGTGACCCGGTGCTCCACTCGGCCTGCGCGGAGGTCACCGAGTTCGGCCCCGCCCTGGACCGGCTCATCGAGGACATGTTCGCCACGATGTACGGCGCCGAGGGCGTCGGCCTCGCCGCGAACCAGATCGGCGTCGGGCAGCGGGTGTTCGTCTACGACTGCCCCGACGACGAGGACGTCCGCCACGTCGGGCACGTGGTCAATCCGCGCCTGGTGACGGCCGACGGGGACGAGTTCCGCGGGCCCGAGGGCTGCCTGTCCCTGCCGGGGCTGGAGGCGGGCACGGTCCGCTTCGACCACGCGGTGGTGGAAGGGGTCACCTCGGACGGCGCGCCCGTGCGGATAGACGGCACCGGGTTCTTCGCCCGGTGCCTCCAGCACGAGTGCGACCACCTCGACGGCACGGTCTACGCGGACCGGGTCACGGGCTTCCGGGCCCGCAGGCTGCGCCGCGAGATCCGCAAGGCCCCGTGGGGCCCCGGTTCGCTGCCTGGCTAGAAGCCCGGGCCGTCCGCGCGGTTGCCGGCCGTGCCCAGGCGGCCCCAGAGGAGGTCGGTGAGGCCGGCGACGAGCTCCGCCCGCTCGCACGGGCGCTCGCCGAGCCACCAGTCGCCGGCCGCGTGCATCATGCCGACGATGCCGTGGCCCCAGATGCGGGCGAGCCGCTCGCCGCCCGGGCCGAGGTCCACGCGCTCGCCGATCACCTTGGCCAGTTCCTCGCCGAGCCGGCGCAGCAGCGGGGCCGAATGCAGGCCGACGTCGAATCCGCGCTCCGCGGTGTGCGAGTCCTCGGCCGGGTGCATGAGGAAGCGGTAGACCTGCGGGCGGGCCTCGATGGCGACGAGGTACGTGTCGAGGGTGGCCTCGACCCGGCGGCGCCGCTCGGCCGGCGCGTCGAGGGCGGCGCGCAGGGAGTCGAGCAGCGCGTCCGTGTGCCGGACGGCGAGCGCCTGGTAGAGGCCCGCCTTGTCGCCGAAGTGCCGGTAGAGGATCGGCTTCGTGATGCCGGCCTCCGCCGCGATGGCGTTCATGGACGCCTTGGGGCCGTCCCTGAGGACGACCCGGTCGGCCGCTTCGAGCAGTTCCCGCCGCCGGCGCTCTGCCGCTCCCGGCTCGCCGGCCTGCTGAGTGGTCTCCATGACGTGTTTCTCTCCCCGCCCTTGCGATGTGCGTGACGCCCACGCAACGTAACACCCCGCACACCCTCGAGATCGAATCGGCGGCCGCCCAGGGCTGGGTCCCGACCGCGCTTGACAGTGCTTACTCGCCGGTAACAGACTGTGCCGATCGCTCGGGTTACCGCTAGTAACCACTCGTGAGACAAGCAAGAGACACCTGGAGGGGACATGGCGGAGTTCACCATGGAGCTCAACGACGACCAGAAGCAGGTACGGGACTGGATCCACGGCTTCGCCGCCGATGTCATCCGGCCCGCCGCCGCGGAATGGGACGAGCGCGAAGAGACTCCGTGGCCCGTCATCCAGGAGGCCGCGAAGGTCGGCATCTACTCGCTCGACTTCTACGCCCAGCAGTTCTTCGACCCCACCGGCCTCGGAATCCCGATGGCGATGGAGGAGCTCTTCTGGGGCGACGCGGGCATCGCCCTGTCCATCGTCGGCACCGGCCTGGCCGCCATCGGGGTCGTCGCCAACGGCACCGAGGAGCAGATCGGCACCTGGATCCCGCAGATGTACGGGACCCCCGACGACGTGAAGGTCGCCGCCTTCTGCTCCTCCGAGCCCGACGCCGGCTCCGACGTCGGCTCGATGCGCACCCGCGCCGTCTACGACCAGGCCAAGGACGAGTGGGTGCTCAACGGCACCAAGACCTGGGCGACGAACGGCGGCATCGCCAACGTCCACATCGTCGTCGCCGTCGTCGACCCGGAGCTCGGAACCAAGGGCCACGCCTCCTTCATCGTGCCGCCGAACACCCCGGGCCTCTCCCAGGGCCAGAAGTTCAAGAAGCACGGCATCCGCGCCTCGCACACCGCCGAGGTGGTGCTGGAGGACGTACGGGTGCCCGGGTCCTGCCTGCTCGGCGGCAAGGAGAAGCTGGACGAGCGCCTCGCCAGGGCCCACGAGCGGGCGCGCAACGGCGGCGGCGAGCGCGTGAAGAACGCCGCCATGGCCACCTTCGAGGCCTCCCGTCCCGCGGTCGGCGCCATGGCCGTCGGCACCGCCCGCGCCGCCTACGAGGTCGCCCTCGACTACGCGAAGACCCGCACCCAGTTCGGCCGCCCGATCATCGACAACCAGGGCGTCGCCTTCCAGCTCGCCGACATGCGCACCTCGATCGACGCGGCCCGGCTGCTGGTCTGGCGGGCCTCCTGGATGGCGGTGGCCGGCCGTCCCTTCACCTCGGCGGAGGGCTCGATGTCGAAGCTCTTCGCGAGCGAGGTGGCCAAGAAGGTGACCGCCCAGGCGGTCCAGATCCTCGGCGGCAACGGCTTCACCCGCGAGTACCCGGTGGAGCGCATGCACCGCGACAGCGCGATCTACACGATCTTCGAGGGAACGAGCGAGATCCAGCGCCTGGTGATCGCCCGCACGATCTCCGAGATGCCGATCCGCTAGGCGCGGCCTGTACGGGCGGGCCCCGTGCCCGGCCCGCCCGGGCCTGGGTCGGGCCTGGGTCGGGCCCGGTTCGGGCCCGGGTCCGGCACGGGTCAGGGCGGGGTCCGGCCCGGGGCGGGGCCGGGTCGTGCCCGGGACGGGACCGGTCGGCCGGGGTCCGGGGCGGTTCAGGTCGCTTTCAGCAGGCGGCTGAGGGCCCGGCCGAAGAGCCGGCGGCCCACCGCCGCCACCACCGGGTCCAGGGCGCGGGGCAGGCCCCGTACGCGGATCTCCTCGCGCCAGTGGACCTCGCTGCCGCCGGCCGGCGCCGGGCGGACCTCGATCTCCGCCCAGCCGGTCACCGCGCGGCCTTGTTTGACCAGTCGCACCAGCCCCGGCGAGGCCCCCTCGGGAGGCTGCCAGACGGCCACTTCCATCGGGTCGTCGAATGTGATGCCGCCCACGCCCGTCCGCGCCGTGAAGCGCGTTCCGACGCGCGTGGGCCCTGCCGTTTCGATGATCGTCCGGGTCAGCGGGACCTGCGCCCCGTGGCGTTCCCAGTCCGTCAGCCGGCGCCATGCCCGGGGCGGTGGGAGGGGTGTTCGGTGAACGATCCGGATACCGGGCATGAGCGCATGGTAATCGGGCATACACACCCTGAACTGGACCGCGAATATGGGTTCCGTCCAGGGGTGGCGATCAGCAATACTCACCGCCACCGTGGATCGCGGATTCGACCGGGTGACCACCGGCCCTCCCGCCCCACTCTGCGAGGAGGTGCGCCATGTGCTCCCACCAGCCCCCCTGCCCGAGCGCCGAAAGCGCCGATCACGACGCCGCCCGCACCGTCGCCTTCCACCCCGAACAGGGCTGGAGCCTGCTGTGCAACGGCGCCGTGGTCTTCGACGACACCGGTGAACTGCTCCCCGACGGCCGCACGGTGGAACCCCGCCGCCCGGCCCTGGTCTGAGCGAGGAGGCAGCATGCGCCAGCAGCTGATCCGCAAGCCCGTCCCCAAGCCCGCACCCCGAGACCTGGACCTGCGCACACCGTCGGGCAGACCCCTCCCGTACTGACGGGAGCCCACGAGCAGTCCAGTACGTACACGTAGGTCGTCCACCGGTTGGTGCTCAGCCGGTGGACGCCGCCGCGCCGCCCCGGAACGCGGCCTCGTAGGCCTCGTCGCCGATCGCCGCCCGGGCCTGGCGCTCGCCCTGGTCCCGCAGGGCCGTCAGTGACGGAGAGCCCATCTGCGGGCGGCCCACCGTGCGCCACCAGGCGTGCCCCGTGCCCAGCAGCCGCGCCGCCAGCTCGCCGTCGCCCAGCGCCGCCACCGCGGCCGCCAGCAGGTCCAGGCCGAGCGCGATGCCGAAGCGGTCGCCCAGCAGCCGCTTGCCGGACAGCATGGCCCGTACGTGCCGGGCGGCCTCCCCGTGGTGGCCGAGGCCCAGCGCGGAGACGGCCAGGATGTAGTCCGCGTACGCCCGCAGCCAGCGCTCGCCCAGTTCCGTACACGCCTCCCGCAGGCCGCGGGCCTCCTCGGCGGCCTCCTCGAAGCGGCCGAGGTCGCACAGCGCGTACCCGGTGGCCAGCCGGCACAGGAGCCAGCCCGCGCCGCTGGGCCGGCCGCCGTGGTCGGCGCGTGCGCGGGGCCCGGCCAGTTCCAGGGCCCGGGAGGCGTCCCCGGGCATCATCACGGCCACCGCGTGCAGGTAGGCGGCGCGCAGTTCCGGCTCGGGGTCGGCCAGCAGGGCCGCCTCGCGGCGGCACTCCTCGCCGAGCTCCCGCGCCGCGTCCAGGTCGCCCTGGAGCAGCGCCGTGAGCCCGAGGGCCCAGAGCGCGCCGGTGTACGCCGTCCCCGAGCGCGGGGCCGCCCGCAGGGCCCGTTCCAGGAAGGCGCGGCCCTCGTGCACGTGCCCGCAGGAGAACCAGAAGAACCACAGGGCCCCGGCGGTCTCCAGGGCCGCCGCGGGGTCCGAGCGCAGCAGGTGCTCCAGGGCGGTGCGCAGCTGCGCGTGCTCGGCGGTCATCCTGCGGTACCAGTCCACCTGGCCCGGCCCCAGCCAGCCCCGGTCGGCGGCCTGGGAGAGCGCCGCGTACCAGTGGGCGTGCCGGTCGGCGACGGTCCGTACCTCGCCGAGCTCCGCCAGCCAGTCGTGGCCGTACTCGCGGATCGTGTCCAGCAGCCGGTAGCGGGCCCCGGCGCCGCGCTCCTCGGTGCGCAGGACCACCGACTTCGCGACCAGCCCGGTGAGCACCCGCTCCACGCGGGAGGCGGGCAGCGGGCCGCCCGAGCACACCGCCCGCGCGGCGGCGACGTCGAAGTCCCCGGTGAACACCGAGAGCCGGGCCCACAGAAGCCGTTCGACCGGCTCGCACAGTTCGTGGCTCCAGCCGATCGCGGTGCGCATCGTCTGGTGCCGTGGCGGCAGTACGGCCCGGGTCTCGGACAGCATGTCGAAGCGCGCCCCGATCCGCTGCGCCATCTGCTCCAGGCTCCACAGCCGCATCCGGGCCCCGGCCAGCTCCAGCGCGAGCGGGATGCCGTCCAGGCGGCGGCACACCTCGGAGGCGATGGCGGCCCGTTCGGGGTTCTCGAAGGCCGCCGCGGACTGCGGGGTCGCGGCGAGGGCGCGGGCCCGGAAGAGTGCGAGGGCGTCGCTGTCGGGTCCCTCGCAGGGCAGCGGGCGGACCTCGACGACCACTTCGCCGGGGCAGCCAAGCGGCTCGCGCGAGGTCACCAGTACCGTCAACCCGGGAGCGGACTGGAGGAGTTCACCCACGAGGTGTCGGCATGCGGAGACCAGGTGCTCGCCGGTGTCCAGGACGAGGAGCAGCTCCTTGTCGGCCATCCACGCGCACAGCTCCTCGTCGAGGGCGCGCGCGGAGTGGTCGGCCAGACCCACGGTGTGCGCGACGGTGGCGGTGAGCAGCTCGGGGTCGCGCAGCGGCGAGAGCTCCACCCACCAGGTGCCGTCGTGGTGTCCGCGGCGGGAGTCGGCGACGGCGCGCAGGGCGAGCCGTGATTTGCCGACACCGCCGACGCCGGTGAGGGTGATGAGCCTGTGGTCGCGCAATAAGCCTTTGAGGACGCCGAGTTCTTGCTCCCGGCCGACGAAGCTCGCCGATTCCGGCGGCAGGTTTCCCGGCACGGCGGCAGAGTCTGGCTCAGGGACGCCGCCCGCGGGGTCTGGCTGATTGTTGTTGACCGAGTACTCACCGAACACGGATGTATTGTGCGTGATCTTCCTTGGCAGAAGTGCGGTTCGGACTGGATCCCGGTCACGGGTTACGCACGGCTCCAGCGCGGCTCAGCCGGTGAGCACGATCCGCCGCTCCGCCGAGAAGGCCCCCCAGTTGCCGTCGGGCAGGCGGGCGCGCAGTTTCACGGTCCACACGGTGCCGGCGGGTTCGGTGACCGTGAGCCGGTGTTCCGCCCGGTCGGCGGGCACCGCGCCGATGCCGAACTGGATGACCGTGGTGGGCGCTCCGTTGACGTACAGCTCGTACTCGCTGGTCTCGCGGCCGGTGTCCGGGGCGGTCCAGGAGAGGGTGACCGCGCCGGGCGAGGCGGCCGCCGTGAACTCGGCGGGGGCGGTGTTGCGCCGCTGGCCCGCCCCCGCCGGGGTCGTCACGTCCACCGGCGGGCTGTCGGGGGAGGAGTTGTCGGCGGCGTCGCGGGCCCGGACGGTGAAGGTGTAGACGGTGTCCGGCTGGAGGCCGTCCAAGGTGGTCTCGGTCTGTGCCGGGCCGGCGGTGTGGATCCGGATGCCGCCCTGGTAGACGTCGTAGGAGGTGACGCCCGAGTCGTCGGCGGCCGCGGCCCAGGTCAGCCGGGCGGCGGTGGGCCCGAGGGCGCGGCCCGTGACGGAGGGCGGGGCCGTCGGTGCCTGGCGGTCCTCGGCTTTGGCGACCGGGGTGGTGGCCGAGGCCGCCGAGCTGGGCGCGGAGGTGTTTCCGGCGGCGTCACGGGCCCGGACGGTGAAGGAGTAGCCGGTCTGCGGGGTGAGGCCGGTGATGTCCACCATGGTCTTGTCGGCGGGGAGTTCCCGGACCAGGCGGTCGGCCTGGAAGACGAGGAAGGTGCTCACGCCGTCCGCGGGGGCGGGGGACTGCCACATGACGTGGACCGAAGTGGCGCTGCCGGCCTGCGCGGTGAGTCCGGAGGGGGCGGCCGGGGCGGTGGTGTCGGCGGAAGCGCAGCCCGCCAGGGCCGTCGCGGCCGTCAGGGTCACCACGGCCGCCAGGGCCGTCGCGGCGGTGTGTCGCACAGGGGCGCCCTTCCTCCGCTTCCTCGTAAAGGTCTAGACATATATGGCACGCGGCGGGGTGGCCGGGCAATACCTGCGCGGCCGGAACTCGTCTTTCCCGTCGGGGATTTCCACCGCGCCCGTCAAGCGCGGCGGACCGTCACGGACGGTCAACACCCGTTTGGCGGACGCGGGTTTCGCCCGGCACGGGCCCCTCCTGCGCCACCATGGCGCCGCTAAGGAGGTGTTCCCCATGGTGATCTCCCTCTCCGTGGTCGTCCTGCTCCTCGTCCTCGCGTGGATCTTCCTGCGCGGCGGCGGCCTCAAGCTCTCGCACGCGATCGTCTGCGTCCTGCTCGGCTTCTACCTGGCGAGCAGCAGCATGGCCGCGACCATCCACGACGGCCTCACGGCCACCGCGAACGTGGTCTCCGGTCTCAGGCCTTAGGGGGTGGGGGGGGGGGGGGGGGGGGGGTGGTGGGGGGGGGGGGGGGAGAAAAAAAAAACCACAGAAAACCCACAACAAAAAA
>NZ_JBVJUY010000003.1:178973-210903 GCF_055604165.1 Streptomyces sp. NPDC037242
GCAGAGAGAAAGATATCGCCCCCCCCCCCACCACATGCCCCACACTCCCAATCAAGCTTTTTCTCCTCCTCCGTTCTTGGTCTGTTTCCTCCCCCCCCCCCCCCCCCCCCCCCCCCCCCCCCCCCCCCCCCCCACCCCCTGGAGGCGCCGGGCTTGATCGACTGTTGCGCCTTCGTGAATCATGCAGCTCTTCCATGGACTCCTCGGGCAGTGCGACCTAGCGTCTGGCGGCGGCGCGATGTCAGACGCACTGTCAACAAAACTGAAGAACATGGAGGAAGTCCGGATGTTCCGAAGAGCGCTGAACTGCGCGGTGGTGCCGGTCCTCGCCGCGTTCACGGCGATGTACGGGATGACCCCCGCCCAGGCCGAGGAGATACCCAAGGCCCCCGGTCACCGCCTCGTCAGCCGCTACGACGGCAGCCCCGCCGCCGGGGTGCCGCTGCCCGGCCAAGCCCCGCCGCAGCACCCCTTCCTCGCGCCCAACGGCCGTAGCGGCATGCACTCCGACGCGTCCGGGAGCGCCACCGCCCCCTGGTCGGGGCCCCTCGGCAGGAACCCGGTGGTGACCAGCGAGAGGATCGCCGTCCTCGGCGGCGAATGCGCCACCGCCACCTTCGACTCGGGCGGCCGCCTGGTCACGGTGTGCGGAACCTTCTCGGGCTTCAAGGTGAAACTCCTCGATCCCCGCACGCTCGCCACGCTCGCGGAACACCAGCTCCCGCAGCGCTCCTCGACGGTCGAGGCGATCACCTCGCTCGACTTCGCGAAGATCTTCAAGGACACCTCGGGCGGCGCCTACTTCTACCTGGACGACCAGGACCGCGCCGTACTGGCCGACTCCCGCCAGCACGTCCTGCGCCTCGCCCACTCGCTGAATCCGGACGGCAGCTGGAAGTTCACGGTCGACGACGACTGGGACCTCACCGGCCAGGTCCCGCACGACTGCGTCACCTGGACCAACCTGCGGCCCGGCGGCACCTGCGACCCCGTCACCTCCGTGATGCCCGACTGGAACGGCCTCATCTGGTGGGTCACCCGCCAGGGCCGCGTCGGCACCGTGGACCCGGCGACCTCGCGGATCCGCTCGATCCGGCTCGCGGGCGAGGAGATCCAGAACTCCTTCTCGGTCGCCGAGGACGGGGTCTCCATCGTCACCGACCACGCCCTCTACAGTTTCCGCGCCTCCGCCGACGGCACCCCCGAGGCGCAGTGGCGCCAGACGTACGACCGCGGTACGGGCACCAAGCCCGGATCCGTGAACCAGGGCTCGGGCACCACCCCGGACCTGTTCGGCGACGGATACGTCGCCATCACCGACAACTCCGACGAGCGGATGAACGTACTGGTCTACCGGCGGGGCGTGGACGTCCCGGCGGACCAGCGGCTGGTCTGCAAGGTGCCCGTCTTCGGCGCGGGCGCCTCCACCACAGACAACTCCCTGATCACCTGGGGCAACAGCATCGTCGTCGAGAACAACTACGGCTACGAGAACCCCACCTCGCTGCTGCTGGGCAAGTCGGTCGTCGGCGGCGTCAGCCGCATCGACGTCCGCGCCGACGGCAGCGGCTGCGACACGGTGTGGGAGAGCGCCGTCCGGGCGCCCTCCGTCGTCCCGAAGCTCTCCACCGCGAACGGGCTGCTCTACTTCTATGAGAAGGAGCCCAACTTCTGGGGCATCGACGCCTGGTACCTCACCGCGGTGGACTTCCGCACCGGTGAGCGCCGCTGGCGCCAGCTGACCGGCACCGGCCCGCTCTACGACAACAACTGGGCGCCGATCACCCTGGGCCCCGACGGCACGGCCTACGTCGGTGTGTTCAACGGCATCGTCGCGGTCCGCGACGGCCGCTGAGCCCCGTGGCGGCGCGTCAGGGGCTTCCCAGGCGCTCGATGGCCACCATGGCGGCGTCGTCGCCCAGGTGGCCGCCCGGCGAGTGCGCCAGCAGGTCCGCGCACAGGTACCGCAGCAGCGCGTCCGGGCCGTCCCCGGGCCAGTCGGCGGCGCGGTCCGGCAGCGGGTAGAAGCTGCCGGCCGCGTCGCGGGCCTCGATGACGCCGTCCGTGTAGAGGAGGACTACGTCGCCGGGCTCGAACGGGAACGACTGCGCGGCGAAGCCGGTGTCGACGAACTCCGTCAGGCCCAGCGGGGGCGCGGGACGGTCCACCTGGAGCGGGACGACCCGGCCGCCGCGCAGCAGCAGCGGCGGCGGGTGCCCGCAGCTGAGGACCCGCAGGGTCATCTCCCCGTCGGGGATGTCGAGCACGGCCGCGGTGGTGAAGCCCTCGCCGGGCCGCCCCGGATCCTCGGCCTCGGCCGTATCGGCTGCGACGGCGGACTCCAGACGGGCGACCAGGCCCGGCAGGTCCTCCTCCCGGTGCGCGGCGGCGCGGAAGGCGCCGAGGACGATGGCGGCGTCCCCGACCGCCTCCAGGCCCTTGCCCCGGACGTCCCCGATGATCAGCCGGGTGCCGTGCTCGGTCCGGGCGGCCGCGTACAGGTCCCCGCCGATCTGTGCCTCGGCCTCGGCGGCCAGGTACACGGAGGCCACCCGGAGCGGCCCCATCCGGTCGCGCAGCGGACGCAGCACCACCTGCTGCGCGGCGACCGCGACGGAGCGCAGCTGGGTGAGCTGCCGCTCGTGCACCTCGCGCAGGTGTGCGAAGAAGGTCACGAAGGCCGAGATCAGGATCAGCGCGATGATCTGGAAGGTGTGGTTCAGGTCGGTGAGGGTGGTCCGCGCGACGGCGACCACCACCTGCGCCAGCACCGCCACCGCGCCCACGAACCCCGTCATCCGGGGCCCGGCGAACGAGGCGGTCAGGGCCGGGGCGGCGGCCAGGAACGGCCCCAGGTGGACCTCGGGCGGGGCCAGGACGTCGACGGTCGTGACGAGCGCGATCAGCGCGAAGGGCGCCGCCACCTGCGCCATGCGCGGTTCCCGGTGCCGGCGGGTGCGTGTGGACGGCGGCCGATGGTCCATGCCTCCTGAATACACCGCGCCCGTGCTTCGCGCGCACCGGCCGGGCCGCGGCGGATACGGCCGAGCCCGGTCCGGCGGGGTGCCGGACCGGGCTCCGGGCCGCTCGGCGGCCCGCCTGTGCTGTGCGCCGGGTGTCAGCTCACCTGGAGGGTGACGTCGTCCACCACGAAGGAGGTCTGGAGGGACTGGTCCTCCGAACCGCGGAACTGCAGGGTGACGGTCTGGCCGGCGAACCGGGAGACGTCATAGCTCTTGAGCGTGTAGCCGGAGCCCGCGTCCACGTTGGACAGGGTCTCCAGGGTCTGGCCGCCCACCGAGACCGTGAAGGTGTCGTAGACGACGTCCTCGTACTCGTCCGTGTCGATGTGCAGGTAGAAGGAGAGCCGGCCCGAGGCGCAGCCGGCCGGGAGGGTCAGGGACTGGGTCGCGCTGTCCACGCGGGAGGAGCCCCAGCCGTTCAGCCACGCCATGTACGAGCCGCTGTGCGCGACCTGGCCGGACTGGTTGGTGATGACGCCGGAGGTGGCGGTCCAGGGGCTGGAGCCGTTCTCGAAGCCGCCGTTCGCGACGACCTGGCGCGGGGTGCAGGTGCCGCCGCCACTGCCGACGGTCAGCGTGTAGGTGGTGCTGTGGCTGACGGTGCCGGTGCCGGTGACCGTCAGGGTGTACGTGCCCTGCGCCGCGCCCGCGCCGACCTGGACCGAGAGCGTCGAGGAGCTGCCGGACTGCACGGAGGCCGGGCTGAGCGTCGCGGTGACCCCGGCCGGGGCTCCCGAGACGGACAGGGCGACGGTCTGCGGGCTGCCGCTCACCGTGGTGGTGTTGACGGTGGAGGTGACGCTGCCGCCCGGGTCGGCGGAGCCGGCCGAGGGGGAGGTGGCGAGGGAGAAGTCCTGCGCCGGGGTGTCGCCGCCCACTGCCAGCTTCCAGACGGCGTAGGCGACGCCGTCGGCGCTGCGGTCCAGGACCGTGGGGCTGATGTTGTTCGTGGTGTCGCAGGAGCTGTGGTAGCAGGGGTCGTACGCCGCGTTCGCGGTGCCGCCCCACTTCGAGGCCTGCGCCGAGGTCTTGCGGGCGCTGGCTCCGGCCGCGTAGCCGGAGGTGGGGATGCCGCCCTGCTGGAAGGAGTAGTCGTCGCTGCGGCCCTGGCCCTCGGTGTTCTCCTCGGGAGCGAGGTTCAGCGAGGTCCAGTACGCCTTGAGGGGGGCGGCGGTGGTGGAGTTGACGTTGTTGATGAAGTAGCCGCCGTTGGTCGAGCCGACCATGTCGAAGTTGTAGTAGCCCTTGATGGCGGCCTTCTGGGCGCTGGTGAGCTGGTTGACGTAGAACTTCGAGCCGTTGAGGCCCTGTTCCTCGTCAGTCCACCAGGCGAAGCGCACGTGCTTGGTCATCGTGGGGTTCTTCTGAGCCAGGACGAGCGCGTTCTCCAGCAGGGTCGCCGAGCCGGAGCCGTTGTCGTTGATGCCCGGGCCGGCCGAGACGCCGTCGAGGTGCGCGCCGAACATGACGGTCTGGTCGGCGGGGCCGCCCGGCCAGTCCGCGATCAGGTTGTTCGAGGGGTAGGTGCACGAGGTGCAGTTCTGCTCGGTGACCGTGTAACCGGCGGCTTGCAGCTTGCCCTTCACGTACGCCAGCGACTGGGTGTAGCCGGCGCTGCCGGCGCGGCGGTGGCCGCCGTTCTGCGAGGCGATCGTGTTGAACTGGGTCAGGTGCGCCTGGACGTTCGCCACGCTGATGTCCGGCGGGCCGGTCGTGGTGCCGCCCACGCTGAGCGCGTAGTCCACGGTGTGCGCGAGTCCGGTGCCCTGGCCCTTGACCGTGACGGTGGACGTCCCGGGCGCCGCGTTGGCCGTGGCGGTCAGGGTCAGCACGGAGGACTGGCCGGACTGCACGGTGGCCGGGTTGAAGGTGGCGCTCACCCCGGCCGGCAGGCCGGTGGCGGTGAGGGCCACCTGCTGGGCCGAGCCGGTGGTGGTGCTGGTGGCCACGGTGGTGGTGACCGAGCCGCCCTGCTGGACGGTGCCCGAGGACGGGTTCAACGCCAGCGAGAAGTCGTCGTTCGGGCCGCTCGGGGTGCAGGTCGGGTCACCGGACTGGGCGGGCACGCTGATGGCGTCCCAGGCGGCCTTGGTCTTGTTGAACAGGTTGCAGGTGGCCGGGTCCAGCGACTTGGCGGAGCTGAGGGTCGCCGTCCGGTACTTCTTGTAGGACATGCTGCTGGTCTTGAGCAGCATGCCGCCGTAGAAGATCTTGCCGGCGTTCTGCACGCCCACGCCGGTCAGTGTGCTGGAGTTGCAGGTGCTGCTGTTGGGCTTGCCGCCGCCCGGGTTGGTGCCCTCGGCAAGCAGGTAGAACCAGTGGTTGAGCGGGCCCGCGGCCGCGTGCACCTCGGTGCCCGGTATCGCGGAGCTGTAGCAGGCCGGGTCGTTGTTGACGGCCGGCGGGTTGTACATGTTCCGGATCGGTCCGCGGCCCTGGAGGTTGATGACCTCGCCGACGGTGTAGTCCGGAGTGTCGTACGGGGCGGGCTCGTTGGCGTACGCCTCGGTCAGCGCGCCGAAGATGTCACCGGTGGCCTCGCCCAGCCCGGCCTCCTGGCCGCTGGTGCCGCCGGGGGTGTTGGAGTCGATGGCGTGCCCGTACTCGTGGGCCACGACGTCCACGCCGGCGATCCACTCGTTGGCGCTGTTGTGGCCGATCGTGACGGAGCTGCCGTCCCAGTAGGCGTTGAGGTCGTTCAGGCCGACCTTGCCCGGGAACCCGCGGCCGTTGCCGTTGAAGCCGTTGCGGCCGAGCCACTGGCCCAGCATGTCCCACTGCTTCTGCGCCGCGAACATGAGGTCCGTGCACCCGGTCTCCTTGGAGGTCGGGTTGCCGGTGCCCCAGGAGTCCGAGGACTTTGAGAAGACGGTGCCGCTGCTGTAGTCCGCGCAGCTCAGGCCGGTCCGGTTCGGGTCGCGCAGGGAGTACGTGGAGCCCGAGGCGGTGGTGTCGATGGTGAGCGGGTTGGGGCCGTTCCACTTGCTGTTGCCGCTGCCGGCCACGACCTCGTCGTAGCGGTCGACGACCTTGCCGGTGCGGGCGTCCACGAAGACGTGCAGCTTGCTGGGAGCCGTCTTGGTGCTGCCGACGAGGGTGGTCTCCCAGGCGAGGACCTGACGGTCGTCCTTGAGCTTGACGACCAGGCGGCTGCCCTGCACCTCGTCGACCTTCGACAGCTCGCGCCGAGAGGCGGACTCCGCCGCCTTCGCGTCGACCGTCGGGGTGGTCGCCACGTCGATCACGGTCGAGGAGGCCGACTGGACGGCCCGTACCCGGCCCTCGCCGTCGGCGAGGACGACCGCGTCGCCGCCGACGACCGGCAGGCCGCGGTAGCTGCGCTCGTACGCGACGGAGTACAGGTCCTGCACCCAGGGGGTGACCAGGCGCCGGTCGTACTGCTGCTGGGCGGAGTTGACCAGGGTGTCGAGGCCGCTCCTGACCGCCGCGTCGGCGGCGGCCACCGCTCGCTCGGCGGACTTGGCCTGTCGGGGTGGTACCGGTTCCTGTTGCGCGGCCGAGGCGGTACCGGCCAGCGCACCGGCGAGGCTCGCGGTCAGCGCCAGGGCTGCCACGGACGCCGTCCATCTGGTGGGCTGCAAGAGTCCACTCCGATCGTGTAGTGGGGGGTGTGGGCGTACGGATCCGGCTGTACGCCGACGCTGAGTATGAGCGTGGACATGGCGAGATTGGGACATCCCTGCGCACATAAGGCGCGGGTTATGGTGCGCTCGCGTCACGCTGCGTAAGCTGCCCGAATGCAGCTGGAGTTGAGGCATCTGCAAGCCGTCTGCCAGATAGCGGAAGCCGGCAGTCTGGGGGGCGCGGCGCGACGGCTCGGGGTCTCCCAGCCCGCGCTCTCCGCACAGTTGCGCAGGATCGAGAGGGTCACCGGCGGCGAGCTCTTCGTCCGGGGTCGGCGCGGGGTGGAGCCCACCCCGCTGGGCCAGTTCGTACTGGCCAGGGCGCGCCGGGTACTGGGCGAGATGGACGCCCTCGGCGCGGAGGCGCGCGCCATGGCGGCCGATGCCCCGCTGCGCCTCGGCTGCATCCTGCTGGTGCTGATCGACGGACTGCTGGCCAGTACCGACCTGTCGCTGTCCGGCCGGGAGATCATCGTGGACCTGGAGGACTCGGTGACGGCGCTGGTACGGATGCTCGGCGCGGGCCAGTACGACGTCATCGTGTACGGCGAGGTGAACGAGCACGAGGTCCCGCTACCAGGGGGCGTCATGGCCCGGACCCTGGTCCCCAAGGAGCCGTTCTGCATCCGCATGTCGGCCGGGCACCGGCTGGCGGACCGGGAGAGCCTCGACCTGGCGGACCTGGCGCACGAGCAGTGGATGATGCTCGTGGAGGACGACGACGGCGGCCCCGAGGCCCTCGTCGAGGCCTGTGCGAAGGCCGGGTTCGTCCCCTCGCTGCGCTACCGCATCACCGACCGCAAGATGCGGCACGACCTGATCGCCGCGGGCCGCGCCATCGCGCTGTGCCAGCCCACCGCCCCACCGGTGCCGGGAACGGTGATGCGCCCGCTGGCCGGCACCCCGATCACCGGCCGTATCCGCCTCGCCTGGAACCGCTCGGCGCTCTCCGCGCAGCAGGCGGGACTCCTCTACCGGGCGGCGGTCCGCGCCTACCTGGCCAACGTGGACAACAACCCCTTCCACCGCGACTGGTGGAACGCCCACCCCGAGGCCCACCCGGCACTGGACTGACGGAGCTACGCCTTCTCGCGCACCAGGCCGGCGACGTGCTCGGTGATCAGGTCGAGGACCTCGGCCGCCGTCCTGTCGTTGCCGAGGACGAGGAGATTCAGGGTCATCCCGTCCGTCATCGCCGCCAGATAGCGGGCCAGCACCGGGACGGGGACGGCGAGTTCGAACTCCATCACGCTGCCGAGCTGCGTGATCAGTTCGGCGTAGGTCTCGCAGTAGATCTCGTACTGCCGCCGCGCGAGGTGCTCGAACCCCGGCTCGCGCAGGGCGTACTGCGTGAGCTCGTAGGTGAGCATGTGCTCGCCCGGGCTCGCGGACACGTGGTCCCAGTAGGCCCGGAAGCCGGCCCGGATCGTCTCGCGCAAGGTGGCCCTCGGCCGGATCGCCTCCTGCACCCCGGTGACGGAGTGGCCGGTGAGGGTCTCGATGACGGACTCCAGCAGGGCCTGCTTGGAGTCGAAGCAGTAGTGGAAGACGCTCAGTGATACACCGGCCTCGGCGGCTATCGACCGGGTGGTGGTCCGGGCGACGCCGTCGCGGGTCATGGCGCGGATCGCGGCCTCGGTCAGCTGTGTGCGTCGCTCGGCCAGAGGCATCCGCGCCATGAAGTTCCTTCCGTTCCCGACCGATACCAGAGCGAGTGTCCCGGGAGGCCGGTCAGGCCCCCGGGACACCCGCCGGTGCCGTATCAGCTGCTGTAGACGCCGACTTCGTGGAGGGAGTACCCCCACTGCGTGCCGCGCTGCACCCCGTGGATGCGTACGTGGCGGGCCGTGACGCCGTTGAACTGCGCGGTGTCCAGGCCGCCGTCCCCGGTCGTGGTGGACCACGCGGTCTGCCAGTTCGCGCCGTCCGTGGAGACCTCGATACGGTACGCCTTCCCGTACGCGCGTTCCCAGTTGAGGGTGACGCGCTTGACGAGGCTCGCGGATCCGAGGTCGACCTGGAACCACTGGTCGTCGCTCCAGTCGCTCGCCCACCGGGTGCCCGTGTTGCCATCGACGGCCCGGCCGGGGGCGTAGCTGGTGAACGGGTTCCACTCGGCCGAGGACGCCGAGGCGGACGCGCCGGCGGCGAGGTTCACCCCGGCCTTGTGCTTCTCGGACGATCCCCAGGTGCGCAGGTAGGACTCGGCGCCTCGGAACAGGTCGTCCACGACGCCCTGGCCGCCGACCAGCCGGATGTCCTCCACCCAGTCCGGGACCATGCCGTACTGGGCGCCGCCGTCGGTGTTGAAGTCCCAGGTGCGCTGGCCCGCGGTCTGCTTGTCGATGACGGAGCCGCCGTCGACGCTGCGGAAGGGGTAGCGCACCGGGTTCGGGGCGTCCGCGCCGCGCGGCGCCGGCCAGCCGCCGACGCCGTTCATGTCGGTGCCGTAGCCGTAGCCGACGTTGTACTTCTCGCGCAGCGCGTCCGTCCGCTTGGCCTCGGCGCTGAAGCCCTCGGCGCCGCTCATGTACGCGGTGGCGAAACCGCCGAGGCGGTAGAGGCGCTCCATCCACGCGTTGTCCATCCAGCTGTGCGAGGACAGGACGCCCGGGTAGGACTCGGTCTCCAGGATGTCGAAGGCCCGGCCCGCGGCCTTGACGCTCATGTGGTCGACTTCGAGCATCATCTTGCGCTTCATCATGCCGCGCACCGCGTACTCGCCCAGCTCGGTCAGACCGCGGGTGTTGCACTGCGCGTCAGCCGCGTACGAGGGGACCGACACGCCCTGCGGCAGCTCCTTCTGTGCCGAGGGCGCGGCCGCGAGCCCGATCGGGTTGTCGTGCTGCGGGCCGGCGCACTTCTCCGTCTTCCAGAAGGTGCCGGTGGACAGGAACTGTCCCACGTTGATCGCGGTACCCAGGGCGCCCTCGTCGAAGCGGACCCCGCACAGGGCGTTGTCGAACTTGTGGCACAGGAACATGCTGCGCACGCCGAGCCCGTGCAGCTCGTCCAGGCCCCGGTCGATGTCCTCCCGGCTGCACTGCGAGATGTCCAGGATCTGCTTGCAGCCGAACGGCTCGGAGGTCTCGACCCCCAGTACGACGGCCAGCTTGCCCTGCTCGATCACCTGGCGGGCCTGCGCGGAGTCGGTGACGATCCGGAACCAGCCCTTGCCCGCGCCGCCGTACATCTTGTCGATGTACGCCTGCATCTCGTACGTCTTCTTCGCCTGGAGGCGGATGGACGTCATCTCGTCGCAGCTGCGGTCCTTGAAGAAGTAGACCGAGCAGATCACCCCGTTCGTGACGAGGTCGTTGACGAGTACGCGCTGGCCTCCGCGCCAGGCCCGCTCGATCCACGCGTAGTAGTTCTGCTGGTGGGTGAGCGAGTCGTGGGCGGGCCAGTCCTTGAAGGTCGGCCAGCCGTTCGGGTCGTGCTTGCCGTCGCCGCCCTTGGTGATGAAGTCGAAGATGGCGAGCGTGCCGTCGGGGTAGTGCTCGGGGCAGTCCTTGAGCGCGTCGGCGACGCCCGCCTCGGAGAACGCCTTGCCGCAGATGAGCCGGCCGCCGAAGGCCTCGTTGGCCATGATGTGGTCGTGGGCGTCGACGAAGCCCCTGACCTGGCCGTTGGCGTCGGTGCCCTTGAAGGGCTCACCCGTGACGTTGACGGCGGCGTCCGGCGCGGGTCGCGCGGACGGGGTCCACCAGTCCGTTTCGGCCGAGACGGCGCTGGGCGTCGGGCCCAGCGCCATGGCCAGCACGGTGAGGAGTAGGGACAGAACCGCGATCGGCTTTCGCCTGGTGTACGAGTGTCTGGTCAAGGCCACCCCTCCGGCTTGAATTGTCATGTCCCATGCAAATATCGCGTCGAGGATCGCGACTATTGCAAGCAGAGTCAATAGTCCGGGACGGATGACCTGATGGATCGTCGGATCCACCGAAACCCGAGCCGGAGGCGGGCCGAACGTGCCTGGCCGGGGCCCTCAGCCGCCGATGTCGCGGCCGCGGAAGTCCTCCAGCGTCTCGCGCCGCACCAGCAGGCGCGCGGCCCCCTCGTGGACCGCGACGACCGGCGGGCGCCCGACCAGGTTGTACCCGGAGGCCATGGACAGCTGGTACGCACCCGCCACCGGCACGGCCAGCAGGTCCCCGGGGTGGATGTCGCCGGGCAGCTCCACATCGGCGGCGAGGACGTCACCGGCCTCGCAGTGGCGGCCCACGACCGTGGTGGTGCGCGACGCGGCCGCAGACCTGCGGCCGACGAGCCGCGGCGCGTAGCGCACCCCGTACAGCGCGGGCCGGGGGTTGTCGCTCATGCCCCCGTCGACGGCGACGAAGACCTTCGCACCGGTGTGCTTCACCGCGAGGACCCGGTACACGGCGACCCCCGCCGGGCCCGCGATGGCCCGCCCGGGCTCGACGGCGAGCCGCGGCACCGGCAGCCCGGCGGCGGCGCAGCTCTCGGTGAGCTCGGCGCGCAGCCGCCGGGCGAGCGCGGCCGGGTCGAGGGCGGGTTCGCCGGGGCGGTACGCGACGCCGTGCCCGCCGCCCAGGTCCAGCTCCGGGAGTGTCACGCCGTGCAGGTCGTACAGCCGGGCCAGCAGGCCCACCATCCGCCGCACGGCGGTGACGTACGGCTTGCAGTCGGTGATCTGGGAGCCGATGTGGCAGTGCAGGCCGACCAGTTCGAGCTGGGGCTGGCCGAGGATCCGGGCGACGGCGTGCTGCGCCGAGCCGTCGGTGAGCGACAGGCCGAACTTCTGGCCGTCCGTACCGGTACGGATCTTCTCGTGGCCGCCGGCCGACACCCCGGGCACCACCCGCACCATGACCTTCTGGTGTCCCGTGGGACCGACCGCGGCGGCGATCCGGGCGATCTCCGACGGGCTGTCGATCACGATCCTCCCCACACCGAGGCGCAGGGCCGTGGTGATGTCGCGCGGCGACTTCGCGTTGCCGTGCAGCACGATGCGCTCCGGTGGGAAACCGGCGGTCACGGCGAGCTCCAGCTCCCCGGCCGAGCAGACGTCCAGGCCCAGCCCCTCCTCCTGGACCCAGCGGACCATCGCGCGGGAGAGGAACGCCTTGGCGGCGTAGAACACATCGGCTTCGGGGAAGGCGGCGCGGTAGGCACGGCAGCGCCCGCGCACCTCGCCCTCGTCCAGGACGTAGGCGGGGGTGTCGAAGCGCTCGGCCACCTCGGCCAGGGACACCCCGCCGACCGCCAGTCCGCCGTGCGGGAGCCGCGTCGTGGAGGCGGGCCAGATCGCCAGGTCATCGGCGGCCTTCGCCTCGATCCCGCAGGTCAGGGTGTCGGTCATCGCTCCGTCCCGGTGGCCTGCGGTACGGGGACCTGGGCCGGGGTCGCGGCCCCGGCCTGGGCCGCGGTCACCGCGGGCGCGGTGAGCGTCGGGTCGACGGTCAGCAGGGCCGCGCCGAGCGGCTCGGCCAGCGCGCGCAGCGCGCTCTCCGAGAGCCGGATCCACGGTTGCGCAGCGCCCAGCGTGTCGGCGAGCCGGTCCGCACCGGTGAAGCCGACGGCGGTACGAGCTCCGAGCGGGGTGCGGAACATCCGTACCGTCACCTGCGCTCCGCCCGGCCGGACCGGCACGTACAGGGGCCCGGCCGGGGTGCGTTCTTCAGGCTCGGGGTCGTCGGCGTACTGGACCAAACACATGGGGCCCTCCTAGAGGAACCAAGTCCGGTGATCGGCGCCCCGGGTGCGGGGAACCGGTCCGGGGCGTGCCGCCGAAGCTATGCCCGGCGCCGCCCACGGGTCTGTAGCCCCTGACGGGTCCCATACGCCGCGCGGCCGAGTCCATACGCATCGCTGACAGCGGGCTCCGGGCGGGACCGCCGCCGTGTCAAGGCGGC
The DNA here is from genome assembly GCF_055604165.1 of Streptomyces sp. NPDC037242. Taxonomy (NCBI): domain Bacteria; kingdom Bacillati; phylum Actinomycetota; class Actinomycetes; order Kitasatosporales; family Streptomycetaceae; genus Streptomyces; species Streptomyces sp. NPDC037242. The sequence goes on from NZ_JBVJUY010000003.1 coordinate 191,517, forward strand.
GCAAGGGAAGCCGGGTGAGGCGTCAAAGGGCCGTCAGGGGCCGCCCGTACCCGCCCGGCCGGCCCTTTCATGGGAACGGCCAGGACGGTTCGAAGGAGAGGAGACACGTCGTGCGCAGAGTCGTGGTCGGCGTCAGTGGAACCCCCGGCAGTCTGGCCGCATTGCACCGTGCCGCCGCCGAGGCCCGGGCGCGCGAGGCCCAGCTGTGGGTGGTCATGGCCTGGCAGGCTCCCGGCGGCGAACTCGGCAGCCGCAACTCCTGCAACGTCTCGGCGCTCGCGCAGTGCCGTGCGGCGGCGGTGGAGCGCCTGCGCCGGATCCTGGACCTGGCCTTCGGGGCCCGCCCTGCGGGCGTCACGCTCGCCGGGCTGACCGTACGGGCGACCCCCGGCGCCGCGCTCGTGGACACCGCCCGGGGTGGCGACGACCTCCTGGTGGTGGGTACCGGGTCCCGGGCGCTGCTGCGCCGCCTGGCCCGTCCCTCGGTGGCCCGCTACTGCCTGGCCCACGCGGCCTGCCCGGTGCTGACGGTGCCTCCGCCGCCGCTCCAGGCCGAGCTGGACGCCGTACACCGCCGCAATCTGTGGCACCTGCCGCTGGACGCCAGGGAACTGGCGCCGTAACGGCCGGGGCTCCCGTCGCCGTGGCCCGTCGGCGCCGCCGCGGGCGCGATGCCCGCGGCGGCCACCGGTGGATCAGCGCGCGTTGCGCTCGGGCAGGTCGACCTCGGCCGGGGCCAGGGCCGCCGGGGCGTCCAGGGCGGCGGAGAGGCCGCGCGCGGTCTTCGCCGGCGCGGGCTTCTTGCCGCAGAACGCCGCTTCGAGCGTCCCGCCCAGGGCGGTGTTCGCCTGGCCGCGGTTCGAGGTGTTCGCCATCGCGGTGAGGCTGCGCTTGCCGTCGCGGGTGGTGAACGCGTAGGTGTAGAAGCCCTGCACGGTACCGGTGTGGCCGTAGACGGACGTGCCGCAGGACAGGTCGTAGCGGCGCAGCCCCAGGCCGTAGAAGCGGGTGTTGGTCGCGTCGGTGGGGGTCATCGTCAGCATGGCGTCCAGCTGCTTCGCCGGCAGCAGCCTGCCGCTCACCAGCGCGGACATGAAGGTGCTGAGGTCGGCCGCGTTGGAGATCATCGCGCCCGCGGACTGGGCCCAGGACACCGTCTGCTCGGTGGAGTCGACCAGGGGCGCGCCGGCCTCGTCGGGGGTGAGGTAGCCGTGGGCGTGCAGCCCCTTGATCTCCGTCGAGGGGTGCACGTAGGAGGTGTTGCGCAGGCCGAGGCGCTTGATGATGCGGCGGTCGTACTCCTTGGCGACCGGGTGCCCGGTGGCCTTCTCGATGAGCATGCCGACGACGACGAAGTTGGTGTTCGAGTACTTGTACGACGCGCCGGGTTCGGTGGTGCGCGGCTCGCTCAGCGAGAGCTTGACCAGCTCGTCGTAGCCGAACACCTTGTTGCGTACCGCCTCGAAGCCGGGGACGGTCTTGTCGAACATGGCGTTCGTGTAGTCCGCCAGGCCGCTGCGGTGGGTCAGCAGGTGGCGCACGGTGATCCGGTCGTCGGGCAGCAGGCCCGGCAGGTAGTGGTTGACCGCGGTGTCCAGCTCGATCTTCTTCTCGGCGACCAGCTGGAGCAGCACGACGGTCGAGAACGTCTTGGTGACGCTGCCGATCCGGAACCGGGCCTTGGTGTCCATGGCCTCGCCGGTGGTCTTGTCGCGTACGCCCAGCGTCTTGCTCTGGACCCCGTCCACGCCGGTGATGCGGGCCATCGCGCCGGGCGCGCCGGCGTCGGTCGTGTTCTTCAGCGCCTGGAGCAGGGCTTCGAGGTCGGGAGCCGGCATGGCCGGCTGCGCGGCCTGCGCGGCCTCGGTGCTGAGGGCCGGCGCGGCGTGGGCGGCGGTGGCCGGCGCCACACCGGCCACCACGGCCAGCAGGGCGGCGCTTGCGGCAAGACGTCGGTTCATGGGGATGAGCACGTGTTCCCTCGACTCATTCGGTACGGGAGGAGAAGCGTCCGCGGCTGCCGAGTCGTGCGGAGACCCGGTCGGTTGGCAGCCGGAACGATCAAGAGCTTAGGTCTTCCGGAGCGTCTTCCGTAACGGTCCGCGAGACCAGGCCGGTCTTCCGGAGGGAGTTCGAACATCACGGCGGCGGTGTGCAGGCGATTGCGCCCCGGCCGGTCAAGTACGTCGTAAATGTGACCGTTTCAGGTGTGACTATGCTCAAGGCCCAAGTGGTTGAAGCGTTTTGTCGACCATTCATGGGCAGAGTGGGGCGGCCGAGAAACACCCCCACGTGACCGCAAGACCGGAGAACCGATGGACAGCAACCTCGTCATCCAGCCCCCCACTGGTGGCCAGGCGTTCGATCAGACCCAGGTGCCGCTCTACTACAGACGCAAGACGGCCGACATCCTCCACAAGTACGGTCCCGGGCCGCGAGTCCACTTCCACGTGGGGCTCTTCGCCCAGGGGGAGACCCCGAACACCACCGTCTCCCAGAGCGTCCTCAAACGCCGCATCGTCGGCGCCCAGGAAGCGATAGTCGAGCACGCCGCCCGCACCTGGGGCGCGTACGAGAACCCGCCCGCCCGCGTCCTCGACATCGGCTGCGGGGTCGGCGGCGGTTCGCTGTACTGGGCGCAGGAGCACGGCGCGAGCGTCACCGGCCTCACGGTCGCCGCGGACCACCTGCCCGTCATCGCCGACTTCGCCCGGCTGGCCGGAGTGTCCGACCGGGTCACCCCGCTGCTCGCCGACGTCCACGACTTCACCACGGAACGGCGCTACGACGCCGCGTACGCCAACGAGAGCACCGGCTACATGGACCGCGAGCGGCTCTTCCAAGTCGTCGCCAAGGCGCTGAAGCCGGGCGGCTGGTTCGGGATCCAGGAACACTTCGTCTGCCGGCCGGAGTGGACCGGCTTCATCGACGGCTACTACAAGACGCGCCTGGGCACCCTCACCGAATACATAGCCGCCGCCGAGGCCGCGGGCTTCGAGCTGGAGCAGGACGAGGACGTCACCGACCGGGTCGCCGAGTTCTGGGTGCAGTCCATGGCCTGGAACACCGCGGAACTGGACCGACTCGACCGCGGCTCCCCGCATGCGGGCACCGCGCCCTGCTGGTCGCGCGAGCGGCTCCAGGAGTCCACGATCACGCACGGCAAGCTCTTCCGGATCTGGCGCGACCACGCGCTGGAGACCCGGCTGCTGCTCTTCCGGACGGCCGGGGGGAAGTGACGATGCCCGCTGCGTACGCCGAGGGCGCCCGACCCTCCCGCATCGGATGGCAACTGCCCCCGTTCTACTGCCCCTTCGAGCAGGGCCTCGTCCACCCCGCGGCCGCGGAGATCGAGAAGCGGGCCATCGAGTGGATCGACGCCGTCGGGCTCTACCCGGACGAAACCGAGCGGGCCTGGGGCCTGGCCACCCGCAGCGCCGACTTCACCAGCAGGATCATCCCGTACGGCGAGGTCGAGCCGATGGTGCTCTTCACCCAGTGGAACTACTGGGCCTTCTCCGCCGACGACTGGCAGGATTCCAATACGGGTGCGTCGAGCACGGCCTCCGTCGTGGACCACGGCGCCAGGCTGGTCCGCACCGTCGAGGCGCCGGGCTCCGGCCTGCTTCCGCCGGGACCGCACACCGCCGCGATGGAAGACCTCGCGGCCCGCACCCGGGAGATGCTGGGTCCCGTGCAGCTGCGCCGTTTCACCGAGGGCATCCGGGACTGGGTGGCGGGCGCCGGCTGGCAGACCGCCAATGCAGAGCGGGGCATCATGCCGAGCCTGAACGACTTCGTGGCGGCGCGGATCTCCAGCAACGGCACCCGCTTCACGCTCACCTGGTGCGACGTGGCGAACGGGATCGCCGTGCCGGGCGACGAGCTCTACTCGGCGCCCGTCCAGGCACTCACCGACGCGGCCGGGTTCATCGTCAGTTGTGACAACGACCTGTTCTCCTACAACAAGGACGACCACCACGTCCCGTGGGAGCAGAACCTCATCAACGTCCTGGCGGCGCGCGACGGGTGCACCCCGGCCGAGGCGCTGCCCGCCGCGTTCGCCCTGCGGGACCGGACGGTGGGCCTGTTCGTCCGGCTGCGCGAGCAGCTCGGCCGTGGCGCGGGCGAACATCTGAACCGCTACCTCGTCTCGCTGGAGCACTGGATCGCGGGCGACCTGGAATACCACTGCCGGGCGCCGCGCTACGCCAGTCCGCGCAACCGCAACGAACTCCCGGTGGACGGCGCCCGGTTCGAGATCAACTGGAGCCGCACCCCCAGCGACACGGCGGCCGAGGCGCCGCCGGTACCGGCCCTCGCCTGGTGGTGGCAGCAGCTCGACGCCTGACCCGCGAAATCAGCGGCGGCCCAGCAGCCGCTTCCACCACGGCACCCGCACGGCGGGTCGCTCCCCGGAAAGGGGGGCGTCCGCCGCGCCGTCGCGCACCGCTGCCGGGGCCCGGTTGGTCCCCGTGACCGAGGTTCCCTGCGGGGTGAACCGCACCGGGAGCGCGACCAGGTGACGGGACATGAGGGAGGACTTCCAGCGCAGCCCGTCCTCGGGGACGGCCAGCTCCAGATCGGGCAGCCGGCTCAGCAGGGAGTCGATCCCCGTGTCGGCGATGGCCCGGCCGATGTCCTGACCGGGGCACTCGTGGGGACCGCTGCTGAAGGACAGGTGGGAGCGGTTGCCCTGGACGGGCACCGTCAGATCGGGTCGGATCTCCGGATCGATGTTCCCCGGCGCGAGGCCCAGCAGCAGCATGTCCCCGGCCTTGATCTGCGCCCCGCCGAGCTCGGTGTCCCCGGTGGCCCAGCGACCCAGGATCGTGGTGAACGGGGGCTCGTCCCACAGGACCTGCTCCAGGGCGTCGGGCAGTGTCATGTGGCCGCCGGACAGGTTCGCGCGGAACCTGCGGTCGGTGAGCACCATGCGCAGGGTGTTCGCGATCAGGTTGGCCGTCGACTCGAACGCCGCGATCATCACCAGGCGCAGGTGCTCCACGATCTCGTCGTCGCTCAGCGCCGTTGGGTGCTCCGCCATCCACGTGGTGAAGTCCCGGCCGGGCACCGCCCGCTTGCGCTGCACGAGCTCGCGCAGGGTCTGCGTCACGTACGTGTTGCTGGCGACGGCGGTCGCGGTGCCCTGCAGCATGTCGCGGGCGGCCTCGACGAGGCGCGGACCGTACGAGTCCGGTGCCCCGACCAGCTGGGTCATCACCAGCATCGGGAGCGGCTCGGCGAAGTCCGCGACGAGGTCGCCCTTTCCGGACTCGATGAACCCGTCGATGAGCTGGTCCGCGAAGCGCTTGACGTACCGCCGTACGCCGCGCCGGTCGAAGCGCTCCAGCGACTCGGTGACCGCCCCGCGCAGCCGCTCGTGCTCGGCGCCGTCGACCAGGTGGCACACGGGCTGCCAGGCGGTCATCGGCGTGAGCGGGTGGTCGGCCGGGACCCGCCCCTCCTGCTGGTCCCGCCAGCGGCGCGGGTCGCGGGAGAAGCGGGACGGGGTGCGTGCCACGTCGAGGTTCTCGCGGTGGCCGAGCACCAGCCACGCCGGCAGGTCGCCGTGGACGAGCACGGGGGCCACGGTGCCGTGCTCGGCGCGCAGCTTCTCGTACAGGCCCATGGGGTCGGCCTCGGCCTCGGGGCCGTAGAGCCGGTGCGCGGGGCAGCCCGGGGGAGGGACGGCCGGGTTGGGGGGAGTGCTCACGATGTCTCCGGGGTCACGGCGAGGGAATGCAGGTAGCGCATCAGCGTCATCAGGACGTCACGGCTCGAATCGCGCCGCCGGGCGTCACAGACCACCAGCGGTACGGACGCGGGCAGGTCGAGGGCGCTGCGAAGCTCCTCAAGGGGGTGCTCGGGCGCATCGGGGAAGGAGTTGACGGCGACCACGAACGGCACCCCGCGCTCCTCCAGCCGGCCGATCACGTCGAAGCTGACCTCCAGCCTGCGGGTGTCGACCAGGACCACCGCGCCCAGCGCACCTTCGAACAGGCCGTGCCACAGGAACCAGAAGCGCTGCTGGCCGGGGGTGCCGAAGAGGTACAGCACCAGTTCCTCGTTGATGCTGATCCGGCCGAAGTCCATGGCCACGGTGGTGGAGCTCTTGCGCTCCACGCCCGCGGTGTCGTCGACGCCGACCCCGGCCTGGGTCATCGTCTCCTCGGTGGTCAGGGGCCGGATCTCGCTCACGGCGCCGACCAGGGTCGTCTTGCCGACCCCGAAACCGCCCACGATCACCACCTTGACCGCGGCGGCGGCCGTGGCCGGCAGTATGTCCTCGCGCCGCGGCCCCGCGCGCAGCTCAGAGCTTTCGTAGTCCATCGATCACTGCCTCAATCAATGCCAGGTCGGGGAGTTGGGCACGGGTGACGGGTGCGCGAGAGAGCACCTGGCCCGCGGTGAGCAGATCGTCGAGCAGCACGGTCACCACGCTCACCGGGAGACCGAGGTACGCGGAGATCTCGGCCACCGAGAGCGGGGCCTGGCACAGCCGCATGATCGCCGCGTGCTCCGGCTGCATGCCGGGCCGTGGCCCCGACTTGGCGACGATCAGCGTGACCAGGTCGAGGTCGGTGGGAGCTAACGGTCCACTGCGGCCGCCCGTGATGACGTAGAGCCGCTCGGGGATTCCGTCCTCCCAGTCGCGGCCCCCGGGGTTGCTCACGCGGACTGCCTGTCGCTGCGCGGCGGGCTGCTGAGGTGCTCTCCGATCCGCGCCACCAGGTCGCGCATGCGCTGGCCCATCAGCCCCGCGTCGACGCCCTCGTCGGCCAGCACCGCCAGGTAGGCCCCGGCGCCCGCCGCCATGAGGTAGAAGAAGCCGCCGTCCATCTCGATCACGACCAGCCGCATCCGGCCCTTGCTGTGGGGGAGTTCGGAGGCGACCGCGCCGGCGAGGCTCTGCAGGCCGGCGCAGGCGGCGGCGAGCCGGTCGGCGGTGTCCGTCTCCGCACCGTACTGGGCCATCCGCAGGCCGTCGGCGGAGAGCACGATGACGTGCCGGGTCTGCGGAACGCTCTCGGCCAGGTCCTTGAGCATCCAGTCCATATTGGTCTGCTGCTGACTCACGGCTGTTCCCCCTTGCTCGCCGAGGCCGGCGAGACGTCTGTGTTCTGCCCTGCAGTGGTCTGGCTGTCCCCGGACAGGCCGCTCTGGAAGGCGGCCAGCCACAGGCCCGGCTGTGCTTCCGCCGGTTCCGGGGCCGCGGCGGCGGCCGCCGGGGCGGTGACCGGGGTGGCGGGTTCGGCGGGCACCGTGGCGCGGACCTTGCGGCGGCGCTGCGGCAGCCCGTTCGGGGTCCGCTCGGTCACGGCGGGGACCTCGCCGTCCGCGTCCGCATCCGTGGTCGCCGGAAGCTGCGGACCCGTGGCCGGGCGCGGGAGCCGCGGCGCCCGGTCCGCCCGGTCCGGGGCGGCCTGGTCCTGGGCCGTCCGGGGCCCGGAGGAGGCACCGATGCCGTGGGCGACGCCGGTGGCGCTCGTGATGGTGGTGATCAGGCCCTGCGGGACGACGACGACCGCACGCACACCGCCGTACGCCGAAGAGCGCAGCGACACGCGGAAGTCGTACGCCTGCGAGAGCCGGCCGACCACCGCGAGGCCCAGGCGCGGAGTCTCGCCCAGGTCGGTGAGGTCGATGCCCGCCTGCGCCTGGCGCAGCATGCGCTCGGCCCGCTTGCGGGCCTCCTCGCTCATGCTCAGGCCGCCGTCCTCGATCTCGATGGCGATGCCCGAGTTCACCTCGACGGCGGTCAGGTGGACCTTCGTCTGGGGCGGGGAGTAACGGGTGGCGTTGTCGAGCAGCTCGGCCAGCGCGTGGATGAGCGGCTCGACCGCGGGTCCGATGACGGCGACCTGCGAGACGGAGTGGAGCTCCACGCGCTGGTAGTCGATGATCCGGGACATGGCCCCGCGCAGCACGCTGTACAGGGGTACGGCCCGGCTCCACTGGCGGCCGGGCCGCGCGCCGCCGAGCACGGCGATGGAGTCGGCGAGCCGGCCGATCAGGGCGGTGCCGTGGTCGAGCCGCAGGAGGTCGCCGAAGACGGCCGGGGTCTGGCCGTGCCGGTCCTCCATCTCGCGCAGTTCCTGGGCCTGTTGGTGCACGATCGCCTGGACGCGGCGGGCGATGTTCACGAAGGCGCGCTGCGCGGAGTCGCGCAGGTCCTCTTCCGCGACCACCGCGTCGAGCACCGAGCGCAGCACGGCGTGGTGGGCGTTCCTGAACTCGGTGGTCAGACCGGGCTGGTGGACGCCGGGGTCTTCCAGGGAGGTGAGCACGTCCTCAGGGAACTCACCCTTGCGCAGCCGCTCCACGACGTCGGGCAGCAGAGTCTCCGCCAGCCGGACGGTCTCGGCCTGCTGTCGCTGCAGCGCGGCCTCCTGCGCGGCCACCGTCGCCCGGAGCGCGGCCACCGCCTTGCCGCGCCGGGCCGCCTCACCACAGGCGAGGGCGACCGCGACGAAGGCGGCGGCGCCGATCCAGGCCACGGGGGTGCGGGCAGGAGTGGACACCACGGCCACGGCGGCCGCCGCGACCGCTGCGGTCACCAGGACGGGCAGCGCCCAGACGACGGGTGAGGCGGGCCCTGTACTTCCGGGCGACGATCCCTCTCGAACCATCAGAACCCTCAAACGATCGAAAACGAAAGATCATTGGACAACAGCCCGGGATCCTATCGGTTCCGTGCGCGGGTCTTGACAACAGGTCATGATGCGGACGTGACAGTCGAGTTATGGTTGACGGTCCTGTCCGGAAATGGTGTGTGATCCCCTCCCGCCGTGCGGCGGACGACTCCCGCGTACGTGCCGTCATAGCCCGGCGGGCGCCGGGTGCGGGCCCGTGCGGGAGGCCGGTCCGGGGCGGAGCGGAGTCTCTCGGTTTCGGCTGGTTTCCGACGGGTCCGTCGTAGTGGCCGGATCGGCGCGACAATGGAGGGGTGCCGTACATAGCCGTGACCGCATTGAGTCATGCCGGGCTGGTTCGCGAGCACAACGAGGACAGCCTCGTCGTCGGACCGTGGACGCTGTGCGGGACCGTGACCGACAACCCGCAGACCCTCGTGTTCCCGCTGGGCAGGCCGCTGGTCGTCGCGGTCGCCGACGGGCTCGGCGGGCAGCCCGCCGGGGAGGTGGCCAGCGCCCTGGCCGTCCGGCGGCTCTCCTCGCTCGGGCCCTCACTGGACGGCGCGAGCGCCCTCGGTGACGCTCTGGACCTGTGCAATGACGAGGTGTATTCGGCAGCCGCCGGGCGCCCGGAGCTGGCGACCATGGGAACCACGGTCGCGGGCGCGCTCGTCCTGGCGGATTCGCTCCTGGTGTTCAACATCGGTGACAGCAAGGTGTACGACGCGTCCCGCGGCGCACTGCGGCAGGTGAGCGTGGACGACAGCCCGCTGCCGGAGCCCGGACGGCGCACCACCTCGGCCGTCACGCAGACGCTCGGCGGCACCCGGGCGTTCGGCGCGGTCGCGCCCCACGTTGCGGACTTCGCGCTCTCCGTGGGCGACCGCTACCTCGTGTGCAGCGACGGGCTCACCGACCCCTTGCCCGACGAGGAGATCGAGGGCGTGCTGCGGGTGCACGACGACGGCAGGGCCGCCTTCGAGCTGTGGAAGGCCGCCATCGAGGCCGGCGGCCCGGACAACATCACCCTCGCGCTCGTACGCATCGGGGACAGCGGATAGGGCTTCTTCCCATGCGGGCGCCTTCAGGAAATGTGACGTGTCCTCACCCTTGACAGGCATATTGTTCACTTCTTAAATCACGTAGTGAACTAAGTACTTCAGATGTCATGCGCATGCTGAACTGCGCAGACCGCCATGCTCCTGGAAGGGAGAGTCATGGACTCCCCGCGCTTCCCCCGGCGCCTGCTGCTGTCCCTGGCCTCGGTCCTCGCCCTCGCGTCGCTGTCCACCGGACTGGCGCAGGGTCTACCCACGGCGAACGCCCCTGCCCCCGCCCCGGCTGTGGCCCTCGCTCCTGCCGCCGTCACGTTCTCCGACGAGTTCGACGGGCCCGCGGGCTCCGCCGTCAACGGCGGGAAGTGGCAGATCGAGACGGGCGACAACGTCAACAACCACGAGCGGCAGTTCTACACCGCGGGCAACCGCAACGCCGCCCTCGACGGGCAGGGCCACCTGGTCATCACCGCCCGTCGGGAGAACCCCGACAACTACCAGTGCTGGTACGGAAGGTGCGAGTACACCTCCGCCCGGCTGAACACCTCCGGCCGGTTCACCACGACGTACGGGCGCGTCGAGGCCCGGATGAAGATTCCGCGCGGGCAGGGCATGTGGCCCGCGTTCTGGATGCTGGGCCATGACATCGGCCAGGTCGGTTGGCCCGCCTCGGGCGAGATCGACGTCATGGAGAACGTGGGCTTCGAACCGTCCGCCGTCCACGGCACCCTCCACGGTCCCGGGTACTCCGGCTCCGGCGGCATCGGCGCCGGGTACACCCTGCCCGGCGGCCAGGCGTTCGCCGACGCGTTCCACACCTTCGCCGTCGACTGGAGCCCGAACTCCATCACCTGGTCCGTGGACGGCGCCGTGTACCAGCGGCGCACCCCCGCCGACCTCGGCGGCCGGCAGTGGGTCTTCGACAAGCCCTTCTTCCTGATCCTCAACCTCGCGGTCGGCGGCTACTGGCCCGGAGACCCCGACGGCAGCACGGCCTTCCCCCGGCAGCTCCTGGTCGACTACGTCAGGGTCACCACCGACCCCGCCCCGCCGACGGGCAGCGGGACCATCACGGGCCTCGGCGGCAAGTGCGCGGACGTCGCGGCGGCCAACACGGCCAACGGCACGGCGGTGCAGCTCTACGACTGCAACGGGACCGCGGCGCAGAACTGGTCCGTGGGCTCCGACGGCACGATCCGGGCGCTGGGCAAGTGCCTGGACGTGGCCTCGGGCGGTACGGCCGACGGCACCCGCACCCAGCTGTGGGACTGCAACGGTACGGCTGCCCAGCAGTGGGCGGTCAGCGCGGCGCGCGACATCGTGAACCCGCAGGCGAACAAGTGCCTCGACGCCACGGGCAACAGCTCCGCCAACGGCACCCGGTTGCAGATCTGGACCTGCTCCGGAGCCGCCAACCAGAAGTGGACGGTGACCCGATGACCGCGGCACCGACCCCGGCCGGGCCCGCCATCCGGATCGCGGGACCCTGGCTGACGGCCGCGGTCGCCGCGGCCTGCGCCGCCTCGGTCCTCACCGCCGTCCAGCCCACCCGGGCCGCCACCCCGCCGGCCGCGCCCTCGGCGGCGGCCGCCGTCGCCGCCCTGCCGACCGGCTGGTCCACGGTGGTGAACAGCGGCAGCGGCAAATGCCTGGACGCGCGATCGGCCGCGACCGCGAACGGTACGGCCGTACAGCAGTACGGCTGCAACAACAGCGCCGCCCAGCAGTGGAGTTTCACGCCGACCGGCGACGGTTTCGTACGGATCGGCAACCGCAACGACGGCAACCAGGTGGTGGACGTGAGCAACACGTCCACGGCCGACAACGCGGCCGTGCACCTGTGGACGTACGGAGGCGGCGGCAACCAGCAGTGGCAGGCCGTCGACGAGGGCGGCGGCGCCTACCGCTTCGTCAGCCGGCACAGCGGCAAGTGCCTCGACGTCCCGGCCGCCTCGACGGCCGACAGCGTCCAGCTGGTCCAGTACACCTGCAACGGCACCGCGGCCCAGCGCTTCCAGGTCGTGCCGGTCGCCACCGGACCCGGGGACGTCGATCTCGGCCCGAACGTGGCCGTCTTCGACCCGTCGATGTCCTCGGCCGCGATCCAGAACCGGTTGGACTCGATCTTCCGGCAGCAGGAGACCAACCAGTTCGGCTCCCAGCGCTACGCCGTGATGTTCAAGCCGGGCACCTACGGCAACGACGTCAACGTCGGCTTCTACACGCAGGTCCTCGGCCTCGGCCAGTCGCCCGACTCCGTCACGATCAACGGCGCCGTCCACGTCGAGGCCGACTGGTTCCCGCCGCAGAACGCCACCCAGAACTTCTGGCGCGGCGCCGAGAACCTGTCGGTGAACCCGACGGGCGGCACCGACCGGTGGGCGGTGTCCCAGGCCGCGCCGTACCGGCGCATGCACGTCCGCGGGAACCTCGCGCTGGACGACGGCGGCTGGGCGAGCGGCGGGTTCATGGCCGACAGCCGGATCGACGGCCAGGTGCGCTCGGGGACCCAGCAGCAGTGGCTGACCCGCAACTCCCAGCTCGGCAGCTGGAGCGGCGCCAACTGGAACATGGTCTTCGTCGGCAGCCAGGGCGTACCGGCCACCAGCTTCCCGAACCCGCCCCACACCACCGTCAACCAGACACCGACGGTCCGGGAGAAGCCCTTCCTGTACGTGGACGCCGCAGGCGCGTACCAGGTGTTCGTGCCGTCCCTGCGGACGAACACCTCGGCCACCAGCTGGGCGGGCGGGAACGCCCCGGGGAGCTCGCTCGGCATGGACCGGTTCCATGTAGTCAAGCCGGGAGCCAGCGCCGCGCAGCTCAACGCCGCCCTGGCCGAAGGCAAGAACCTGCTGGTCACCCCCGGGGTCTACCACCTGGACCAGACCCTGCGGATCACCCGGCCCGACACCGTCGTCCTGGGGCTCGGCCTCGCCACGTTCATTCCCGACAACGGTGTCACGGCCATGACGGTCGCCGACGTCGACGGGGTGAAGGTCGCGGGCGTCCTCTTCGACGCCGGCACCGCCAATTCGCCGACGCTGATGGAGGTCGGCCCGCCCGGCGCCGCCGCGAACCACTCGGCGAACCCCACCTCCCTGCACGACGTCTTCTTCCGGGTCGGCGGAGCGGCCGTGGGCAGGGCGACGACCAGCCTCGTCGTCAACAGCGACCACGTCATCGGCGACCACATGTGGATCTGGCGCGGTGACCACGGCACCGGCATCGGCTGGACCAGCAACACGGCGGACACCGGACTCGTGGTCAACGGTGACGACGTGACGATGTACGGACTGTTCGTCGAGCACTACCAGAAGCACCAGACCGTCTGGAACGGCAACGGCGGCCGCACGTACTTCTACCAGAACGAGATGCCCTACGACCCGCCGAACCAGGCCGCCTGGATGAACGGCTCCACCCGGGGCTACGCGGCGTACAAGGTCGCGGCCCATGTGACCAGCCACCAGGCCTTCGGGCTCGGCAGCTACTGCTTCTTCAACGTCAACAGCAGCGTGACCGCCGAGCGGGCCTTCGAGGTGCCCGACCACCCGGACGTGCGCTTCCAGAGCATGGTGACCGTCTCCCTCGGCGGCACCGGGACCATCCGCCACGTCATCAACGACAGGGGCGGTCCGTCCGACTCCTCCACCAACGTCGCCAACCTGGTGAGCCATCCGTAGCGATGTCCGCCCGCGGTCCGGGCACCCGATCCAGGGTGCCCGGAACGTCCGGTCTACGGGGTCCCGCCGTCCCCTTCGGAGCGCTGGAGCAGGACCACGCCGTCCCGCTCCACCACGGTCCGGTAGCCCTGTGCCCATGCCTGGTCGAGCGCCTCCGACTCGCCGGCGGCCGTCAGGGGCCAGCCGTGCGGGGCCTTGGTGTCGGCGATGATCCACTGGGCCGTGTACCGCGAGCCCATGTCCGGGAAGCCGAGGCCGGTCACTTCGCAGCGGCTGGTCAGCTGCGGTACGAAGCGGTTGGACGCGGTCACGCTCGCCCCGTCGGGGATGTAGCCGATGACCGTACGCGCCGCCGTGACGTGCGGATCGTCCTTCCAGAGGCTGGGGAACTGCCACAGCGGGAACAGCGGCAGCATGATCGCTGCGACCGCGGCGGTGATCCCGAGGGACGCCCGCTGTGACCTCAGGGCGGCCTTGCGGACCTGCTCGTCACCCGCTGCGGCAGCGCGCCGACGTCGGGCCAGCACGTCGACGAACGCCACGAAGACGATCGGCATCAGCACGGCGCTGTAGTGGAAGATCACGCCCCAGTAGGCCGTGTTGCTGGAGACGAAACGCCAGCCCAGAGTCGGCAGGCACAGCAGCGCCAGCGGGGAGCGCAGCGCCATGAACCCCGTGATGGCGGCCAGGAAGAGCAGCGTGACGACCTTGGGTTCGGGCGACACCAGTTGCAGGGGCAGCGTCAGGATGCGCTCAAGGGTGCTGCCCGACTCGGCCGCCGCCGGGTCGCTGCTGAGGAACTGCGCGTAGGCGTACCCGCTCTTGTTGACGGACGCGAGGACGACGAACATCTCCACGAGGGAGGCGGCGATGCCGAACGCCGCGGCCGCCAGGCCCAGCCGCCGCGAACCGCGCCAGGCGACGTACAGGCCGATCGCCGCCACCGTGAAGCCGAGGTCCTCCTTGACGAGGACCAGCGGCAGCGCCCACCAGACGGCCGCGCGCCACCGGCGCTCGCCCAGCGCGACCACCGAGAAGGCCAGCAGCGGTACGGCGAACGCGATCTCGTGGAAGTCGAAGACCACCGCCGAGGAGATCCCCCACGAGGCGCCGTAGGCGAGGCCGACCGTGACCGCGGCGGCCTTGCCGAGCTCGCGCTGGGCCCACCGGCAGAGCGGAAACGCCGCGACGGCGAACAGGAACGCCTGGGCGACGAGGAGCGTGAGCGGCGAGGGCCAGATCCGGTAGAACGGCGCCAGCGTCGCGGTGATCGGGCTGAAGTGGTCCCCGAGGAGGTTGTAGCCGGGCCCCTTCAGTGAGGACACCGGCCAGTGGCCCCCGGCGTACGAGCGCACCGCCTGCTCGAAGATGCCCAGGTCGTAGCCCGTGGTGAGCATCAGGGCGTGGCGGCGGACAGAGAACACCGCGTACACCGCGAAGAGCACGGCCACCACGGCCGAGGGAAGAGCGGCCCCGCGCACCCGTGCCCGCACCCACGCGCGTGTACGGGAGCCGGATCCGGGGCTCGCGGGGAGGTCTTCCCGCGGCCGCTCAAGGACGGAAGATATCGACATGTATACCTATGGTCGGTCGTACGAAGGGACGGGCCGAGGCCGGTGGCGCCGGTGACCCGGGCTCGGTCAATCAAGCCATTTCGGGCATACGGTCGATCCTAGCCCGTTCGCGCGACGGCCCTGCCCGCCCGCGCGCCGCCGCCCGAGCGGCCCTGGCCGGCCGACCGTCTCCCCGCGGATGCCCCGCGGACCAAAACCGGTTCGGGAAGGTCGAGTTGAACCACTGGTAGGAAACTTTCCTGTCCGCTACGCTCCCGGTCGGCGGCTTGGCGCGGTGCCCGATCCCCTGGGCATGACGCGCTCAGTGAGAGCTCTGACCCGGCCGCCGTGACACCGCCCCCTGCCCTCCTCCGGGCCGGAGGCGGTGGCCCGCACCGGAGTCCAGCTCTCGTCGCCCCCAGGACAGGGAGTCCAGGTATGCACCTGAAATCCTCCGCACCACCCCTCTTGTCCCGTACCGCCCTGATCGTCTTCACCGCGGTGCTCGCGCTCGTCAGCGGGCTCCTCCTCGCCTGGCCCGGACGGGCCGGGGCCGCCGCCGACCCGGTCATATCGCGGGGCAAGCCCGCCACCGCCTCCTCCGTCGAGAGCTCCTCGCTCGGCCCCGCGAACGCGTTCGACGGCGCCCCCTCAACCCGCTGGGCCAGCGCCGAGGGCAAGGACCCGCAGTGGATCCGGGTCGACCTCGGCGCCACCGCCACCGTCTCCCGGGTCAAACTGACCTGGGAGGCCGCGTACGCCAAGGCCTACCGGATCGAGGTGTCCACCGACGGGGCCACCTGGACCGCGCTGGCCGAGGAGAAGGCCGGCAACGGCGGCACCGACGACTGGGCCAACCTCTCCGGCAAGGGCAGGTACGTGCGCGTGTACGGCACCGCGCGCGGTACGACGTACGGCTACTCGCTCTTCGAGGCCGAGGTGTACGGCACCGTCGACGGCGGGCCGCCCCCCACGGGCGCCTTCACGGTGGTCGCCGCCGGTGACATCGCAGCCCAGTGCACCGCCTCCGACAGCGGCTGCGCGCACCCCAAGACCGCGGCCCTCGCCCAGCAGATCAACCCGAAGTTCTACATGACGATGGGCGACAACCAGTACGACGACGCCCGGCTCTCCGACTTCCGCAACTACTACGACAAGACCTGGGGCGCCTTCAAGGCCAAGACCCGCCCGGCCCCGGGCAACCACGAGACGTACGACCCGGCCGGCCCCCTCGCCGGGTACAAGTCGTACTTCGGCAGCATCGCCTACCCCCAGGGCAAGAGCTACTACAGCTTCGACGAGGGCAACTGGCACTTCATCGCCCTCGACTCCAACTCCTTCGACCAGGCCGCCCAGATCGAGTGGCTCAAGGCCGACCTCGCCGCCAACGGCAAGCAGTGCATCGCCGCCTACTGGCACCACCCGCTGTACTCCTCCGGCGGCCACGGCAACGACCCGGTCTCCAAGCCGGTGTGGAAGATCCTCTACGCCGCCAAGGCCGACCTCGTCCTGGGCGGCCACGACCACCACTACGAGCGGTTCGCCCCGCAGAACCCCGACGGCAAGGCGGCCGCCGACGGGATCGTGGAGATCGTCGGAGGCATGGGCGGCGCCGAGCCCTACCCGATCGAGCAGGTCCAGCCCAACAGCCAGAAGCGGATCAGCGGCCAGTACGGCGTGGTGAAGCTCGACTTCACCGACTCCGGCTACGGATGGACCTACGTCGGCACCGACGGGCAGGTCAAGGACACGAGCCCGAAGTACAGCTGCCACTGATGTACCTGGCCAACACCGGCCGCCCGGACGCGCCGCCCCGCACCCCAGGGGTCGGGCGGCGCGTCCCCGCCACCGTCATCGCGCTCGGCGCGGTCAGCCTCGTCACCGACGTCTCCTCCGAGATGGTCACGGCGGTACTGCCGCTCTACCTCGTACTGGGCCTCGGCCTGTCCCCGCTCCAATTCGGCTTCCTCGACGGCATGTTCAACGGCGCGACCGCGCTCGTGCGGCTCCTCGGCGGGCACCTCGCCGACCGCGGCGGACGCCACAAGCGGGTCGCCGGCGCCGGCTACCTGCTCTCCGCGCTGTCCCGGCTCGGCCTGCTCCTCGCCGGCACCGCCACCGGGGGGATCGCCGCCTCCCTCGCCGCCGACCGGCTCGGCAAGGGCATCCGCACCGCCCCGCGCGATGCGCTGATCTCGCTCAGCGGCCCGCCGGAGACGCTCGGCCGGGCCTTCGGCGTGCACCGGGCCATGGACACCACCGGTGCGCTCCTCGGCCCGCTCGTCGCCTTCGCCGTGCTGTGGGCGACCGCCGACGCCTACGACGCCGTGTTCGCCGTCAGCTTCTGCACCGGACTGCTCGGCGTGCTCCTGCTCGTCCTCTACGTCCCGGGCGCGCCGCCGGCGACCGGGATCCCGTCGACCGCCCCGGCCCCCGTACGGGCAACCCCGCCGCCCCGGCCCCGGCCCCTCCGCTCTCCCGCCTTCCGCCGGGTCCTGTACGCGGCGGTCCTGCTCGGCGCCGCCACCATCGGCGACGCCTTCCTCTACCTCCTGATCCAGCGCGGTCTCGACCTGCCGCCCGTACTGTTCCCGCTGCTGCCGCTCGGCGCCGCCGCCGGGTACCTGCTGCTCGCCGTCCCGGTGGGCAGGCTCGCCGACCGTACGGGGCGACGGCTGCCGTTCCTGCTCGGGCACGCCGCCCTGCTCGGCGCGTACGCCGTGCTGCTCCTCCCCGTCGCCTGGCCGACCGTGGTGGTGGTACTCGGACTCCTGGCCGTCTTCTACGCCTCCACCGACGGCGTCCTGATGGCACTGGCCAGCCCCGTCCTGCCCGCCCACGGCCGGGCGGGCGGCCTCGCGGTCCTCCAGACCGGCCAGGCGCTGGCCCGGCTCGTCGGCGCGGCCGGGTTCGGGGCCGCCTGGACCTTCTGGGGGCAGGGTCCCGCTCTGTGGACTGCGGCGCTCGCGCTGGCCGCTGCGCTCGCGGCCGCCTGGCGCGTCCTGCCCGCCCCGGCCCCCGCCCACGAAGCCCCGGAGGCACCGTGAAACCCCGCCCGCGACACCTGCGCTCCGCCCTGGTCCTGCTGGCCGTGCTCCTGCTCGCGGGCGGCTCGCTGGGCTACGTACTGCACGCCAGGAACCGCGAACTGCCGTCCCGGCCGTCCGCCGGGGACGCCTCCTTCGGGCTCGCCGAGCCCGGGCTCTACTTCCGCGACTCGGCCACCGGGCAGGTGGCCCGCCAGAGCGGCACCGGCGGACCGCGCGTGACGGGAGGCCCCTCCTGCGAGCGCTTCTACACCGCGGGGGAGCGCGCCCTGTGCCTGCGCAAGCTGCCCGGGATCCCGGCCCGCACGCAGGCCCTCGTACTCGACGGGCAACTGCGCGAGGTCAACCGTGCGACCGTCCCCGGCATCCCCAACCGGGCCCGCGTCTCGGCCTCGGGGCACCTGCTGTCCTGGACGACCTTCGCGACCGGCGACTCCTACGCCACCTCCGCCTTCTCCACCCGGACCTCCATCCTGGACCTGCGCACCGGCTACCTGATCAAGTCGATGGAGGAGATCCCGCTGACCATCGACGGGGCCCGCTACCACGCACCCGACGTCAACTACTGGGGAGTGACCTTCGCCGCGGACGACAACCGCTTCTACGCCACCGTCTCGACCAAGGGCCGTACCCACCTCGTCGAGGGCGACCTGCGGAACTGGTCGGCGAAGGCCTTGCGCGAGAACGCCGAATGCCCGTCGCTGTCGCCCGACAACACCCGCATCGCCTTCAAGAAGAAGGTCTCCGACGACCCCGCGGCGCCCTGGCGGCCGTACGTCCTGGACCTGGCGACCATGAGCGAACACCCGCTGGCCGAGTCGCGCAGCGTCGACGACCAGGCGGCCTGGCTCGACGGCACGACCGTCGGCTACGCCCTGCCGGGACGCGACGGACGCGCGAGCGACATCTGGTCGGTCCCGGCGGACGGTACGGGCGAGCCCCGCCTCATCGTGCCCGGGGGCTCCTCGCCGGCCTCGGTGAACTGACGCGGGACGCGGCGGCACGGGACCCCGGCCGGAGATCCGGCCGGGGCCCCGCCGTACCGGCGGTGCTACCAGAGCACGGGGAGGCGCTCCGGCGGGTGAGGAAGCCCATGGTGGAGATGACTCCGGCGCCGAAGAGGGTGACACCGACCGTGGCGAGCACCTCGTCCGTCAGGTGGCCGTACTGAGGGTCCCCGCGCAGGGCGGCGAGTTCGGCGACGAGGCCGGTGGTGGCGGGGTCGTCGAGGCGCTCGATGACGCGCTGGGCGGAGAAGTAGCCGTTCCCTGCCAGGTGATCCACACCGAAGGCGAGCACGCCCGTCATAGGCGTCTCACCGGGCGTGCGACGACGGAGGCGGGGGGGGGGGGGGGGGAGGGGGGGGAGGGGGTGGGGGGGGGGTGGGGGGGGGGGGGGGGGGGGGGGGGGGGC
>NZ_JBVJUY010000003.1:210913-318784 GCF_055604165.1 Streptomyces sp. NPDC037242
CTGCCCCGCAACGATGTCGAACAAAGGGAGCCCCCATTCCGCCCCCCCCCCCCCGGGCCCCCCCGGCCGGGCGCCTGGTCAGGTGGGGGTGGGCGGGCCGCAGCTCCGCGCGGTCCGGGTCAGCCGGTGAAGCCCGCCGTGATGGAGGTGAACTGCCAGTCGTTCTGGGCGATGCCGGAACAGGTCTCCTGGAGTCCGCCGCCGGGGCAGCCGCGGTCGCGGTTGACGGACCAGAAGGCGAGGCGGGCGATGTGGTGGGAGTTGGCCCAGTCGCGGATGTCGGTCCAGTTCTGGATGGTGGTGGTCTCCTGGGTGTCGCTGATGCCGTTCATGCCCGAGATGCCGATGTGGGAGTAGGCGGTGGCGTCGTCCCAGCCGAAGGCGGACTTGAGCTTGGCCTTGAGGCCTTCGGTCGCGCTGACGGTGCTGGCGTACATGTCGGTGGAGGCGTTGCCGAAGTCGAACGGCATGATGGTGAAGACGTCGATGTCGGCGCCCAGCGCCTTGGCCTGGTCGATCAGGCGGTTGCCCCACGAGGTCGGGCCCGTGGTGCTGGTGCCGAAGGTGAGGATGGTCTTCAGGCCGGGGTTGTTCTGCTTGACGATCTTGAGCGCGCCGAGGATCCGGTCCTGGACCACGGCGTTCTCGAACTCGTCGGTGTTCTCGATGTCTACGTCGATGGCCTTGAGCCCGTAGGCGTCGATCACCTGCTGGTAGGCGGCCGCCAGGGCCTGCGCGGAGCCGCAGTTGGGGCCGAGCTTGTTGCCCTGCCAGCCGCCGATGGACGGAACGATGTCGCCGCCCGCGGCCCGGATCGAGTTGATGGTGCTCTGGTCCACACCGCCGGTCAGCGCCCGCTGGCCGTCCCAGGCCGGGTTGCACCCACCGGAGGAGAGGATGAAGGCCATGGTGAACCACTTCGCGCCGGTGGCGTTCATGACCGTGGTCGCGCTCGGCGGGTTGCCCCAGCCGAGGTAGAGGTAGGGCGCGGCCTGCTTGAAGCCGGTGGGCGTGGGCCCGTTGTCGGTGGTGATGGTGGCGGCGTTGGAGGCCGGCGAGGTGTTGCCCGCCAGGTCGCGTGCCCGGACGGTGAACGTGTACGCGGTGTTGGGGCTCAGGCCGGCGACCGTGGCGCTGGTGGTGGTGGACGTGGCCACCTTGGCGGCGCCCTGGTAGATGTCGTAGCCGGTGACGCCCACGTTGTCGGTGGAGGCCGTCCAGGCGAGCGAGACGCTGGAGGAGGTCCTGCCGGTGGAGGAGAGGCTGCCCGGGGTGGTCGGCGCGACCGTGTCGGTGCTGCCGCCGGGGCCCTCCAGGGTCACGTCGTCGGCGTAGTAAGTCCCTTGCCCGTACCAGCCGTTGAGGTAGATCTCGGCACTGGTCTGGGAGGCGCCGGTGGTGAAGGAGACGGTGAGTTTGGTGTATGCGGTGGCGGAGGGGGTCCAGGTGGACGCGCCGCCGGTGACGCCGAGGTACACGTAGCTGCCGCGGACCCAGGCGGACAGCGTGTACGTGGTGCTGGGCCGGACGGCGACGGTCTGGGTGCACTTGGCGTTGTCGGCCGAACCCGCCGCCCCGGCCAGGGCCTTGCTGCCGCCGTGCACGGGGGAGCCCACGACGGAGCCCAGGCCCCCGCTGCAGGACCAGCCGGCCGTGGTGCCGGCCTCGAAGTCGCCGTTCGCGAGGAGGTTTGCGCCGAACGCGGAGCCGGGTGCGCTCAGCACCGCGGCCGCGCCGAGCAGGGTGGCGCCGAGGCCGCAGGCCAACCGGGTACGAGTGCGAGTACGGGTACGGGTACGGGTACGCAAGAAGTGCCTCCGTGGGGGGAAGGGGAGCAGCACGAAACGTGCCTTGCAGCCGCTGGGAAGGCGCGGGGGAGATGGGGGAGCCCCGCTGTCGGCCCAATGCCTGGGCCTGGTGGGGGAGTTGACGCCTTGACCGCCCCCGTGGCTGGGAACCTATTCCTCCGGATGGGTAGCCGTCAATAGGTCTGGACCAATCTGGCGACTGGCGGGCGCGCACCGACGGAAAAACGTCCAGGCCGGGCCGGTGTGGGCCGGCCCGGCCTGGACGCTGCGATCGGATGGGTCAGAGGAGTCGGACGAGTCAGACGAGGTCGAACCGGTCGAGGTTCATGACCTTGTCCCACGCGGCGACGAAGTCCTTGACGAACTTCTGCTTCGCGTCGTCGCTCGCGTAGACCTCGGCGAGCGCGCGCAGCTCCGAGTTCGACCCGAAGACCAGGTCGGCGCGGCTACCGGTCCACTTGACCTGGCCCGTCGCGGAGTCACGGCCCTCGAAGGTGTTCGCGTCCTCGGAGGTCGCCTTCCACGTCGTGCCCAGGTCGAGCAGGTTCACGAAGAAGTCGTTGGTCAGCGACCCGGGGGTCGTGGTGAGGGCTCCGAGCGCCGACTGCTGGTGGTTCGCACCCAGGACGCGCAGGCCGCCGACGAGGACCGTCATCTCGGGGGCGCTCAGGTTCAGCAGGTTCGCCCGGTCGATCAGCAGGTACTCCGCCGGGAGCCGGTTGCCCTTGCCGAGGTAGTTGCGGAACCCGTCGGCGGTCGGCTCCAGCGCCGCGAACGACTCCACGTCGGTCTGCTCCTGCGACGCGTCCACCCGGCCCGGGGTGAAGGGCACCTGGACGTCGGAGCCGGCGTCCTTGGCCGCCTGCTCGACGGCGGCGGCGCCGCCGAGCACGATCAGGTCGGCGAGCGAGACGCGCTTGCCGCCGGACTGGGCCGAGTTGAAGGCCTCCTGAATGCCCGTCAGGGTACGCAGCACCGTCGCCAGCTGGTCGGGCTCGTTGACCTCCCAGCCGCTCTGCGGCTGGAGGCGGATGCGCGCACCGTTGGCACCGCCGCGCTTGTCGCTGCCGCGGAAGGAGGACGCGGCCGCCCACGCGGCGGACACGAGCTGGGACACCGACAGGTCCGAGGCGAGGACCCGCTCCTTGAGGGAGGCGATGTCGGCGGCGTCGACGAGCTCGTGCGTCACCGCGGGCAGCGGGTCCTGCCACAGCAGCGTCTCGGCCGGGACCTCCGGGCCGAGGTAGCGCACGGCCGGGCCCATGTCGCGGTGGGTCAGCTTGTACCAGGCGCGGGCGAAGGCGTCGGCGAACTCGGCCGGGTTCTCGTGGAAGCGCCGGGAGATCTGCTCGTACGCCGGGTCGATGCGCAGCGAGAGGTCGGTCGTCAGCATGGTCGGGGCGTGGCTCTTGGACGGGTCGTGGGCGTCCGGCACGGTACCCGCACCGGCGCCGTCCTTCGGCCGCCACTGGTGCGCCCCGGCGGGGCTCTTGAACAGCTCCCACTCGTATCCGAAGAGGATGTCGAAGAAGCTGTTGTCCCAGGTGATCGGGGTGTTCGTCCAGATGCCCTCAAGGCCGCTGGTGATGGCGTCGCCGCCCTTGCCGGTACCGAAGGAGTTGCTCCAGCCCAGGCCCTGCGCCTCCAGCGGGGCGGCCTCGGGGTCGGCGCCCACGCTGTCCGCCGGGCCCGCGCCGTGGGTCTTGCCGAAGGTGTGGCCGCCGGCTATCAGGGCGACCGTCTCCTCGTCGTTCATCGCCATCCGGCGGAACGTCTCGCGG
The DNA here is from genome assembly GCF_055604165.1 of Streptomyces sp. NPDC037242. Taxonomy (NCBI): domain Bacteria; kingdom Bacillati; phylum Actinomycetota; class Actinomycetes; order Kitasatosporales; family Streptomycetaceae; genus Streptomyces; species Streptomyces sp. NPDC037242. The sequence goes on from NZ_JBVJUY010000003.1 coordinate 214,503, forward strand.
ATGTCGCGCGCCGCGGCGATCGGGTCCGGGGTGCCGTTGGGGCCCTCCGGGTTGACGTAGATCAGGCCCATCTGCACCGCGCCGAGGGGGTTCTCCAGCTCCCGGTCCCCGGTGTAGCGCTCGTCGTCGAGCCAGGTGGTCTCGGGACCCCAGTAGACGTCCTCGTCGGGCTCCCAGACGTCCGCGCGACCGCCGCCGAAGCCGAAGGTGCGCAGGCCCATCGACTCCAGGGCGACATTGCCGGCGAGGATCATGAGGTCGGCCCACGAGATGCTCTGGCCGTACTTCTTCTTCACGGGCCACAGCAGGCGGCGGGCCTTGTCGAGGTTGCCGTTGTCCGGCCAGCTGTTGAGCGGGGCGAAGCGCTGCTGGCCGGCCCCGGCGCCGCCGCGGCCGTCGCTGATGCGGTAGGTGCCCGCGCTGTGCCACGCCATGCGGATCATGAGGGGGCCGTAGTGCCCGAAGTCGGCGGGCCACCAGTCCTGCGAGGTCGTCAGGACCTCGGCTATGTCCTGTTTCACGGCCGGGAGGTCGAGGGTCTTGAACGCCGCGGCGTAGTCGAACTCCTCGCCGAGCGGGTTGGCCACGGCCGGGTTCTTGGCGAGGATCTTCAGGTTGAGCCGATCCGGCCACCACTGGCGGTTTCCGCCGCCTTGGGTGGGGTGCGGGGCGCGCTCGTGCGCGACGGGGCAGCCGCCGCCCGCGCCCTCCGCCTTCGCGTCTACGACGATTGCATCATGGTTCTCAGACATGGGAATCCTTCCGGACCAGCTGGATCACGGTGCTCAGGAATTGCATACGGTCCCTTGGCTATCAACGAAACCGATCCTACGATGGACAGAATCCAAGTCAAGAAGAACACCAAGCCCATATTCAATCGGATCCCGGACGTCCACCGGTAAACTTCGGGGTATCCCGCCTGACCTGAATAGGTGAGCCGATATGAGTGACCTGCTGCAGCGGCTGCGAGGGCGCGGCTGGCGGATGACATCCCAGCGGCGGGTCGTCGCGGAGGTTCTCGACGGCGACCACGTGCACCTCACGGCGGACGAGGTGCACGCCCGCGCGGCCCAGAGGCTGCCGGAGATCTCCCGGGCGACCGTCTACAACGCCCTGGGCGAGCTGGTCTCCCTCGGCGAGGTCGTGGAGGTCTCCACGGACGGCCGCGCCAAGCGCTACGACCCCAACGCGCACCATCCCCATGCGCACCTCGTCTGCTCGAACTGCGGACTCATCCGCGACGTCCACCCGACCGGGAACCCGCTGGCCGACCTCCCGGAGGGGGAGCGGTTCGGCTTCACCGTGTCCGAGGCCGAGGTCACTTACCGCGGGCTGTGCCCGGACTGCGGATAAGCAATCCCGGGCAGCTCTCCATACGAGTTCCGGCCAGGTGGCCAATTTCGTGCGGCACTCGGCGGAAGGTGCCGGCGGAAGGCGCCCGGCGGACAAAAGCCGGGGTCAGACGCCTTCTTTTGTGCCCCTATCTCTTCTTCCTGAGCGATCACCGCCGGCATCCGCCGGCCCCCGGGGAGGTTGTCCACAGGTTCCGGCGGATGGAGCCGGGGTGTCGGCGGGTGCCGTTAGGCTTCGGGAATGGCTCTTCCGGACGCTTCCCCCGAGATCTCCGATGCTCTGACGGTGCTGCACCGCGTCTTCGGCTACAGCTCCTTCCGCGGTGAGCAGCAGGAGATCATCGAGCAGGTCGTCGGCGGCGGCGACGCGCTCGTACTGATGCCGACCGGCGGCGGCAAGTCGCTCTGCTACCAGATCCCGGCGCTGGTCAGAGAAGGCACGGGCGTCGTGATCTCGCCGCTCATCGCGCTGATGCAGGACCAGGTGAACGCGCTCACCGCCCTCGGCGTGCGGGCCGGATTCCTCAACTCCACGCAGGACCCCTACGAGCGGCAGGCCGTCGAGCAGGCCTTCCTCGCGGACGAGCTGGACCTGCTCTACCTGGCTCCCGAGCGGCTGCGCACCGAGAGCGCGCAGCGGCTGCTCGACCGGGGCAAGGTCTCGCTCTTCGCGATCGACGAGGCGCACTGCGTGGCCCAGTGGGGCCACGACTTCCGGCCGGACTACCTCGCGCTGTCCATGCTGCACGAGCGCTGGCCGAAGGTGCCGCGGATCGCGCTGACCGCCACGGCCACCGAGGCCACCCACGCCGAGATCGTCAGACGGCTCGGCCTGGAGGACGCCCGGCACTTCGTCGCCAGTTTCGACCGGCCGAACATCCAGTACCGCATCGCCCCGAAGAACAACCCGCTCAAGCAGCTGCTGGAGCTGATCCGGACCGAGCACGACGGGGACGCGGGAGTCGTCTACTGCCTCTCGCGGGCCTCGGTGGAGAAGACCGCCGCCTTCCTCGTGGAGCAGGGCATCGACGCGGTGGCGTACCACGCCGGCATGGACTCCCGTACGCGGGCCGAGAACCAGGCGCGCTTCCTGCGGGAGGAAGGGGTCGTGGTGGTGGCCACGATCGCCTTCGGCATGGGCATCGACAAGCCGGACGTGCGCTTCGTGGCCCACCTCGACCTGCCGAAGTCGGTCGAGGGCTACTACCAGGAGACGGGCCGCGCCGGCCGCGACGGCGAGCCGGCCACGGCGTGGCTGGCCTACGGCCTGCAGGACGTGGTCCAGCAGCGCAAGCTCATCGACGGCTCCGAGGGCGACGACACGCACCGCCGGTCGCTCGGCATGCACCTGGACGCCATGCTCGCGCTGTGCGAGACGGTCGACTGCCGCCGGGTGCGGCTGCTGGAGTACTTCGGGCAGACCGGCGGCCCCTGCGGCAACTGCGACACCTGCCTGACGCCGGCCGAGTCCTGGGACGGGACGGTCGCCGCGCAGAAGCTGCTGTCCACGGTATGGCGGCTCGCGAAGGAACGGCGCCAGAAGTTCGGCGCCGGCCAGATCATCGACATCCTCCAGGGCAAGAAGACGGCCAAGGTCATCCAGTTCGACCACGACGGGCTCTCGGTGTTCGGCGTCGGCGCGGACCTGAGCACCGCGGAGTGGCGCGGGGTCGTGCGCCAGCTGCTGGCGCTGCGGCTCCTGGCGGTGGAGGGCGAGTACGGGACGCTCGTACTGACGGAGGAGAGCGGCGAGGTCCTCGGAGGGCGCCGCAGCGTCCCCATGCGCAAGGAGAAGGCGGTCGCCGGCCCGTCCCGCAAGGAGTCCGGGTCGCGCTCGGGCAAGGGCGCCCGCGTACCGGTCGACCTGCCGGCCGGGGCCGAGCCGGTCTTCCTGGCCCTGCGAGCCTGGCGGGCCGCGACGGCGAAGGAGCAGGGCGTACCGGCGTACGTCGTCTTCCACGACGCGACGCTGCGGGAGATCGCGACCCGGCTCCCCGCCACGGTCGAGGAGCTGGCCACCATCGGCGGGGTCGGCGAGGCCAAGCTCACCAAGTACGCCGAGGGCGTCCTCGACACCCTGGCGGAGTGCAACGCCGCCGGCCCCGCCCCGCAGGCCCCCGCCGCAGCGGATCCGGCGGCGCCCGCGTCGACGGCGCGGCCCGCGGGGCCGGACCCCGAAGAGCCGCCCTTCGACCTGGACGAGGAGATGGACCCGCCCTGGGACGACTGGGAGTAGCCGGACCTGGGGCGTACTCCTGTGCGCCCCATGTGCTCCTTCGACGGCTCCGGCCGCCGCGCGTACGGTTCCGGGCCATGAGCGGATACGCGATGGAACCGGCCATGCCGACGGAAATCGGCGCCCAGGTCCTGCCCCCCACCGACCGGTGGTCCACGACCCCCGTGGTGCCCGCACCGGTCTGCCGTTTGGAGAACTTCCTCGGCGCGGAACGTGCCGGCGCCCTGCTGGCGTACGCGATCTCCCGGCAGGGCGACTTCAACCGGGGGACGGTCCTGGACCCCCTGTCGGGCCAGGTCTCCCGCAAGGGCCGCAGCTCGCTGGTCCTGCCCGTGACCAGCTCCGTGTTCAGCGGGCACCTCGCGGACTGCCTGCCGCTCGTCCAGGAGGTCCTCGGGCACGGGGCCGCGCTCACGCAGACCCTGTCGGTCCTGACGGCGCACGGCGAAGGAGGGCACTACGGCATCCACACCGACGCCTCACGGGTCCGCGACGTCGGCACGGCCCTGTCCGCGGTGTACTACCTGCACCGCAAGCCCCGCGGCTTCGCCGGCGGCCAGCTCCGGCTGTACGACACCCTGCTCCACGAAGGCGCCGCCCGGCCTGCGGAGTCCTACCGCACCATCGAACCCGAGCACGACACCATCGTGTTCTTCCCGGCCGGCGCCTTCCACGAGGTCGTACCGTCCACCTGCCCCAGCGGGCAGTTCGCCGACCACCGGTTCACGCTCACGACGTGGATCAGCGGCTCCGGGTCCGCCTCGCCGACGGCCGGCGCCCCGTCCGGGATCTGGGAGTGGATGGCCCGCGCGGCCGAACACACCCGTCCGCTCGCGGACATCACGAGCGACCACGACGGCGCCAGTCCCGTCGACCTTCCGGCGCCGCGCAGCCGCCCGTAGTCAGGGCCGGCCGGTCAGATAGCCGCCCATGGAGGTGAAGTACTCCGTCGCGGGCAGCTCCCGCCCGTCCTCGGTCCGTACCCGGGTGATGGCCAGCCCGTGGTTGCGGCCGGTGCGGGCGTCGGCGCCCGCGACGATCACCACGCCGTCGCCCTCGCGGTAGAAGACGCGCCCGGGCGTGCCGCCGTAGCGGCCCTGGGACACGCACGCGGCCAGCACTTCGAGCCGCCTGCCCTTGTGGAAGGTGAAGGCGCTGGGGTACGGCTCGGACTGGGCGCGGACCAGGCGGTCGAGGTCCTCGGCGGGCCAGGTCCAGTCGATGCGGCTGTCCTCGACGGACCGCTTGTGGAAGAAGCTCGCCTGCGACCGGTCCTGCTTGGTGAACTCCGCCCGTCCGGAGGCGATGAGGTCGAGGGCGCCGACGGTGACCGGGGCGATGAGGTCGACGGTCCGGTGGAAGAGGTCGGTGGCGGTGTCCTTCGGCCCCACCGGTACGGCCTCCTGCCGCACGATGTCGCCCGCGTCGAGTTCGTCGTTCATCATGTGCGCGGTGACGCCCACTTCGGTCTCCCCGTTGATCAGCGCCCAGATCAGCGGGGAGAAGCCGGCGTACTTCGGCAGCAGTGCGTCGTGCACGTTCAGGGTGCCGTGGCGCGGGAGCCCGAAGACGCGCGGGGGGAGCCAGGTGCGCCAGTTGTTGGCCACGATGATGTCCGGGTCGGCCTCCTTGAGGCGCTCGAACAGCTCGTCGTCGTCGGGCCGGTTGCGGATCAGTACCGGGACGCCCTGCTCTTCGGCGAGGTCGGCGACGGAGTCGCTCCAGATCTTCTCGTAGGCGTGCTCGCTCTTGGGGTGCGTCACGACCAGCACCACGTCGTGCTCGGAGTCCAGGAGGGCTTGCAGGGTGCGGTGCCCCCAGGTCTGGTAGCCGAACATGACGACCCGCATGGGTTCCTCCTTGGAGCAGGGGGGTTGGCCAAAGTCGAGTAAAGCAAGCCTTACCTAACTCTGCAACGGCGCCTATCCGTAAGGGAGTTGATGATCACGCCCCATTCCGGCTGTCCGGTTTGTCTATCGACAGTTCCGCTGAACCAAGCTTAGCCTTGCCTAAGTTCGACCGACGGCTGCCTGCCTCCCCGGTGCGGTGGCTGCCCCCCGCACGATGGGAGTGACATGGCACAGGCTCGTCCTGGCGACGCCCCGTTGATTCACGACCTCATTGGGATCGGCTTCGGGCCGTCCAACGTGGCGATGGCGATCGCGGTCAGCGAGCACAACGCGCGCGTCGGCCGGCCGGAAGCGATCACCGCCCACTTCTTCGAGCAGCAGCCGCGCTTCGGCTGGCACCGAGGCATGCTCATCGACGACGCGACCATGCAGGTGTGCTTCCTCAAGGACCTCGTGACGCTCCGGAACCCGGCCAGCGAGTTCAGCTTCCTGTGCTACCTGAAGAGCAAGGGGCGGCTGATCGACTTCATCAACCACAAGAACCTCTTCCCGCTGCGGGTGGAGTTCCACGACTACTTCGAGTGGGCCGCGGACAAGGTCGACGACAGGGTCTCCTACGGCCACGAGGTCGTGGGCGTCACGCCCGTCGTCCGCGACGGAGTCGTGGAGCACCTGGACGTGACGGTCCGGTCGGGGGAGGGGCTCGCGCTCCACCGCGCCCGCAACCTGGTCATCGGCACCGGCCTGCGGCCCCTGATGCCGGACGGCATGGAACGCACCGACCGCGTCTGGCACAACTCCGACCTGCTGGCGAAGGTCGACGCGCTGGAGGGCGCGGACCCCTCCCGGTTCATCGTCGTCGGTGCCGGGCAGAGCGCCGCCGAGAACGTCGCCTACCTGCACCGCCGCTTCCCCGGGGCCGAGGTCTGCGCGGTCTTCTCGCGCTACGGGTACAGCCCCGCCGACGACAGCAGCTTCGCCAACCGGATCTTCGACCCGGACGCGGTGGGCGAGTTCTACCTCGCCCCGGAGCAGGTCAAGCGCAGGCTGATGGACTACCACGGCAACACCAACTACTCCGTGGTGGACGTCGATCTGATCGACGACCTCTACCGGGAGATGTACCGGGAGAAGGTCCTCGGCACCGAGCGCCTGCGCTTCCTCAACGTCTCCCGGCTGACCGCCGTCAGCGAGACCTCGGGCAAGGTCCACGCCACCGTACGGTCCCTCGTCACCGGGGAGGAGACCCCCCTCGACGCGGACGTCGTGGTCTTCGCCACCGGCTACCGCCCCGCCGAACCGCTCGGCCTCCTCGGCGAGGTCGCCGACCTCTGCCTGCGCGACGAGGAGGACCGCGTCCGGGTCGAGCGCGACTACCGCATCGCGACCGACCCCGAACTGCGCTGCGGCATCTACGTGCAGGGCGGTACGGAGCACACGCACGGCATCACTTCGTCCCTGCTGTCCAACACCGCCATCAGGGTCGGCGAGATCCTGGACTCGCTCCTCGACCGGGGCCTGAAGTCCGACCCCGACGAGGTCCGGACGATCGCCGACGGGACGGGCAGCACCGCTCGTCAGTGACGCGGCCCTAGGGGATGTCTGACGGATCTCCGCCGCTCCTTCCCCACGGACATCCATCAGACACCCCCTAGCCGGTCCGCAGGCGGGGTTCCCGCCGGTGGAGCGAAGGGATGAAGTACAGCGACATGGGCACGATTGCAGTGGAGCGCCGCCCCGCGCCGCCGCCCGGGGCGCGGGTCCGTCGGCGACGGATCGTGGGTCTGGCGGCACTGGTACTGGTCCTCCTGGCCGCGGTGGTGGTGTCGTTGGCCGTCGGTGCGCGCGCCCTCAGCCCGGCCGAGGTGTGGCACGGGCTGTCGGCGTCGCCGGACCCCGACCGGCGGCTCACCGAGATCAGGCTCATCGTGCGGACCGTACGGGTGCCCCGGACGGTGCTCGCGGTCGTGGCGGGCGTGGCCCTGGGGGTCGGCGGGGCGCTGATCCAGGGGTACACGCGCAACCCGATCGCCGACGCGGGCCTGCTCGGGGTGAACTCGGGCGCCTCGTTCGCCGTGGTGACGGTGATCGCCCTGTTCGGGTTCGCCGACCCGTTCCAGTACGTCTGGTTCGCCTTCCTGGGCGCGGCCGTGGCGGGCGTCGTCGTGTTCGGGCTGGCGAGCATCGGCCGCGGGGCCGGCAACCCGCTGACGCTCGCACTGGCCGGGCAGGGGGTCACGGTGTTCCTCGCGGCGATGACCACGGCGGTCGCGCTCTCGGACCAGGCGTCGCTGAACGCGCTGCGCTTCTGGAACGCGGGCTCCGTGGCCGGTGTGGGATTCGACGTCATCCGGCCGGTGGCCGTGTTCATCGCGGTCGGGCTGGTGCTGGCGCTGACCACTCTGCCCGCCGTCAACCTGCTCAACCTGGGCGACGACGTGGCGCGGGGGCTCGGCGTGAACATCGCGCGGACCCGGGCCGTAGGCATCGTCGCCATCACCCTGCTGGCGGGAGCGGCGACGGCGGCGTGCGGACCCATCGCCTTCCTCGGCCTCATGGTGGCCCACGTGGCCCGGTACCTGACCGGGCCGGACTACCGCTGGCTGGTGCCGTACGCGGGTCTGCTCGGCGCCGTCGTCCTGCTGGTCTGCGACATCGCGGGGCGCCTGCTGGTGCGGCCGGGCGAGTTGGACGCGGGTGTCGTCGTGGCCCTCCTGGGCGCGCCGTTCTTCGCGGTGCTGGTGTGGCGCGGAAAGTTCAAGAGCGCATGAACGGGGCTGATGTGAAGCCGGTGGTGGCGCCGGGCGTCCGGCTCGGCGGGGTGTCGTTCGTATGGCGGCCGTGGATCGTGTGCGTCACGCTGCTGCTGGCGGCGGCGACCTTCCTCGTGTTCTGCCTGTCCATCGGAGTCGGGGACTTCCCCATCGGCCTGCCCCAGGTGGTCGCCACGATCCTGGGGCGGGGCGAGCCGGTCGACGAGTTCGTGATCATGGATCTGCGGATGCCGCGGGCCCTGGCCGGGTGCGTCGTGGGCGTCGCGCTGGGGGTGTCCGGCGCGATCACCCAGTCCGTCGCGCGCAACCCGCTGGCCAGCCCGGACATCCTGGGGATCACCGGGGGCGCCGGCGCGGTCGCGGTGTTCCTGGTGACGGTGTCGGGCGGGACCGCCACGGCGGTCGTCGATGCCGTGGGCCTGTCCGGGGCGGCGCTCGCGGGCGGCCTCGGCACGGGCCTCCTCGTGTACTTCCTGGCGTGGCGGCGCGGGATCGACGGCTTCCGGCTCATCCTCATCGGCATCTCGGTGAGCGCCGTGATGGAGGCCGTCACGACCTGGCTGCTGGTCCAGGCCGACATCAGGGACGTGGCCCGGGCCCAGGCATGGCTGATCGGCTCGCTGGACAACCGGTCGTGGGACGAGGTCACCGTCGCGCTCTGGTGCACGCTCGCCCTGATGGCCGTCGTGGCGGGTGCCGCGTTCCAGTTCAAACCGCTGCACCTGGGCGACGAGGTCGCCGCGGGCCTGGGCGTGCGGTACTCGGCCGTCCGGGCGGTCCTGCTCCTGTGCGCGGTCCTGCTGGCCGGCGTGGCGGTCAGTGCGGCGGGTCCGGTCCCCTTCGTCGCGCTGGTCGCGCCGCAGGTGGCGATGCGCCTGGCCAGGTGCCCCACGCCGCCGATGGTGGCCTCGGGCGTGGTGGGGGCCCTGCTCCTGATCGGCTCGGACCTGGTCGCGCGTACGGCGCTGCCGATCGCCCTCCCGGTCGGCGTGGTGACGGCCGCGTTCGGTGGCCCCTTCCTCGCATATCTGCTGGTGCGGGCGAACCTCCGCTAGCGGACACGTATTCAGGCACGTCTAGAGCAGGGGGACTTGTGGCCGCAACGCACATCACCGGGATCGGGACCGGAGGTGACGACGCCCCACGGCTGGCCGCCAGGGGCGTCACGGTCGGGTACGGCGGCCGGATCGTCATCGACGATCTCCATGTGGCCGTCCCGACAGGGGTGATCACCACGATCATCGGCCCCAACGGGTGCGGGAAGTCGACCCTGCTGCGGGCCCTGTCGCGGCTGCTGAAGCCGGTCAGGGGGACGGTCGTACTGGACGGCGAGGACATCGCCGGGCTCAGGACCAGGGACGTGGCGAAGAGAATGGGTCTGCTGCCGCAGGCACCGGTCGCGCCGGATGGGCTCACGGTGGCCGATCTGGTCGCAAGGGGCCGCCATCCGCACCAGAGTTGGCTGCGGCAGTGGTCCTCGGACGACGCCGCCGTCGTGGAGCGGGCGCTGGCCATGACCGGGGTGTCCGACCTGGCCGACCGCCCGGTCGACGCGCTGTCGGGCGGCCAGCGCCAGCGCGTATGGATCTCGATGACGCTCGCCCAGGGCACCGACCTGCTGCTGCTGGACGAGCCGACCACCTACCTGGACCTTGCGCACGCGATCGACGTACTGGACCTGGTGGACGACCTGCACGAGTCGGGATGCACGGTGGTGATGGTCCTGCACGACCTCAATCTGGCGGCGCGCTACAGCGACAACCTCATCGTGATGAGGGCGGGGGCGATCCTGGCGCAGGGGCACCCGCGAGACGTGATCACCGCCGAGTTGCTGCACGAGGCGTTCGGGCTGCGCGCCCAGGTGATCGACGATCCGGTGGGGGACCGGCCCCTCATCGTGCCGATCGGCCGCACCCACGTCCGGTCGGCCGGGTAGGACAAAGATACGGAGCAAGTAAGGCTAGGCTAGCCTCACTTGGCGCGATACGGTTTGCCTGCCCTCGGGCGGGGCGGTAGTGGATGGCACGAAAGCAAGGGATTGCGGATGCTTCTCCATCGAACGACACGTACGAATTCCTGGCGGCGACCGGCGGCGATCCTGTCCGCCGCGGCCCTCTGCACCGGCCTCCTGGCCGGGTGCGGTTCCGACTCGGCGGACCGGGCGGACAAGAAGAGCGACAACGCCCCGGCCGCCACCGGCGGTGCGTTCCCGGTCACCGTGGACCACGCGTTCGGAGCCACGAAGATCGCGAAGGCCCCCCAGCGGGTCGTCTCCGTCGGCTACACCGACGACCAGGCCGCCCTGGCGCTCGGCATCAAGCCCGTCGGCATGGTCGACCAGTACCCGAACCCGCCGGGAACGACCCCCGACGTCAACACCCAGTGGCCCTGGACGAAGGACAAGTGGGGCGACGCCCGCCCCGAGGTCGTCATGAGCAACGGCGACACCGGCCCGAACTACGAGAAGATCGCCGCGCTGCGGCCGGACCTGATCATCGCGGTCTACTCCGAGATCGACCAGGCCGCCTACGAGAAGCTCTCCAAGATCGCCCCGACGGTGGGACGCACCAAGGCCGAGAAGGAGCCCTTCAGCGCCCCCTGGCAGGACAACGCCGTACACATCGCCAAGGCCCTGGGCCAGGAGTCCAAGGGCGCCGAGCTGGTGAAGGGCATTCAGGACAAGCTCGACGCGGCCAAGAAGGCGCACCCCGAGTTCGCCGGCCAGACCGCCGTCGCGCTGTCCTGGTACAAGGACTCGGCGGCGCCGTTCACCACGACCGACGTGCGCGGACGCCTGGTGACGGGCATCGGATTCAAGGGCCAGACCGAGATCGACAAGATCGCGGACGGCAAGTTCTACACCGTGCTCTCTCCCGAGCGCATGGACCTGATCGACGTCGACCGCATCTTCGTCATCAACGACAAGGCGGACCAGGAAGCACTGAAGAAGTTCCAGCTGTTCGCCAACCTGTCCGCGGTCAAGAACGGCAAGGTGTCGTACCTGCTGGACGGCGAGGGCCCGGCGATCGGCGCGGCCATGTCCCAGGGCACGCTGCTGTCCCTGCCGTACGCGATCGACGAACTCGTGAAGTCGGTCGGCTGAGTGTGACCACCACTGACACGCGCCCCGCTCCGTCGACCCTGCGCACCACGTCGGGACGCGAGGCCGCCCGCTGGGTCGCGGCGCACTGCCGCGGGGTGCCGTGGCTGACGGCGGCCACCGTGTTCACCACGGTGGCCGGGGCAGCGCTCCAGGTACTCCCGCTGCTGCTGCTCGGCCGCGTGGTCGACGGGGTGGCCGAGGGCGAAGCGCGCTCGATCCTGGTCACGACAGGGGCCCTGATGGTGGCCGCCGCGCTGCTCGGCGCGGCGGCCACCGCCCTGTCGGCCTACCTGGTCGGGCGACTGGGCGCGGACCTGCTCGCGCGACTGCGGGAAGAGGCCGTCCGGGCGGTGCTGGGGATGCCCAGCGCACGGATCGAGCAGGTCGGCCGGGGAGACGTGCTGTCCCGGGTCGGCGACGACGTGGCCGTGCTGTCCAGGGGCATCCGCACGGCCGTCCCCACGGTGTTCTCGGCCGGAGTGCTCGTGGTCATCGCCACGCTCGGCATGTTCGGCCTGGACTGGCGGCTCGGCCTGGCGGGTGCCGGGGCGCTGCCCGCGTACGCGCTGGCCCTGCGCTGGTACCTCCCGCGGTCCGCCCCGCTCTACCGCAAGCAGCGGGCGGTCCAGGCCGACCGCGCGCAGGCGTTGATCAGCGGACTGAACGGGATCGACACGGTCCGGGCGTACCGCCTGGAGGGAGCCGTCCGCGAGCAGGTCACCAGGGAGTCCTGGCGGGTGCGCGAACTCGGCATCGAGGTGTTCCGGCTCTTCGGCCGGTTCGTCGGCAGGGAGAACCGCGCCGAGTTCATCGGACTGGTCCTGATCCTCGTGGTCGGGTACGCCCTGCTGGAGGCCGGGGCCGCCAGCCTCGGCGAGGTGTCGGCGGCCCCGCTGCTGTTCCACCGGCTGTTCACACCGCTGGGCTCCATCATGTTCACCTTCGACGAGGCCCAGAAGTCGGGCGCGAGCCTGACCCGGCTGGTCGGAGTGCTGGGGGAGGAGGCGCAGGAGCGGCTGGTCGGCGTCCTGGCGACCGCCTCGGCGGGCGACGCCCCGGCGGACGGCATCCGCCACGCGGTGACGGTGGAGGGGCTGACGTTCAGCTACCCCGACTCCGAGGAGCCGGTCCTGCGCGACGTCAGCCTGACGATCCCCGGCGGCGGTTCGCTCGCACTGGTGGGGGCGACGGGCGCCGGAAAGTCCACCCTGGCCGCGCTCGTCGCGGGCATCGGGACCCCGCAGGCCGGATCGGTACGCATCGGGTCGACCGACCTCGCCGGTCTGGACGAGGCGGCGGCGCGTGCCCTGGTGAGCATCCTGACGCAGGAGACGCACGTGTTCTCCGGCCCCCTCGCCGACGACCTGCGGCTGGCCGCGCCGGAGGCGACCGATGCCGAATTGATGGCAGCCCTGCGCACGGTCGGCGCCGACGGATGGGTGGGCGAGCTGCCCGAGGGGCTGAAGACCATGGTCGGCGAGGGCGGGGAGCGCCTGGATGTCACCAAGGTCGCCCAGATCGCCCTGGCCCGACTGGTGCTGGGCCGGTCACCGGTGGTGGTGCTCGACGAGTCGACGGCCGAGGCGGGCAGCGAGGGCGCGGCCGGACTGGAACGGGCCGTGTCGGCCGCCTGCGCGGGCCGGACCACGCTGTTCGTGGCGCACCGGCTGACGCAGGCGATGGCGGCGGACCGGATCACCGTGCTGGACGCGGGACGCGTCGTGGAGCACGGCACGCACGAGGAACTGGTGGCTCTGGGCGGCCGGTACGCACGGCTGTGGCGGGCCTGGCGCGAGGGAAGCTAGCCGACCCGGACCCGGGTGGGCCGACGTACAGACACTGAAGGGGCGTTGAGTCTTCGATGACGGAACCGACCGCTCGTCTCGTGCGGCTGTCCCCCGCGCGCCTGGCCGGCCTGCGCCGACGGACCGGGGACCACTCCGAGGCGAACATCGCCGCAGCGTGCGCCGTCGCGCTGTCGTTCTGGGCGACGGGCCGGAGCCCCGACGGCCTGGAGCTCACCGCGGGCACCCTGTTCGCCGACGTCCTCGCGTGGGTCGACAACGGCGGGGCCGGGGCGGACGGAGTGGACGGCCCGGCCGTCGCCGTCCCCGAAGGCGTCGCGCTGGCCGACGCCCAGCTCGCGCTGGACGACCTGGCCGATTTCCCGGACCGGCCCATCGGCACCATCGCTCCGTCCAGCGTGGCGGCGAGGATAGCGACCCTGGCCGAGTGGAACGACACCCGCGCGGACCGGGTCCGCCCGACCATCGTGGAGATGTTCCGCGAACAGGCGCGCACCAGGCCGGACGCCGTCGCCATCGTCGACGGGCACCGATCGCTGACGTACGGTCAGGCAGCAGAACTCTCCAGCCAGTTGGCCCACCACCTCGTCGAGCGAGGAATCACCGCCGAACAGGTCGTCGGCATCTCGCTGGAGCGCTCCGTCGAGATGGTGGTCGGACTCCTCGCCGTGCTCCAGGCCGGGGCGGCCTTCGTGCCGCTCGACCCGCACTGGCCGGCCGCGCGCCGGGCCGTCGTCATCGAAGACGCCCGCGTCGTACTGCAACTGGGCGGCCCGGCCGAGCGCGACGGGGGCGAACTCGACGCCGATCCCGAACCCGAAGCCGATCCCGAACCCGAAGCCGATCCCGAACCCGATCCCGAACCCGAAGCCGTGGCCGTCGACCTCGGCGACTGGCGGTTCGGCTCGTACCCCGGCGAGGGCACCGGCATCACCGCCCCCGGCGCATCCCTCGCCTACGTGATCTTCACATCCGGATCCACGGGCCGGCCCAAGGGCGCGATGATCCGCCACGAAGCGATCAGCGAGCGCCTGCTGTGGCAGGTCGACGAGATCCTCGGCTTCGGCCACGACGACGCGTCACTGTTCAAGGCTCCGCTGTCGTTCGACATCTCCATCAACGAGATCTTCCTGCCTCTGGTGTGCGGCGGCCGGCTGGTCGTCCTGCGCCCCGGCGGCGAACGCGACCCGCACCACCTGCTGAGCGTGATCGCCGAGCAGCGCGTCACCTTCACGTACCTGGTGTCGTCCATGCTGGACGTACTGCTGGAGATCACGGGCGACTCCGGGCGGCTGAACAGCCTGCGGCACGTCTGGTGCGGCGGCGAGGTCCTGACCCCGGAGCTGTACGAGCGGTTCCGCACCCGTCTCGACATACCGATGTACCACGGCTACGGCCCGGCCGAGACGACGATCGGCGTCTCGCACGTCGTCTACCGGGGCGCGGCGGAACGCCTGTCGACCTCGATCGGCACACCCAACCCCAACACCCGGCTGTACGTCCTGGACGACGAGCTGCGCCCGGTCCCGGTCGGCGTCGGCGGCGAGCTGTACGTCGGTGGCTTCCTCCTCGGGCGCGGCTACGCGGGCGCACCCGGCCTGACGGCCTCCCGGTTCGTCGCGGACCCCTTCTCCGGGGACGGGTCCCGGCTGTACCGCACCGGCGACCTCGCCCGCTTCGCCCCGGACGGCTCGCTGGACTTCCTCGGCCGGGCCGACAACCAGATCAAGATCCGCGGCATGCGGCTGGAGCTGGAGGACGTGGAAGCCGCCCTCTCGGAGCATCCAGCGGTACGTCACACCTGCGTCGTCGCGAGGAAGAACGCGGCGGGCGGCACCTACCTGGTGGGGTACGTGATCCCGGCCGCCGGAGCCGCGGACCTGCGGGCGCAGGAGGTCAGGGAATGGACCGCCGGGCACATGGTGGAGTACATGGTGCCCGCCCACATCGTGGTGATGAAGGAGTTCCCGCTCACCGCGAACGGCAAGCTCGACCGCGCCGCGCTGCCGGAACCCGCGATCGGGACGGGACCGCACGTCCCGCCCGCCACCGAGAACGAGCGCCTGGTGTGCGCGGCGGTCGCGGCGCTGCTGCGACTGGAAGAGGTCGGCGCCGACCAGGACTTCTTCCTGCTCGGCGGAGACAGCATCCTGGCGATCTCGCTGCTGAGCGCGTTACGTGCCGCGGGCCTCCACGTCACGGCGCGGCAGATCTTCACCAACAGCGTCCTCGGGGCGCTGGCGGCGGTGGCGGGCCGTGCGGGCGCCGACACCGTGGACCACGAGGACATCGCGACGGGCCCGGTCACCGGATCGCCCATCGTGCGGTGGCTCGGCGAGACCACGGACGCGATCGACGGCTTCGTGCAGTCGGTGGTGCTGAACACCCCCGCGGAGCTCACCGCCGACGCGCTCGGCGCGATCCTCACCGCCGTGGTCGCACGGCACGACATGCTGCGCGCCAAGCTGGTACGCGGCGACCGCTGGAGCTTGGATGTCCCGGCGGCGGACCGGGCCGTAGCGGCATGGCAGGAGAGTGACCGGCCGCTCGACGAGTGCGTCGCACTCGCCGCCGGCGGGCTGGATCCGGACGAGGGCGTGATGCTGCGTGCCGTCTGGCGCCGCGGGGCACGGCAGTTGGTCGTGGCCGTCCACCACGTGGTGGTCGACGGAGTGTCCTGGCGGATCCTGATGGAGGACTTCGCCACGGCGTGGCGGCACCTTTCCTCGGGCGCGCCGATCGAGCTGCCGCCGGTGGGCACTTCGTTCCGGCGCTGGACCCAGCTGCTGGAGCGGGCCCCGTTCGACGCCGACCGGGCCCACTTCCGGCGCCCGCTGCCCGGGGCGGACGCCCCGGTGGGCCGGCGCGGGCTGTCCGAGGCCGACACCGTCGAGCGGGAGCGGGTGACGACCGTGTCGGTCGGCGCCGATGTCACGGCCGCGCTGCTGGGCGAGATCCCCGCGAGGTTCCACGCGGGCGTCAACGACGTGCTGCTGACCGCCCTCGCCGTCACCCTCGTCCGGTGGCGCCGTGACCTCGGGCAGGACCAGACGTTCGCGCACGTCGAACTGGAGGGCCACGGCCGAGAAGGGCACCTCCTCGCGGACGCCGCCGGCTTCGAGCCGGAACTGTCGCGGACCGTGGGCTGGTTCACCACCCTGTTCCCGGTGACCGTGGACCCCGGCGCGGCGGCCGACCCCACCGATCCCGCGTACCTGGCCGCCGCCCTCAAGGCCGTCAAGGAGGACCTCGCCCGGGTGCCGGGCAACGGCCTGCCCTACGGCGCCCTGCGCTACCTCAGTGGCGCCGGGTTCGACGCGCCCGCACCGCAGGTCCTGTTCAACTACCTGGGCCGCTTCGCTGCCGGAGCGTGTGGTGACTGGGAACTCGCGGGCACCACCGGCCAGTTGGGGGAGCGGCGCGACCCGAGGATGCGCCTGCCGCGCGCCCTGGAGTTCAACGCCATCGCCGAGCCCGCCCCGGGCGGCGCGTACGAGCTGGCCACCACCATCTCCTGGCCCGACGGGCTGCTCACCGACCGGGACGCCGCGACCATCGGCGGGTACTTCCGGGAGGCCCTGACCGGGCTGGCCGCACTCGACCGCGGCGGCCACTCGCCCAGCGACTTCGGCCTGGTGGCGCTCACCCAGGCCGACGTCGACGACCTGGACGGCCCGGCGCTGCGCGACGTCCTGCCGCTCACCCCGCTGCAGGAGGGCCTGTACTTCCACTCGGTCTTCGACGACGACTCCGCGGGCAACTACGTCGAGCAGCAGCTCCTGACACTCGACGGAGAGGTGGACCCCGACCGGCTCGCGGCGGCCGCCACCCGGCTGCTCGCGCTGTTCCCCAACCTGGCCGCGCGGTTCACGGCGCTCGCCGACGGCCGCGTGGTCTGCGTACTGGAGAACGGCGTGCAGCCCCCGTTCACCGTCCTGGACCGCCCCGGCATCACCGGCGAAGAGCTCCGCGCCCTCGCCGAGCGGGACCGCCGCGCCGGGTTCGACCTCGCCACCGGCCCGCTGATGCGGTACACGCTCATCCGCGCGGGCGCCGGCCGCAGCGTCCTGGTGCAGACCGTCCACCACATCATCGCCGACGGCTGGTCGGTGCCGCCGATGCTCCGCGCGCTGCTGGCCGAGTACCACGCCCCGGGGACCGTGTATCCGCTCGGAGGCTTCACCGACTACGTGGCCTGGCTGGCGGGACGCGACGCGGGCGAGAGCGAGCGCGTGTGGCGCGAGCAGCTCGCCGAGCTCCCCGGCCCCTCGCTCGTCGCCGAGGGGCACACCCCGTCCGACCGCTTCGCCGACACCGCCGTGGAGCCGGAGGGGGGCGTCGAGGAGGCCGCCCGGTCGGCGGGCGTGCCGCTGAGCGTGGCCGTGCACAGCGCCTGGGCGGTGACACTGGGCGGCCTCCTGCACGGCAGGGACGTCGTGTTCGGTTCGACGGTGTCCGGGCGTGACGCGGACGTGCCCGGCATCGAGGACATGGTGGGCCTGTTCATCAACACGATCCCCGTACGCGCCCGGTGGGCCCCGAAGACCACGGCCCGCGAGCTGCTCGCCTCGGTGCGCGAACACCAGGCCGCGGTGCAGGCGCACCAGCACGTCTCGCTGGCGGGCCTCGGCCGACAGGCAGGCGCGGGCCCGCTGTTCGACACCCTGGTCGTCTTCGACGTCGCGACCGACGTGGCGGGCCTGCGACGGCCGGACGACACGCTGGTCATCACCGGCGTAGTGAACGAGGGAGCCCCGCACTACCCGTTGACGCTCGTGGTGGAGCGCACGCCCGACGGCCGTCCGCGCTTCAACCTGATCTACGACGGCGCCCTGCTGGGGGAGCCGGGCGCACGGGCGATCCTGGACACCTTCACCCGTACCCTCACCGCCCTGCTCACCCGCCCGGACGCCCCGGTCGACGCCCTGGCGCCCGGGGACGCCCGGCCTCCCGCACGGATCACCCCGACGACCCTGGGCGCACTCTTCGACGCCGCCGCACGCCGCGACCCGGCGGCCACCGCCGTCACCCAGTGCGCCCTCGACGGCCCTACCCGATCGATCAGCTACGGCGAACTGGCCCGCATGAAGGAGGAGTTGGCGGCCGTCCTGCGCGCGGCCGGAGTCGGGCCGGGCGGCCGCGCGGCCATCGCCGTTCCGCGCTCCGTCGAGCAGGTCGTCGCCCTGGTCGCCGTCGTGAGCGCGGGCGGCGCGTACGTACCCCTGGACCTCGACTACCCCGACGAACGGCTGGAGTTCATCCTCGCCGACGCCGCCCCGCAGGTCGTGCTCGTGGGCCCCGGGCAGCGCGAGCGCTTCACCCGCCTGCTCGCGCGGGCGGGCGTGCCAGCCCGCGTACTCGTACAAGGAGAGGAGGCGCACCCGGACACCGCGGTACCGCCTCCGGCGAGTGGCGGGGCGGGCTGGCACGATCCCGCCTACGTGATCTACACCTCCGGCTCGACCGGCAGGCCCAAGGGCGTCGTCGTCCCGCACTCCGGCGTGGTGACGCTGCTCGAAAACACCCGGCCCGACATGGACTTCGGTACGCAGGACGTCTGGGTCCAGTTCCACTCCTACTCCTTCGACTTCGCGGTCTGGGAGCTGTGGGGGGCCCTGGCGCACGGCGGCCGGCTGCTGGTGCCGGAGTACGGGCTGACGCGCTCGCCGGTCGACTTCCACCGGATGGTGCGCGAACACGGAGTGACCGTGCTCAACCAGACCCCCTCGGCCTTCCACCAGTTCATCGAGGCCGACCGGCAGGCGGGCGAACCGCTCCCGGCACTGCGCCGGATCATCTTCGGCGGCGAAGCGCTGGACCTCGGGCGGCTGCGCGGCTGGGTCGAGCGGCACGGAACCGCTTCGCCCGAGCTGGTCAACATGTACGGCATCACCGAGACGACCGTCCACGTCACCCACCGGGTCCTGACCGAACGGGACTTCGGCCCCGGCGGCTGCGCCGGCCCGATCGGAACCGCGATTCCCGGGCTGGTCACCCACGTACTCGACGACCGGCTCCGTCCGGTGCCGCCGGGCCGGGTGGGCGCCGTCTACGTCGCCGGCGACCAGGTGGCCCTCGGCTACCTGGGCCGGCCGGGGCTCACCGCCGGCAGGTTCGTGGCGGACCCGTTCGCGGGCGGCGGCTCCCGCATGTACCACACCGGCGACCTGGCCCGCCGTACGCTCGACGGCGAGCTGGAGTTCGCCGGGCGCGCCGACGACCAGGTGCAGCTCAAGGGCTTCCGCGTCGAACTCGGCGAGGTGGAGTCCGCGATCAGGGAACTGGGCGGCGTCCTCGACGCGGCCGTCACCGTGGCCGACAGCGGCGACCACCTGGTCGCGCACGTCGTCCGCCGGGCTCCCGGCGAGGCCGCCGACCTCACCGGTCCCCTCGCCGCGAAGCTGCCCGCGCACATGGTGCCCGCCCGGGTGCTCCCGGTCGAGGCCCTGCCGCTGACGGTCAACGGCAAACTGGACCGCAGGGCCCTGGCCGAGCGAGCCGCCCGGAGCGACACCACGGTGGCCCCGGCGCCCGCCGCCGGCTCCGCGCTCACCGCGCTGGTCGGCATCTTCACCGCGACGCTGCCCGGCATCGCGGTGGACGGCGACACCGACTTCTTCCGGGCCGGGGGCGACAGCATCCTCGCCATCACCGTGGTCAACCGGGCCAGGGCGCTCGGCCTCGCGATCACGCCACGGGACGTGTTCCTGCTCAAGACCCCCCGCGCCCTCGCCGAGCTCCTCGGGGCGGGCGCACCGCAGTCCGCGGCGCCGGCGCCCGCCGCCCGCGAGGACGGCCCGCTGACGCCGACGCCGATCTTCCTGCGCCAGCGCGAACTGGGCGGATCCCTCGCCCGGTTCGCCCAAGCCAGGACGCTGGTGGCACCCGAGGGCACCGGCTACGCCGAGGCCCGGCGCGCCGCCGAAGCGGTCGTGGCCGCACACCCAGTCCTGCGGCTGCGGCTGCGCGTCCAGCACGGGGTGTGGGCACTGAGCACCGAACCCGCCCGCGAGGTCACCGTCGTACGGACGGACGCGCCCGACGCGACGGCCGCGGCCGACGAAGCCGCGGGACGGCTCGACCCCGAGGCCGGGCAGGTCATCGCGTTCTCGTGGCTGGAGGCCGGCCGGACCCTGGTGGTCACCGCGCACCACCTCGCCGTCGACTCGGTGTCCTGGCTGGTCCTGCTGGACGACCTGGCCGCCGCCATGCGCGGCACGCCTCCGGCCCCGGCGACCACCCCGTACGCCGAGTACGCGCAGGCGCTGGCGTACCGGTCCGCCCACGCGACCGATGACCTCGGGCACTGGGTCACCACCCTCCAGGCACCCCCGCTACTGCCCGTCGCCGAGAAGCTGCGCGAGACCACGGTGGTGCTCCCGCCCCCGGTGAGCGACCTCGTGACCCGTACCGCGCCCGCCGCACTCGGCATCGGCCCCACCGAACTGCTGTGCGGCGCGCTGCGCACGGCGCTGACCCGCGTCCAGCCCTCGCCCACCGACCTCGCGGTCGAGCTGGAGCGGCACGGCCGGGTCCCGGTGGAGGAACACCACGACTACACGCGTACCGTCGGCTGGTTCACCTCGATCGCACCCGTGCGGCTCACGGCGCACACCGACCCCGTCGCGGCGGCCCGCGAGGTCGCGGAACGCCTGCCGGACGAGCGCGCGCACCTGGCCTACGGCGGGCTCAGGTACCTCAACCCGCAGACGGCCCCGCTGCTGGCGGCCCGCCCGCAGGTCCTGTTCAACTACCTCGGCCGGAGCGGCGAGTCGCAGGTTCCGCAGATCACCGGCGCCGATCAGGCCGGCCCGTACGCCGTCGAGGTCAACGCATGGACCGACGCGGCCACCGGAAGCCTGCACGCGGCCTTCACCCTCGCCGAAGGCGTCCCCGACGAGATCACCGGGCACTGGCTGCGCGCACTGGAACGCATCGCGGACGCCGCCGCGACGGCCGAGCGCACCGCGCCGGTCACCCCGCTCCAGCGCGGCCTGTACTTCCAGGCCCAACTGGCGGGACCGGCCGGACACTACGTGGCCCAGAGCTGGTTCACCTTCGACCGGCGCCTGGACACCGGAGCGCTGGCCGAGGCGATGGCCTGGGTGATCGCGCGGCACCCGGTGGTGGGCGCCGGCTTCACCACCGACGACGACGGGAATGCCGTGCAGGTCCTCGCGGCCGGCCGGCGGGTCGGCGTCCGCACGCTCACCCTGTCCACGGACGCGGAGGTCGACGCCCTGCTCGCCCGGGACCGGGACACCGGCTTCGACCCCGGCGAGCCGCCGCTGATCAGGCTGACCGTGGTGCGCCTGCCCGGCGGCCGCGACGGCCTGCTGCTGAGCTACCACCTGCTGCTGTGGGACGGCTGGTCCCGCGAGATCGTGCTGCGGGACCTGTTCGAGGCCTACGAGGCCGCCGCGGCGGGCGGGTTGACGGCCCCGGCACCGGCCGTACCGGGCTTCGAGGAGTACGCCCGGGCCCTCGACGCCAAGGACCCCGCCGTATCGGAACGGTTCTGGGCCCAGCACCTGAGCGGCCTCGCGGGCCCGACGCTGCTCGCCGGACCGGCGCCGGCCCTTGCCGAGGGCCTCCCGGGCACGCTCCTGCACACGCTCTGCGCCGAACAGTCGGACCGGCTGCGGGAATCGGCCAGGGCGCACGGCGTCACGCTGAACTCGGTGCTGACCGGCGCCTTCGGCCTCCTGCTGGGCGCACGCACCGGCCGCGGTGACGCCGTGTTCGGAGTGACGGTCTCCGGCCGGGAGGGCGAGGGCCTGTCCGGCATCGTCGGCGTACTGCTCAACACCGTGCCCATGTGGACGCGGGCCCGGCCGGGCGACACGGTCCGGGAGTACCTGTCGGCCGTACAGGCGGCGCGGGTCGAGGCGATGGAGCACGAGCACCTCGGGCTCGGCGAGATCCAGCGGGCCAGCGGACACGACACCCTGTTCGACAACCTGTTCGTGCTCCAGAACTTCCTGGACATGGAGGCGTTCGCCGAGATGAACGCCCGGCACGGCATCACCGAAGTGCGGGCCGACGACTCCACGCACTACCCCTTCACCTGGGTCGTCACGCCCGGCGACCGGCTCACCGTCAAGCTGGAGTACCGGGACGGCGACCCGGAGGGCGCCCGGCGGCTCCTGGACGACTACGTGCGCGTACTCGCCGAACTCGCCGGGGCGAGCGGCCCGCTGGGCGCGCTGCCCGGCCTGGCACCGAAACCCGGGGCCACCGGGCGTACGGACGTCGGCACGGACACCGTGGTCGACCGGTTCGACCGGGCGGCGGACCGCGCCCCGAGCCGGGCCGCGCTCGTCGCCCACGGCTCGACCATGACCTTCGCCCGGCTGCGGGACCGCAGCCGCGCGGTGGCGGGTGTCCTCGCCCGGCGCGGCATCGGCCCCGGTTCGACGGTGGGGCTCGCGATCCCGCGCTCCATCGACTCGATCGTGGCGCTGTTCGCCGTACTGCGCACGGGCGCCGCGTACGTGCCGCTGGAGCTGGACCACCCGGACGAGCGGATCGCCGCGATCGTCGCGGACGCCCGCCCCGACCTCACCCTCACCGTGAGCGCGGTGTCGCCCCGCCTCACGGGCGACCTGATCGAGCTGGACCGGCCCCTCCCTCCGGCCGAGCCGTTCGTGACCTTCGCGCCGGACGACCGGGACCGCCTGCGGCACCCCGCGTACACGATCTACACCTCCGGATCGACCGGGCGGCCGAAGGGCGTGGTGACCGAGCACGCCGGACTCACCAACATGCTGATCAACCACCAGCGCCGGATCTTCGAGCCGGTGCTGGCGGAGCACGGCCACCGGGTCTTCCGGATCGCCCACACCGTGTCGTTCGCCTTCGACATGTCCTGGGAGGAACTGCTGTGGCTCGCCGACGGCCACGAGGTGCACATCTGCGACGAGGAACTGCGCCGTGACGCCCCCCGCCTCGTCGAGTACTGCCTGGAGCACGGGATCGACGTCATCAACGTGACCCCCACCTACGCGCAGCAACTGGTGGCCGAGGGCCTGCTCGACGACCCGGACCGGCGGCCCGCGCTGGTACTGCTGGGCGGCGAGGCCGTCACCCCGACGCTGTGGCAGCGCCTCGCCGAGACGAAGGGGACGGCCGGCTACAACCTGTACGGCCCCACCGAGTACACGATCAACACCCTCGGCGTCGGCACCTTCGAATGCCAGGACCCGGTGGTGGGCGTGGCGATCGACAACACCGACGTGTACGTGCTGGACCCGTGGCTGCGCCCCCTGCCCGACGGGGTGCCCGGTGAGCTGTACGTATCGGGCATCGGCATCGCCCGCGGCTACCTCGGGCAGCCCGCCCAGACGGCCCACCGGTTCGTCGCCTGCCCCTTCGGCGCACCCGGCGAGCGCATGTACCGCACCGGGGACCTGGTGGTGCGGCGGCCCGACGGGAACCTGATGTACCTCGGCCGCACCGACCAACAGGTCAAGATCCGCGGACACCGCGTCGAGCCGGGCGAGGTCGAGGCCGCGTTCGCCGCGCACCCGGCGGTGCGGTTCGCCGCCGCGGTCGCCCAGCCCGACCCGCAGGTCGACGGCACGTACCGGCTGGCCGCCTACCTCGTACTGGACGGCGCCGACCTCGCGGAGGTCGCCGCCGAAGTGGGCGCCGCGCTGCCGGACTTCCTGCGTCCGACGCACTACGCGCAGGTCGACGCCATCCCGCTGACGGTCAACGGGAAGGCGGACACCAAGGCGTTGCCGGAGGCCAGGCCGCTCGGCGCGCTGACCACCGCGGGGGAGCGCGGCCCGCGGACCGGGACCGAGACCGTGGTCTGCGAGTTCTTCGCGGAGGCACTGGACCTGGACGACGAAGAGGTGAGCGCGGTGGGCGACTTCGTGTCCCTCGGGGGGCACTCCATGCTGGCGGTGCGGCTGATCGGGCTGCTCCGCCGGGAGTACGGTCCAGTGATCACCATCCGCGATCTGTTCACCCTGCGGACCCCGGAAGCGATTGCCCGCCACCTCGATGAAGACTCCTGACACGCAGCGGCCCCGCCCGGGGTCCGACATCCTGCGCACCGCGCTGCGCCGCAACGTCGGCGCCATGACCTGGGGCACCGTCCTCATGGGCCTGTACCAGGCCGGTGAGACCGCCTTCCCCATCGCGCTCGGCCTGATCGTCGAGCACACGATGCAGGACCGCAGCCTCGGCGCACTCGCCCTGTCGATCGCCGCGCTGGCCGTGATCATCACGACCGTTTCGCTGTCGTGGCGGTTCGGGATGCGCATCCTGCAGAAGGCCAACACGACCGAGGCGCACCGCTGGCGGGTGCGGGTCGCCGACTGCGGACTCCAGCCGGTGGCCAGGGACGTCGACCTGAAGTCCGGCGAGGTGCTGACCATCGCCACCGAGGACGCCGACCAGACGGCCGACATCATCGAGGTGGTGCCGCTGCTGATCAGCTCCCTGGTCGCGGTGCTGGTCGCGGCGGTCGCGCTGGGGCTGGCCGACGTCCGCCTCGGCCTGCTGGTGATCGCCGGGACCGTCGCGATCCTGTCGGTCCTGAGCGTGATGTCCCGGCGGATCGGCTCCAGCACCCGCGAACAGCAGGCCCGGGTGGCGCGGGCGGGCGCGAAGGTGGCGGACCTGATCACGGGACTGCGCCCGCTCCACGGCTTCGGCGGCAACCACGCGGCGTTCCGCTCCTACCGGAAGGTCAGCACGGAGGCCAAGCACCAGGCGATCACCGTGGCCGTGGTCAACGGCGCGTACGCGGGCACCGCGATGCTCCTCAACGCCGCCCTCGCCGCTGCCGTGACCCTGACGGCTGGCTGGCTGGCCTTCAACGGGCGGATCACCGTCGGTGAACTCGTCATGGCCGTCGGGCTGGGCCAGTTCATCATGGAGCCGCTCAAGATGTTCTCGGACATGCCCAAGTACGTGATGATGGCGCGCGCGTCCGCCGAGCGGATGGCGCTGGTGCTGGCCGCGCCACCGGCGACGACCCCGGGGACGGAGCGCCCGGCCGCGGGCGGGGACCTGGAGATCGACTGCGTCCGGTACGGGGCGCTGCGCGCGCTGAAGTTCCGGGTGTCCGCCGGCGAGTTCGTGGCGGTCGCCGTCTACCAGCCGCGCGCGGCGGCCGACCTCGCCTCGGTCCTGGCCGTGAAGGTACCGCCGGAGGCGTACGAGGGTGAGGTACGGGTCGGCGGGCAGGGCCTGGCCGACCTCTCGGTCGAGGCGGTCCGCGAGCACATGCTGGTGAACCCGTACGAGGGGGAGATCTTCGCCGGCACCCTCCGTACGAACATCGACCCGTCGGGCACCAGCCGGACGGTGCCCGAGGCCGTCGAGGCGTCCATGCTGACCGACGTCGTCGCCCTGCACCGCGAGGGACTCGACTACGGCGTCCGCGACCGCGGGGCGAACCTCTCCGGCGGGCAGCGCCAACGGCTCTCGCTGGCCCGCGCCCTCGCAGCCGACGCCGGCATCCTCGTCCTGCACGACCCGACGACAGCCGTCGACGCGGTCACCGAACAGCTCATCGCGCGCAACATCGCGCGGCTGCGCCGGGGCCGCACCACCGTCGTGATCACCAGCAGCCCGGCCCTGTTGGACGCCGCCGACCGGGTCCTCGTCCTGGACGAGGGCGTCATCACCGCCGAGGACACCCACCGCAACCTCCTGGCCACCGACGGGGACTACTGCCTGGCGGTGGCCCGCTGAAGCTCCAGGGGGTGTCTGACGGATGTCCGCGGCGTCGCCACTTTGACGACACTCCCTAGCGGAGGGCCCAGGCGACGTCCCTGAGCAGGGCGTGCCGCCAGCCCGCCCGGTCGTGGTGCGACGGCGACCGCGAGACGCGTACGGTCGCACCGGCCCGGCGGGCCAGGTTCTCGGTCAGTTCGCAGTGGGGCAGCATGCGGGTCTCGTGTTCCCCTACGTCGAAGGCGACCCGGAGGCCGGACAGGTCGGGGCGCTCCCGCAGGCGTGCGGCGACGGCGCCGCCGACCGGGCCGCCCATGGGGTCCGCCAGGTCCGGGGCGCCGGGCGTCCACCAGAACGACCCCGACTGGCAGGCGACCCGGGACACCAGCTCCGGGAACTCCAGCGCCGCGTACACCGCGCTCAGCCCGCCGAGGCTCTGCCCGGCGACCACCAGGCGGCCCCGGTCCGCGGGCAGGCCGGTGGCCGCCACCAGCGGCAGCAGCTCGTCCCGGACCGCCTCCCACAGCTCGGGCCGGCACCCGAACTCCGCCTCCCGGTCCCGCGTCGGCAGGAAGACGAGCGTCACGGGGGGCATCTCGCCACTGGCGACGGCCGAGTCGAACGCGGCCATGGCCGGGTGGAGGTACAGCCAGTCGTCCCCGTCGAGCAGCAGCACCACCGGTCCGCCGCCGCCCGCCGGGTGGACCCGGACCGTGCGCCGCCCGCCGAGGCGCTCGCTGGTCCAGCGGACCCGGGTGCGGGGGACGGGCAGTACGTAGTCGGCGGCGTCGGCGTCGGCGCCGCCGACGGGCCAGTGCGGCTGGGGCGGGGCGTCGGGGGTCGAGGCGATGGACCGGTCACCGCCCGCGCCGGCCGGGTTGAACGGGTCGGCGTGCGCCGCGGTGCCCGCGAGGAACTGGTAGGTCACGCGCAGCCGCGCCGGCATGCGGACCTCGGCGTACCAGCAGTCGGTGTCGCCCCAGCGGCGCAGGGGGACCGGCTCCGACCAGCTCTCGAAACCGATGCGCGCGGAAGAGCCCCGCCACAGGAACAACGTCACCCAGCCGCCACCGCCGTCGCCGTCCTCGGATGCGGGCAGCGACACGGGTGCTCCGGCGGCGGCCCAGAACGCCTCGGTACCGGGTTCGCCGGGCAGTCCGTATGCGGCGAAGTCGTGCTCCGTGCCGGCCCCGTGGCCGGAGACGGGTTCGGTCAGGCGCATGAGGTCTCCTTGTGAGCGGCAAGGGGAGAGACTAAGCTCGGCGCAATTAGGTGAGCCTAACCTAATCGAGACGTTCTCGGGGAGGCACCCACGTGAGCACCAACCCGTTCGACGATGTCGAAGGCCGCTTCCTGGTCCTGGTGAACGACGAGGGCCAGCACTCGCTCTGGCCGTCCTTCGCGGAAGTGCCCGGCGGGTGGACGGTCGTCCTCGCCGAGAGCACCAGAGAGGCCTGCCTGGAGTACGTCGAGACCAACTGGACCGACATGCGCCCCTGTTCGCTCGCGCGGACGATGGACGCCTGACGATGCTCTGCACCAGGCTGACGAACGCCCGCTTCCTCACCATGGACCCGGACCGCCCCGTCGCCCGCGAACTGGGCATCTGGCGAGGCCGGATCGTCGGCCTGGACGAGGCCGTGGCCTCCCTGCCCGCCCGCGAGGTGATCGACCTCCAGGGAGCCGCGGTGCTCCCCGGATTCATCGACTCCCACGTCCACCTGTCCTGGACGGGCATCAAGCAGAACACCCCGACCATCGCGGGCCGCACACGGATCGAGGACGTGCTCGCGGTCGTGGAGGAGGCCGTCCTCGGCAAGGGTTCACCCGGGAGCTGGGTGAGCATCGCCGGCTACGACCAGCGGGCCCTGGGACGCCACCTGACCGCCGCAGAACTGGACAAGGTCAGCCACGGCCACAAGCTGTACGTGATGCACGACTCCGGGCACGGCTGCGTCGTCAACACCGCCGTCCTGGAACTGCTCTCCGCGGACGTCCCGCACGAGAACGGCTTCCTCACCGAGGGCGCGATGGGCGCCGCCCGCGCGCTGCGGCTTCCCTACGCGCAGCAGGAGTTGGCCGAGGCGATCGGGCGCGCCGCCCGGACCTGCCTGGCCGAGGGGATCACCGCCTGCGCCGAGGCGGGCATCGGCGGCACCCTCTTCGGCCACAGTCCGGTCGAGCTGGGCGCCTACCAGCTGGCCCGGGAGCAGGGCCTGCTGCCGCTGCGCGTACAGCTCATGGTCTCCGCGGACCGGCTGCGTCCGGTCGCCGCGCACGAGGCCGACGGCATCCCCAGGGCCCTGGACCTCGGACTGCGCACCGGGTTCGGTGACGACCGCCTCTCCGTGGGCGCGCTCAAGATCTACACCGACGGCGGCATGATGGCCCGCACCGCCGCGCTCACCGCCCCGTACGAAGGACTGGACCACGCGGGCCAGTTGCAGGACGACCCCGAGGTGCTGGCCCGGACGATCGTGGACGGCCACCTCGCCGGATGGCAGCTCGCCGTGCACGCCATCGGCGACCGCGCGGCCGACGTGGCCCTCGACGCCCTGGAACGGGCCCAGCGCCTGCGCCCCCGTCCCGGCGCCCGGCACCGCATCGAGCACGCCGGCCTGATCCGCCCCGATCAGCTCCCGCGCCTCGCGAGGCTCGGTGTCAGCGCGGTCGTGCAGCCCAACTTCCTGCGCAGCTTCGGCGACGACTACGCCGCGATCACGGGCGAGGCGCGGGCGCCCTGGCTGTACCGGGGCAGGGGATTCCTCGACCACGGCATCACCCTGGTCGGCAGCTCCGACCGGCCGGTGGCGGACGGATCCCCGCTGCGGGCCGTCCAGTTCATGGTCGAGCGCGCGTCCGCGTCCGGCCGGCTGATCGGCCCGGACGAGGGCATCAGCGTCGACGAGGCCCTGTACGCCTACACCGCCGCCGGCGCCCACGCCTGCCACTGGGAGGACAGCGCGGGCAGCCTCACCCCGGGCAAACGGGCCGACCTGGTCGTGCTCGGCGACGACCCGCGGCGCGTCGAGGTCTCGCGCATCGGCGACATCGAGGTGGTGGCGACGTACGTGGACGGCCGTGAGGCCGGAGCGTGAGCGTCACCGGCCGCACCGGCGGCGCTCCCGGGCCCGGCGAGCCGCAGCGGCTCCTCGGGCGGCGCTTCGCGCTGATAGGCATGATCCACCTGCTGCCGCTCCCCGGTGCTCCGAGGTACACCCCGCAGCGCGGGATGGACGCGGTGGTCCGGCGGGCGACGGACGAGGCCCGGATCCTCGTCGAGAGCGGCTTCGACGCCCTGATCATCGAGAACCACGGCGACATCCCCTTCCTCAAGCCCGATGACATCGGCCCCGAGACCCCGGCGGCGATGGCCGTCGCCGCCGCCGAGGTGGCCCGCGCCGTGGGCGTTCCGCTGGGGATCAACTGCCTGGCGAACGCCGTCGACAGGTCGTTCGCCGTCGCCGCCGCCGCGGGGGCCCGGTTCGTACGGTCCAACCAGTGGGTCAACGCCTACGTGGCCAACGAGGGGCTCGTCGAAGGGCGCGCGGGCCTGATGCTGCGCTACCGGCGGGCCATCGGCGCCGACCACGTCGCGGTATGGGCCGACGTACAGGTCAAGCTCGGCGCGCACGCCATCACGGCCGACCGCTCGCTGGCCGAACAGGCCAGGGACGCCGCCTGGTTCGACGCCGACGCCCTCATCGTCACCGGCGCCCGGCTCGGCGACGCGCCCAGGACCGCCGACCTCCAGGCCATCCGCGCGGCCACGGACCTGCCCCTGGTCGCCGGATCGGGCGTACGGGTCGACAACCTCGCCGGCATCGTCCCGTACGCCGACGGCGCCGTCGTCGGCAGCTCGATCAAGACCGGCGGCGTCTGGCACGGCCCCATCGACCGGGACGTGTGCGAGCGGCTGTGCACCGCGCGGGACGCCCTGGAGCGTCACGACCTCAACCAGCCAACAACCGCCGCGCCGTTGCGGGAATAGTTGAGAGCCTCATATATTTGACGGCGTCGTCGTGAAAGCGCGGGCCTGCACCCGCATTCGACGACCGTTGACGGGGGGACCGTGCGAGGAAATTCCGCGGCCGTGCACAACAAGCCAAAGATGACTCGATCTTCAGCTCCGAAACCCAAGGAAGCTGCTCCCCCCACGAGTGGGCCAAAGAGCCGCTGACGGGGGCGGGGCGAGTCGGTTCGCCGATCCTGCCCTCATGAATTGAGGAGCAGATCATGAAATCATTACCGTTAGTTCCGGCGGCAGTCGCGGGCGCCGCCTCACTCACCTTCGCCGTGAAGGTGGCCCGCACGGTTCTCGACCGCAGGTACTACGAGAAGCAGGGCGTCGCCTTCGGCAGGACTTACCCGTTCATCGGTTCCGAGACGGATGTGTCCGGGCTCATCGGCCGGAACAAGACGCGGGACTATCTCTACCTGGACCGGCCGGCCACGGATTTCGTCGGCAGTATTCGCGGGTTCGACATCCAGCTGTACGCGGTGAACAGGCCGACGACCGACATCCTGGTCAACCCGGCGGTCACCGGAAAGTACATCGACCGGGACACACCCGCCCTGTACTCGTTCGGACAGCTCTCGCCGTCGGCGATGACCTTCCAGAAGATCACCACGGAGCATTTCGGCGACCGCAAGCGCAACCTCGGCAAGGGCTTCGACCAGACCCGGATCTCCGCGATCTCCAACCGGCGGGCAGCCGAGCTGTGCGGCGGGTTCACCGATGACGCGCCGCTCGACATGAAGCGCATCGCGGGCGACTACACCCGTGAGGTCATGGGGGAGTTCGTCTGGGGACAGGACGCGATGACGCTGACCGTGTCCTACAAGGACCACGACGGCAGCACGTCGCAGGTGCCCTTCATGTTCGCCCTGAACGAGACGTTCACGGGCCTGCGGTTCTACTCCAACCGCTTCTGGAACCGGGTCCACTTCCCGATGGCGACCTGGCCGGTCACCCGGGAGGCGCGACGGCTCCAGTACAACATCAAACAGTTGCAGGAGCACCTGGCGGAGGTCCTGCAGGGACCCCCCGGGGCCGGAACGGTGTGGGAGCAGGTCGCCACCGGCAACGGCAAGCTCGGCATCCCGCTGGAGATCACGCGGGACGACCTGCTGACGGCCTCCATCGCCGGTCTGGACACGGTCCAGAACACCATCCTCGCCACCTTGTGGTACGTCCTCCTCCCGGAGAACGCGAAGTGGCGCGAGCAGATCACCTCCAGCAGCGGCGACCGGAAGGCGGAGCTGGTCGAGGCGTGCGTCAGCGAGACGCTGCGCCTGAGCCCGCCCGGCTCGGTCATCAACAACAAGGTCATCGACGACTTCGACGTGGAGGTCGAGGGCCGCAAGTACCGGCTGAAGACGGGCACCCGCGTGATGCCCAACATCCACGCACTGCACGCCATGTACGGAGACGCCTTCCAGCCCGAGCGGTTCCTGCAGGAGGAGAAGGGGTCCGAGCCCTACGTGATGCCGTTCGGCAAGGGGCGCCGCAGTTGCCCCGGCCGCAACCTCGGCATGGTGATGGCGACGAACTTCGTACGGCAGTTCCTCACCGACCACCCGGACGCCTGGATCGCCAACACCGCCGACAAGGACGTCCACTTCAACAACCTCTCGCACTCGCAGCTCATGGTCGTGACCACGGGCGCCTGCCCGGTCGGGCACTCCTAGGCATGGCGTGGGAGAACGGCCACCCCTGGCTGCCCTCGGTCGCGGTGTCCCGGTGCGGGGGCGAGGAGTACGAGCCGCCCGTGCTGACGGCCAACGACGCGGGGGGCCTCGTCGAATTCGGCGCGGACGGGATCCAGTTCGGGTTCTCGGTCTTCGAGGGGATGCGCGCCTACGTCGCGGATCGGGCCCTCCTCGTCTTCAGGGCGCTCGACCACCACGCGAGGCTGCGGGTCTCGTGCACGGCGCTGGGGCTGCCCTGCCCGGCGTACGAGGTGTTCATCGACGCCGTCGAACGGGCGGTGCGGGCCAATTGGGACGGCAGCGCGACGCGTCTGTACATCAGGCCCGTCGTCTTCGCGGCGGGCGGCGACGTCATGCCGCAGCAGAGCCGCAAGTACGTCTTCGTGGTCCTCGTGAAGAGGTTCGACCCCGTCCTGGAAGGCCTCAGCGTCCTCGTCGAGGAGAGCATGCCGCGGACGGTTCCGATGTTCGCCGGAGTCAAGACCGCCGGCAACTACACCAGCGCCGCACTGGCGATGCGCGGCGCGCACGCGGCGGGCTGCGACACGATCCTGTGGCTCGACGGCGACGGCCGCCTTCAGGAATGCACCACCATGAACGTCTTCCTGTGCCTCGACGGCCGGATCGTCACTCCGAGGCTCGGCTCGATCCTGCCCGGCGTCACGCGCAGGACCGTCCTGGACCTGCTGGCCGGGACGGGGGAGCGCGTGGTGGAACGGGACATCGGCATGTCGGAGGTCTCCGACGCGCTCGCGCGGGGGCAGGAGCTGAGCATGTTCACGACCTCCACCGCGCTGGGCATCCGCAGGGTGGAGCGCCTGCGGCTGGGCCCCGTCGACCACGCGCTCGACGGGAAGGTGCCGAGCGCCTGGAGCCGTATGGAGGAGCAGTACTCCGTGGTGACGGAACGGTTCACGGAAGCGGACGACTCGTATTCGGCGATCATGTCGCGTTCTCATCGCGGCGATCTTTCTCGACGGATTGGATCGAAGTGATTGTTCTCCTGGCGCAGGGCCCGCTGCACACGCGGTTCGGCGATTTCACCGAGTACCTCTTCTACGACGGCCAGAGCGAATCGATCGCGATCGTCAAGGGCGGGATCCAGGGCGGGGAGGACGTCCTCTGCCGGGTCCATTCGCACTGCACGACCGCGCACGTGTTCAACGGCATCGAATGCGACTGCCGGGAACAGATGGCCATGGCGCAGGAGAAGATCGAGCAGGACGGCGCCGGCCTCGTCATCTGGATGGACCAGGACGGCAAGGGAAACGGCCGCATGGCCGAACTGCTCACGGCCCGGCTCAGGGGCGAGGGCGTCGCGCAGACCGAGGCCTACGCGCAACTGGGATTCAAACGGGACGCACGGTCTTTCGACCGGGCGGCCGAGATCCTCAAGTTCTTCAAGGTGGGCTCGGTCAGGCTGATGTCCAACAACCCCGAGAAGGCCGGCGGACTGCGCGAATGCGGAATCGTGGTCTCCGGCACGGTCAATCTGACGGTCGTTCCGGACAACCCGCTTCTGCACAAGACCTACCGCGACAAGGTCCAGTACCAGAACCACTCGATCGAGCTCTGAGGAGAGGAAGAGGAGGGGAAATGGCCGCCGAGCCGATCAAAGTCTGTGAGCTGTCCGACCTGTCCACGGAGAAGGGCCACCGGGTCACCTCCGTGTCACCGCCCCTCGCGGTCTTCCTCACGGAGGACGGCGCGGTACACGTGCTCGACGACAGCTGCACCCATCAGGACGCGGCCCTGTCCGACGGCTGGGTCGACGACTGCGTCGTGGAG
This sequence comes from Streptomyces sp. NPDC037242, assembly GCF_055604165.1. NCBI lineage: Bacteria > Bacillati > Actinomycetota > Actinomycetes > Kitasatosporales > Streptomycetaceae > Streptomyces > Streptomyces sp. NPDC037242. The sequence continues at coordinate 247,816 of NZ_JBVJUY010000003.1, forward strand.
TGCCCGCTGCACATGTCCCGGTTCGATCTGCGCACCGGAGCGGTGGACGCCTCGCCCGCGGAGCTGCCCGTACGGGTGCACGCGGCCGAGGTCGTCGGCGGGGAGGTCTGGGTGACGCTGTCGCGGGAGGCCCCGAACCTGCCTCCGGGCGTCAGGTCACGTTCGTAACGGGGTCAGGTGGGGCAGCTCGGCGGTCGGGCCGACTCCTCCGCGGCGGGCGCCGTTTCGGAGCCCCACGGCGTCGCCGTGAACGCCAGCCGGATCAGGAGTCCGGCGGCCAACGCCCAGAAGGCCGAGCTGACCCCCGCCAGAGTCGTGCCGGACGCGGCGACCACGAAGGTTACGGTCGCCGCCGTCCGGTCCGCCGGCGGGAGGGAGCCGCCGGATCCGGCGATCGCGGCGGTCAGCGCATGACTGAGCGTCCCGAGCAGACCCAGACCGGCCACGGTGCCGACCACCCCCGGCGGGGCCACGGCCAGGAAACTGGTGAGCGCCGTGGTCCCCGCGGCGATCCCCAGGTACGTGACACCGAAGGCCTGGGACGAGATCCACCGCCGTCCGGGGTCCGGGTGCGCCTCCGGCGAGGCGGGCAGGGCCGCACTGATCGCGGCGAGGTTGACGGCATGCCCGCCGAACGGCGCGGCGAGCACACTGCCGAGTCCGGTGGCGCCCATGGCCGCGCGCCACGGGACCCGGTAGCCGAAGGAACTCATGATCGCGACCCCGGGCACGTTCTGCGCGGCCATCGTCACGACGTACAGCGGGAGGGCGATTCCGGCGACCGCGGACCATGTCGGCTGCGGCGCCGTCAGGGCCAGTTCCGGCAGCCACGGCCCGTGCAGGCCGTCGCCACGGGCGGCGAGCACGCCGACGACCAGCACCGTCGCCCCGAAGGCGGCCGGGATCGCCCACCGCGGAGCGGTCACGATCGTGATGAGCCAGGTGATGAGGATCGGCGCGACCTCCCAGGGGTGGGAGCCGAGAGCCTTGACCGGGACCAGGCAGATCTCCAGGAGAACACCGGCGAGCATCGCCTGGGCGATCGGCGCCGGGATCGCCGCCACCAGGGCGCCGAGGCGCGGCCACAGGCCGGTGAGGACCACCAGGCCGCCCGCGATCAGGAACCCGCCCACCGCAGCCGGCCAGCCGCCGGCCACCTGGCCCGCGCTCGCCAGCACGGCGGCGCCCGGCGTCGACCAGGCCAGGGTGACCGGCATCCGACAGCGCCGGCTCAGCCACAGCGTGCCGAGCCCGAGCGAGAGGCAGAGTGCGACCAGGCCCGAGGTCGCTTGGGCCGGGGTGGCACCCACCGCGCGCAAACCCGTCAGGACCGCCGCGAAGGTGCTCGTGTAGCCGATGAAGGCGATCGCGACCCCGGTGACGACAGGCTGTCCTCGTTCCACCCGCGGAACACTACCCAGGTTGGTCGCTCTCCGGGCGATCACCCCGGAAGCGCGCTTCGAGGGTCTCGACGAGACCGTCGATCACGCCGTCGGGCGAGGGGCTGTAGTGCGGCACGGCCCAGCGGGTGATCCTGGCGTCGATGATCGTGGGACGGCCGGAGGCCAGTGCCGCGCGGAACGCCTCCTCGAACTCGTCGAGGGTCTCCACCTGGTAGCCGTCCGCGCCGCAGGCGCGCGCGTACGCGGCGAAGTCCGGGTTCTGGAACTCGACGAGGGCGGACTCGGCGTAGGTGACGAGCTGGAAGAGTTTGATCAGCTTGAACTGCCCGTCGTTGAAGATCACCCAGATGACGGGGATCTCGTGCTCCACGGCGGTCATCAGCTCGAACCCGGACAGCGAGTAGCACCCGTCGCCGCAGCCGACGACGACGGTCCGGTCCGGGTGGGCGACCTTGAGGCCGATGGCCCCGTTCACGTGTCCGGCCATGGGCCCGAAGGAGCCCGCCTTGCGGAAGTTCTGCCCCTCTTCGAGCTCCACGTAGTACCCGAGCCATGCCAGGTGGGCGCCCGCGTCCGCGAGCAGGACACCCCGGGGCGGCAGCATGCGCCCGATCGACTGCGCGAGCTCCCCGGGGTGGATCTTTCCCGTCAGGTGGACGATCTTCCGGGCCTCGTAGTCCCTGCCGTCGACCTCGACCGCCGGCACCTCGCCGACCGTCCGCTCCAGCGCCTCGGTCAGCGCGGCCACCGCGGGACGCGCGTCGGACAGGAGGGCGTGGTCGGGCCGGTAGGCCTTGCGGAACTCGCCCTCGGAGATGTTCACATGGATCAGCAGCTTGTTCTCGAACAGGTCCTCGCGGTAGTTGAACGTCGCGTGCTGATTGAGGGAGTTGCCGATGCACAGCACGACGTCGGCCTCGCGGAAGGCCTTCCAGGCACTGGAGTGGCCGCTGTCGGCGAAGACCCCGACCGCCAGCGGATGGCCCTCGGACACGATGCCCTTGCCGTCCAGGGTGGTGAGCAGCGGGATCTGGAACCGCTCGATCAGCCGCTGGATCTCCGGGCCCGCCCCGCTGCGCACCGCACCGAAGCCGACGAGCGCCACGATCCGCTTCCCCCGGGCCAGGGCGTCGGCCAGTACGGCCGCGATCTCCGCCACCCGTGCCGGGTCCGGCAGGACCGGCTTCACATCGAGCTTCAGCGGCCGGAAGTTCGTGACCTCGACGCCGCGGTGCGTCAGGTCCTCGGGCACGTGGATGTGCACGGGCCCGGGCCTTCCCTCGAAGGCGGTGTTGACCGCCTCCTCCAAGACGTCGCAGGTATCGGCGATGTCGGTGAGCAGGAAGGACTTCTTGGTCGTCGCCGCGAACATGGCCTGGGAATCGGGCGTGCGGTTCAACCCCGAGGTCTCGTTGAGCGAGCCCCATCCGCGCCACTCCCTGCTCGCGTAACCCGACACGGCCAGCACCGGATACGAGTCGGACATGGCCACGGCCAGCCCCGAGAACAGGTTGAACGCGCCCGGCCCGGCCGTCGCGAAGCAGAAGCCCAGCCGGTTGGTGTACATGGCGTAGCCGCACGCCATGAAGGACGCCGCCTGCTCGTGCCGCGTGATGATCGGCCGGATCTTCTGCGAATGCTTCAGTGCCAGCATCAGCCCCGCCGCGTTCTCCCCGGCACCGCCGAAGGCCGCCCCGACCCCGATGCCTTCCAGCCCCTTGACGATTGCCTCGTAGACTCTCATCGGTCTCCCTCATCCGTCCCAGCGCGAGGCGTGCCGACGGTGGGCTTCGGTCAGGCCGCTCTGGAAGAACCGGTCGTAGTACTCGGTTTCCACGTGGTGCGCCTGGAGCCAGATCCCGGGCACGTGGATGGCATCGGTGTGCGCCGGGAACCGCCCGTGCGTCTCGTGGATGTACACGCAGATGTCCCGCGCGCAGTCGATCACCTGCCGGTCGTACTCACTGGCCTCGGCGAGGTAGCGCGCCGCGTAGTCGTCCTTGTAGATCCGGGTGAAAAGATCCTTGTCCGTATAGATGCCGCCCTCCCCGAACTTGGAGCGGATGACCGAGTCGACGGCGTCGCCCATCGACGGGTAGTTGGGAGGGCAGGCGGCCTTGATGAGGTGTTCACCGCCGGCCCGCAGCCCCACCGGGTGCGCGCGCAGCGCGGAGTACTTCGGCAGCGGCACCTGCCAGCGCAGGATGTCGGCGGGGCGGAACTTCGGCGTGACGAAGTCGAAGCCCAGCATGCGGCCGTAGGTGCGGGAGAACTTCGGGTCGCCCAGCATGATCTGGGGGCTGATCGTCGCGTGGATCCAGGCACCGAGCCCCATGGCGTCCGCGACCAGCATCATGTTCTGCAGCAGCAGGTCGGCTTCGACCTGGGTGCGCATCGGCCCCAGCGCACCGAGAGGCAGTTTGATGTCGGGGTTGAGGAAGCCGTTCTTCATCCACTTCCGCACCCCGGCCGGGCGGTAGAAGCTGCGGTCGTCGACGACCGTGGGCCGGGCCCCCTCGGGCTGGGTCAGCAGGTACATCAGGGCGTTGATGTACTGGTGGGAGAGGTCGACCACCGGCAGGAAGAGCGTGGTGCCCGGGAGGTTGGACAGGAAGCGGTTGGAGTCGAGGTACGCGGGGAAGTCGCGCATCCCCTCGGCGACGTCCAGACGGTGCTCCAGCACCCGCACCTTCGACTGGCGCGCACGCTCGATCAGCGTGTCGGGACCGAAGGAGTGGTCCTGGGAAGGGGGCAGCTTGCGCAGGTAGTACGTGCCACTGTCGTTGATCATGAAGAAGTGGGTGGCCTGCGCGTTGTCGGGACTGCCCGCGGTCCGCCCCGTCATGTTCAGGTTCGGCTTGGCCATGATGGGCTTGTGATCGCGCGGGTCGTCGAAGGGCCGGTCGGGCATGGTGAGCCCCGATGAGCCCGTGAGGGCGATGAGCACCGCCTCTTCGAGCTCGCTCAGCGGCTCCGGCCGGTTCGCGGACCGGTGGCTCATCGACCCGGCGGGCACCGAGGCGCCCCTGCTGACGCGGTGGGTGCGCCGTCTGAAGACCGTCTCCCACAGCGGACGGGAGAGAAGGTCCTCCAGGCCGGGGTGGACTGCGTCGTCGGATGCGGACATGGCCTTCCCCCGCTCAGCCGCGGCCGGCGCCGTTGTTGTTCCGGACGGGCTGGACCGCGCGCCAGGGCGCGAACGCGCTCGCTCCGCGCGGCAGGATGCCCGCCAGCTCGGGGCAGTGCCGCAGGATGACGCTCGTCATGCCGTTGCGTTCGATCCAGTCCATGCCCAGGGGCGTGTAGACCTCCGGACGGAAGTCGACCGTCAGGAAGCGGTCGCTCTGCAACCGCCTGCTCGCCATCAGGATGAAGACGCGGAAGGCCGTGTCGCTGAAGCCGAACCCCGAGGGCGGGTTCTCGGCGAACAGCCCCACCACCGTGTCGATGTCGTCCACCGAGCGGTACACGTCCCGCAGCCGCGCGACCGTATCCGGATCGGAGGAGAGGTCCTCGAAGCGCCGGATCCGAGGCTTGTGCAGGCCCGCGCGGAAGTCGTTGTAGCGCGGGACGCCGCGGCGCCGGGTGCGCACCAGGTCGACCACGGAGAGGTCGATCACCTCGCCGTCCCGTTCGAAGGCCTGCAACGCACGCGGGAAGTTGTGCAGGGTGATCGCGCCCGGGTGGGCGATGCCCAGCGAGTACAGGGTGTTCACCAGGCCGGTCTTGCGGATGAACGGCTCCGCGGCGGCGCCCTGGACGTCCTTGAAGCCCACGGTGTCGATCCGGCGGCCGAAGCGGTGGTCGACGAGCTCGTAGTCGTCAGGGATCAGGGGGTGCATCCGGTAGACGGTGACGAACTCCTCCGTGAGGGAGTACGGGGCGCCGTGGTGGTCGGGCAGGGTCTTGGGGATGCCCTGGCGGCCGTTCGCCTCCAGCAGCCAGATGCCCAGCTGGTCCAGCCAGTTCTTCGGCGGCCCCTGCCAGTTGGTCTTCATGCCGATGTCGAGCGTCTTGGTGGCGAGGATCGCGGGGGTCCACTCGACCGTGTGGATCTTCGCGATGAGGGCGGAGACGACCAGGCGGGCCGTGTGGTAGACCCGGTCCTCGCCCATGTGCGGGTACTCGCGGCGCAGGGCCTCGCACACGGCGTTGTGCTCACGGGCGAAGAGCGTGTGCATGGCGCTGAGGCCGAACCACCAGCTGTCGGTGAACCCGGTACGGGGGACTCCGTCCGCGCCGGTCGGCAGGTGACCTTCCTCCAGCCGGAGCCCGGCGCCGCCATTGGCCTCGCGGAGCGACATCGCGACGGAGACGTCGCCCCCGTAGACCTCCGAGCCGTCCCACCAGTGCGAGACGCTGCTGGCGAACAGGATCGGCGACCCCTCGCCGCCGGGCGCGGCCACCGGCTCGTCCGCGCCGAAGCGCATCACCTTCTCCTGCGGTCCGCCCGGGGTGTTCCGCCAGGTTTCACCGGGCGGCATCGGCACCTCGACGCTCTTGGCGGTGACCGGAAGCCTCTTGTGCTGGACCCAGTCGTGCACCTGGAACTGGATCCACGCGGCGGCGATGATGTTCAGCGAGGTCGCGGGGATGAACGCGTCACGCTGGAGCAGTTCCCTGCTGACGGTCACCGGGTTGGGCGTGTCGAACCGGTCCGGGCGGTACACGGGCGCCATGGTGCGGCCGAAGGTCGCGCCGACGGCGCCCATCAGCGGCGCCGACAGGTCGTTGTCGGTGCCGTTGTAGCTGCGCCTGACCAGCATGTCCTCGTCGGGCGGGGCGCTCACCTTCTCGGCCTTGGGCGGAGCCTCGTGGAGGTCGGTGTCGATGAGGTTGTGCCGGCGCAGGGTCTGCCTGAAGGCCATCAGGTTGAGCAGACCGAGGGGGGTGGGCAGCCGGTGCCACGGGACGACGCGGTTCACGGTGCGGAAGGCGGCCCGCAGCGGCGCCCCGAGCAGGACGTTGCGCCGCGGCTCGACGGTCACGAAGCGGTGGCCCAGGCGGTGGGCGCTGCTCGCCTCGTAGGCGAGCTTGCGGGCACGGTTGAGGTTGCCCAGGGGGCGGAAGCCGTCCGTGGTGTGCCACGGGTTGAACGCCAGCAGGTCGATCCGTGCCGCGCAGGCGCGCGCTTCGGCGGTGTGGATGTCCTGGGCGGGGACGGTCAGCGTGGCCACCGGCACGACGGGCGCGTCCTCCTCCCGCCACTCGGCCGCGCCGTCCTCGACGGAGGTGCGCCGGTCGTCCACGTAGCGCTGCACGCAGAGCTCGAAGACGACGTCCGCCTCGCGCAGCCGCTGCGAGAGCTCGCGCCGCAGGCGATCGGGATCGGTGGGCGAAACAGCCCGGGCCGGGGCGGCGCCCGCGGCGGGCCGCAGCAAGAAGCGCACCGGTCCGGCGTCGCCCCACAGGATCGCGCCGCGGCTCCAGTACGTCTCCAGCGCCAGGCTGGACACCGCGCGGCCGGTTCCGGCGACGACGTTGTGCCGCATGCGGGTGGCGGTGGGCCATCCGACCGCCAGGGGCAGCTTGACGAACAGGGCGAACCCCTTGCCGAGCCGCGAGTCGGCACCCGCCATGGCCTTCGCGAAGGCGACGAACTCACGCGCGTCGCGGGCGTGCGAGACCGGGAAGCTGGTCATCAGCAGGTCGTGGGTCTCCTGGTTGCCGACGTCCACCCGCAGTGCCGCCCCGCGCAGATCGGGCGCGGAGTCGGGCTGGCGCACACCGCTCGCGTTCGACAGCCGGACCGTGACCGGGTACGCGGCTCCGGGCTGGGCGAAACCCGCCCGCAGGGCCTCGGGGAGGTCGTCGTGGAACGTCAGACGGGCGTTCTCGACGCCGAGGACCGCCTTGGCATGGAAGGTCCGCGCCAGGGCGGGGGAGCCACTGCGCTTCTTCACCTTGAGCTGCACCCGCAGGAGGTCCCTTGCGAGTCGCTCGAAGAGCAGCCGTTCCGCCTCCGGGCTGCCGCCGACGTATCGCTCGTACCGCTCGACCTCGTCCATGCGAGCCTCTTCGCGAAGGTGGGGGTTTCCGTGCACTCCGTACGAGGCTGCCCCACGGCCGGGGCGGTGTCGTGCGGAGCGGGGCAGACGGGCGAACGGCCCCCACCGCGCGGTCAGTGCTGTGGCCGGTGCGCCGCCTGCGCGGCCGCGAGGCGCTCGCGCTTCACCTCGTCGTAGTCGGCCAGGGCCCGCGCCTCGCCCCGGTGGTAGTCGCTCCAGAACCCGGGGCGCTGCCAGCGGGCGTCCACGAGCCGGGTGTGGCCGTCGGCGATGGACATCGTCCAGCCCGGCGGTATGCGGGTGTCCACGGTCTCGAAGTCGGCGGGATCCCAGAGCAGCCCGGGGTCGGGTGCGTCCGGGCCGAGCACGCGGATCTGGCAGTCGATGTCGTGGGCGACCATCTCCACGACCGCGTACACACCGCCCACCCGGATCCCGTCGAACTCCGCGACGGGGACGTCGGCGTCAGGGTGGATGATCTTCAGACATCGAACCAGCATGGGATGAGTATCATCCCCGCACGGCCGTGCTACTTCGTCTTCGCGATGTCCGTGTCGATCTGCCCGGCGGTCTTGCGCAGGCCCGCCTGGAGGTCGGCCACGTCGCCCTTCTCGTGCGCGTACCCGAAGTCCTGGAGCGTGAGCTGGTACTGGCCGCCGTCCGGCTGCGCCTCGACCGTGCCGGACTTCGGGTGGCGGGAGATGTCCAGGAACGTGCGGAACGCGGGGTCGGGGTCCAGGGCGGGCGAGTTCTGCGCCTCGAAGGTCGACGGCACGTTGTGCAGGGCGTTGGCGAGCGACACCACGGCCTCGGTGTCCGTGGTCATGTACCGCACCAGCTCCCACGCGGCCTGCTGGTGCCGGCTGCTCGCCGCGAGGCCGATGACGGTACCGCCCACGTAGCCCTTGCCGTGCTCGTCGATCCGGTCGTCGGGGACCGGCAGCGGCGCGGTGCCGATCTCGAACTGCGCGCCGGCGTCCCTGGCCGCCGCCAGCCGCCACTCGCCGTCCACCTGCATCGCCACCTGGCCCTTGTGGAAGGGGTGGTCGGGTCCCCATTCGTCACCGAAGGAGGACCGGTACTTCTCCAGGCGCTGGAAGCCGCCGAGGCGGTCGACGAGCTGCTTCTGGAAGGTGTACATCTGCGCGAAGGCCGGCTCCTGGGCGATGGCCGACTTCCCCTCGCCGTCGAAGTACTTCACCGGCCCCCACTGGGCGGCATAGTGCATCGGGGTCGTCTCGTACCCGTGGAAGGTGGGCATGAAGCCCAGCCGCTCGTAGCCGTCGTCCTTCACCGCGGTCAGCTTCTGCGCGACCTCGGCGAACTGGCTCCAGGTCTTCGGCGGCTCGCTGATGCCGGCCGCCTTGAAGGCGTCCTTGTTGTAGTACAGGCCGTACGCGTCGGTCAGCAGCGGCAGCGTGCACTGGTTGCCCTGGTACTGGGTGTACTGCAGCAGGTTCTGAGGAATCGTTTTTGCCTTGTCCAGGCCGGCCTTCTCGAAGAACGGATCGAGGTCGGCGAGGACTCCCGACGCGCAGAACCTGCCCACGTTGTCGGTCGAGAAGGAGGACACGACGTCCGGCGCCCTGTCGCCGCCGACGCGCAGGGCCTGGTTCAGCTTGTCGTCCGACATGCCGCCAGTGACCTTGACCTTGATGTCCGGGTGGGCCTTCTCGAACCGGGCGATGTTCTCCTGGATCGCCTTGAGCTCGTGCGGCGCGTTCCAGCCGTGCCAGAACTCGATGGTGGTCCCCCCGGCGCGGGCGTCCTGGCCGGACGTACCGCTCTGACCGGTGCAGGCACTGGTCAGCGCGAGCGCGGCTATGGCCGCCGTTGCGGTGAGGACTTGACCGAACGGCCGGTTTCCGCGCATGGGGGATGTTTCTCCTGCAGGCTGTGAGACGTACTGATCCTGCGAGGGGGAAGCACCCCGGCCTCGTCAGGGAACGCAACACTACCGGCCCCGGGTTCCAGGAGGTCCCGGCGCCGCTCAGGGGGATGGACGGCACCGGGACCCGTTCCGCGCCGACGCCCACGGGGGGGCAGGAGCCGGCACGGAACCCTGCGGCCCGCGCAGCTCAGGGGAATGGACAGCGCGGGCCTTCCGGAAGAGCCGCCCTCCCCGACACACGGTCCGACGGCACCTCCAGTCACAGCAGAAGGAACGCGCCGTACCCGTCGGCCGGTTCAGCGTCCGGGAAAATTCCGGGAAACCGTTTTTCGGCCAGGGCCGGCGCACTCCGCCGAGCCCCGGGGACCGTAGGCCGCGGACAGTACGCGAGGCCCCCAGGACAACCTGGCGGGGCCGGTCTGGAGGCGGTCCAGGGCGAAGGTGCCGCAGCGGGCGAGCAGCTCGCGGAAGACGATGCGCACCTCCAGGCGGGCCAGCGCCGCGCCCGTGCAGAGCGTGGCACCCTCCCCGAAGCCCAGGTTGGTGGCGCTGTTCGGGCGTCGCAGATCGAACCGGTCCGGGGCGTCGAACTGCCGGTGGTCCCGGTTCGCGGCGCCCCGCAGCAGGGCCACCCGCGAGCCGGCCGGGATCCGGACCCCGTGCAGCACGATGTCCTGCGCCGCCTCGCGCAGGCTGTACTGGGTGGTGCTGTAGTAGCGCAGGGTCTCGTCGGCGAGGTTGTCCAGCAGCCCGGGCTCGGCCCGCAACTCCTCCTGCTGGCCGGGGTTCTCGCACAGCGCCCGCATGGCGTTGGAGATCAGATCGGTGACGTTCTCGAATCCGGCCACCAGCAAGGTGAAGGCGAGGGAGAGCAGTTCGTCCTCGGTGAGCCGCTCGCCGTCCTCCTCGGCGATCCGCACGAGGTCGCTGATCAGCCCGGGCGGCAGCGGCCGGCCGCGCCTCAGCAGGCTGCGGCGCTCACCGATCAGGGCGGTGAAGTAGCCGTCGAACGCCCCGCTCCCGTCGATCGCGAGCATCTTCTCCGCGTCGGTGGGGGAGGGCCCGCCGAGCGGCAGCACCTTGTGGGTCCATGCGAGGAACGGGGAGCGGTCCTGCGGGGCGATGCCGAGGAACTCGCAGATGACGAGGAACGGCAGGGGACGGCCCACGGCAGGGACGAGGTCGAGCACGCCACCTTCGGGGTCCAGCTCCGCCCGGTCCAGCAGCTCCGCGCAGAGCTCCTCGATACGCGGGACCATCTGCTCGACGCGCCCGCGGGTGAAGGTGCGCACGATCAGACGCTTGAGCCGGCCGTGGTCGGGGTCGTCCACGACGAACACACTGGACCCGAGCATCCGGTACAGCGCGGTGCCCTCGAACTGCTCGAACCCGCCCGCCAGCGCCCTGCCCCGGATCAGCTTCGTCCGGTCCCGTCCCAGGGTGGCGATGTCCTCGTACCGGGACAGGAAGAACAGCCCGGTCCGCGGGCTGAAGTGGACGGGGCTGTCCTCGCGGAGTTCCCGGTAGGAGGGATACGGGTCTTCCACGACGCCCGGGGCGTACGGGTCGAACCCGTCAGGGTGCAGGTTCCTCATGACAGGGGGAACGAGCGCCGTACCGCCCGGGTTCACGCGGGCCCCTCAGAGCGGGTCCTGCGCACCCTCCTCCAGCCGGCCGCGCAGACACTGTGCGGCCTGCCGCTTCTCCTCGGCCTCCGCCCTCAGGCCGAGCCGCTCCAGCACCTCCGCCAGGTGCCCCAGCACCTTCATCTCACCGGCTCCGAACTTCTCCGTACGGGCCGCGGCGAGCCCCTCCTCCAGCAGTTGCAGGGCCGCCCACGGGTCCCCGGTCCGGCACAGCGCCACCCCCTGCACGTCGCACAGCAGCACCTCCATCAGACCGCGCGTACCGGGCATCAGCCGGGCCCGCTCGGCGTGGATCAGGGCCCTGTCGGGCAGGCCCTCGTCCAGGTACAACCGCGCCATGTGGTGCAGGGCGAGCGCCGCCGTGCCGTAGTCCCGGATGTGCTCGGAGACCTTCGCGGCCTCCTCGTACACCGACACCGCGTCCTCGAAGGTCCCGCACGCGGCGTGGGCCAGCCCGAGGTTGATCAGCGCCTGTGCCAGATCGCAGTCGTCGCCCGTCCCCACGGCCAGCTCCCGCGAGCGCTCCAGGAGCGGGATCGCGTCCTCGGCCCGCCCCGCCTCGACGGTGGCCCAGCCCAGCAGGTTGGCCACCCGGGTCTCCCCTCTCGGATCACCGGCCGCCCGGGCGGCACGCAGGCCGTGGGTGACCACCGGGATCCAGTTGCGGTGGCTCTGCCACGTCAGCAGCGGCCACACCAGCACGGTCAGGCGCCAGGCCCGGTCCGCCTCACCCGCACGGGTGGCGGCCTCGATCGCCGCACACAGGTTGGCTGCCTCGCCCGCGTACCAGTCGAGCACCGCGCGCCGGTCGTCGAGCCGGGGCACGGCCTGCGGCCGCTCGCACCAGTCGGGCAGATCGCAGCAGGGCCGCCCGGACGGGTCGTACACCCGGGAGGCCGCGTACGCCGTGTGCACGTAGAAGTCGAGCAGGCCGCGCAGCCGGTCGCCGCGCCCCTCCGCCGCGTACTCGCGGGAGAACAGCTGGACGAGGTCGTGGCAGGAGTACCGGCCGATCGAACGTTCTTCGATCAGGTGGGCGCTGGCCAGTACGCCCAGTGCCCGGCGGGACGTGGCGAGCGGTATCCGGCACGCGGCCGCGATGGCATGGGCGGTGAAGTCGCCGCCGGGCACCACACCGAGCGCCGTGAAGACCGCCTGCGCCTCGCTGTCGAGAGCGCGGACGCTCAGGGCCAGCGCCGCGGTGATGTCCGCGTCCTCGATCGAAAGCGCGGCGAGGCGCTGTTGCTCGTCGCCGAGCTCGTCGGCGACCGACCTCAGCGACCAGCGGGGATGCGCCACCAGCCGGGCGGAGGTGATCCGCAGCGCGAGCGGCAGGCCGCTGCACAGCCGGACCAGTTCCGCGGCGGCCTCGGGCTCCCGCTCGATGCGGTCGTCGCAGAGCGCGGCCCGGAGCAGGGCCAGGCCGTCGTCCTCGCCGAGCAGGCCGACCGGTACCGGGGTCGCACCGTCGAGGGCGAGCAGCCCGTCCAGGCGGAGCCGGCTGGTGACGATGGTCGCCGACCCGCCGCCGGCCGTCAGCAACGGGCGGACCTGCGCGGACTCGCGGGCGTCGTCCAGCAGGATCAGCAGCCGGCGCTGCGCCAGCATCGAGCGGTACAGGGCCTGCGCGGCGGCCGGGTCGTCGGGAATGGAGTGCTCCGGCAGACCCAGGGCCGAGAGGAACCCGCTGATCACCACGGACGGTTCCACCGGCGTCGAGCCGTCGAACCCGTGGAGATCGGCGAACAGTTGCCCGTCCGGGTAGTCGCCGGCGTGCGCGTGGGCCCAGCGCAGGGCGAGGGAGGTCTTGCCCACCCCCGCCTGACCGACGACGAGGGCGAGTCCCGAGGAGTCCGGGGCCAGGGCCCGCTCCAGGGAACGGAACTCGTCCTGCCGCCCGATGAAACCGGCAGGCGTACGGGGGAGCTGCGCGGGGTGGACCCGCAGGGGGGCGGGCGTCGGCCGGGGCGCGGCATCGGACGGCGGCGACGCCGATCCGGTGGGCTGCCGGGGCACGACCGCCGGCGACCGCTTGTCGGGAGCGGGGGGCATCCTGCTGAGCAGGTCGGTGAAGACCCTCTGGAGCTGCGGACCGGGTACGACGCCGAGGTCCGCCTTCAGCAGCTCGCGCGTCGAGTGGTAGAGGCGCAGCGCCTCCGACTGCCTGCCCTCCTGCTGGTGGCAGAGCATGAGCAGCCGCACCAGGGATTCGCGCAGCGGGTTCTCCTCCACCGCCTCGGCCAGCCGCGCCAGCGCCAGCTCCCCCCGCCCGGCCCGCAGCAGCCGCTCGCCCAGCAGCTCCACCGCGTGCAGCCGCGTCTGCTCCAGGCGGGTCCCCGCACCCCCGCGCAGCACCTGCGACTCGCAGTCCTCCAGGGCCGGGCCGCGCCACAGTCCCAGGGCCGACTCCAGCAGGCGGATGCCCTCGTCGTCCGACGCCTCCTGAGAGGCCGTCACCAGGTCCTGCATGTGGTGCACGTCCACCCGTGCCCGGTCCGCCATCAGCGCGTAGCCGGGCGCCTTGGTCACGAGCGTGATGGTGTCGTCGAGACGGCAGCGCAGGCTGGCGACATGCCCCTGGAGCGCCGCCTTGGCGCTCGGCGGCGGCGCCTCGTCCCAGACCAGGTCGAGCAGTCGCTCCACCGGCACCACCCGGTTGAGGTTCAGGGCGAGAGCGGCCAGTACGGCTCTGCGCCTGGCGCCGCCCAGGGGTATGGACCCGCCGTCGTCGGAGCGCAGCTCCGACGGCCCAAGGAGCAGCAGTCTCATGTTCCCCACCCTTACCAACCGATGCGCGAAGCACGTCGAACCGGCCCGGGCGTGCGGCAGTTGCGGTGCCCGGGCGTCTCGGGGTGGTGCCGGCGGCAGCGCTTCGAACGGTCACGGCGCCGGTTCGGCAGGGTTCAGGCCAGTGGCCGGATAACCGCTGATTCTGAGCCAAACCGCCCCGAGGTGAGTCGAGGCTAGCCCATTTCGGACGCATGTCCCGCCGCGCCCTCCGGTTCGATCGACTCCAGCCGCGCCAGATGAATTCGGGTGGAATTCGCGGTGACGACAAGTATTTCTACAGGTGAACCTCCGTGGTGTCACAACAGGTCGGATCCGCAGGACGGGAATCACCAGGGGCTGCTGCCCGTGGTCGGCCCGTGGGAGGTGCCGTGGGAAGTGCCGGGGACGGGCGAAGTCGCGGGAGGCGCGGTGAAAGAGGGGCCCGCCGGCGAGGACCAGGTGCCGGGCCGGGTCGGTCCGGCGGACGTGCGGTGGGCGGGTCCGCCGGACGAGGACTCGGTGGCCGACCGGGCCGGTGCGTCGAGATCGCGGCCGGCGACGTGCCGCTCCACCGGCGCCTCGGCCCACTCCAGGCGCAGCACCAGGTTGCGTTCGTGCTGGTTGCGGGGCCAGTCCACGTCCTTGCTGTGGATGGTCTGCGTGCGGATCCCGTCCGTGCTCTCCCAACGGCCCTTGACCGCACGGATGTTGGGCCGCCAGGTGCCCTCGTACTGGTGCTCCAGCTCCAGGTGCCAGCTCCGGGCCTCGATGTAGCGGGCCGCACCCACCGTGCCCGGGATCACGATCCGGGCGCCGCCGGCGCCCGACACGGCGACCACGGCGCGCTGGGGCCAGTCGGCGTCGACGCCGATGACGGTGATCCGGCAGGGGCCCTCGTACCAGGCCATTGATTTCCTCCAGTTGTTACGGGTCTCGGGGGAGCGGTCAGGCGGTGCGGGCGGCGGTCACCGGTCGAACTCCTGCGCCACCGCGGCCGCCAGTTCGTAGTAGGCCGCCCTGGTCCGGCCGCGCATCCGGTCCGGGTCGACCTCGCCGCCGACGGCGAGGTGGCCGTCGTAGGGAACCGTCACCACGGCCCGGCAGCGCTGCCGGAAGTGGGAGACGACGTCATCGACCCGGATCATCCTGCTGGAGGAGGACCGCACGCCGGAGACGACGGTCACCGCGCGCCGGGCCTTGTCGTGGAAGCCGTGGGCGTCCAGCCAGTCGAAGGTGATGCCGGCGCTGTTGGCGCCGTCGACGCTCGGGGTGGCGAGGACCACCAGCTGGTCGGTCAGTTCCAGGACGCCGCGCATGGTGCTGTGCAGCAGGCCGGTGCCGGAGTCGGTGAGGACGATCGGGTACTGGCCGCTGAGCAGCTCGACGACCTGCCGGTAGTCCTGCTCGTCGAACGTCCGGGAGACCGCCGGGTCGGAGTCGTTGGCGAGGACTTCCAGACCGCTGGGCGCCAGGGAGGTGAACGCCCGGATGTCCATGTAGGTGTGCAGGTCGGGCATGGCCGCCACCAGGTCGCGGATGGTGGCGCCGGACTGCCGCTGCACCCGGCGGCCCAGCGTTCCGGAGTCCGGGTTCGCGTCGATGGCGATGACCCGGTCGGACCGTTCGCGCGCCAGGACCGATCCGAGGGCCATCGTGGTGGTGGTCTTGCTGACCCCGCCCTTGAGGCTGATCACCGCGATGCGCCGGCTGCCCGCGAGCGGGGTGCGGATGGTGTCGGTGAGCCCGTCCGGTACGCGGTGGCGGACGGTGCCGAAGATCCGGCGGGGCGTACGGCGTACCAGGCGCTCGGCGGAGAGCTCGGAATCCGCCGCCCAGCCCAGCCGGGCCGACGGCGCGGAGGCGGCCGCGGGTGCGGGCTCTGAGGGGGCGGGCGGTGCTGCCGGTGCGACGGCCGCGGCCTCGGGACCCGGCGCGGGGTCCTGCCCGGGGTCGGGCGCGGGGTCCTGCCCGGGATCCTGCGCGGGGTCCTGCGCCCGAGGCGCGACGACCGGTCCGGGCTCCGGCTGCGGCGGCTGGTCGGGCCCGTCGGGGTCGGCGGCCGCGGCGGCGGTCTCCACGGGCGCGGCGGCCGGCTCGGGTCGGTCCGGCTCGGCGGCGTCCGGCCACGCGGCCGGACCGTAGTCGGGGGCCTGCGCCCAGTGCCCGGGCTCGGTCATGCTGTTTCTGTCTACGACGGTGGTCACCTCGGTGGTCCCCTCCCAGTGTCCCGGCCGTGGTCATCCAGGGGAACGCGACCGGGTCCGGGGCCGGTTCACCTGCCGGGCGCGCGGAGCGTGCGGCCCGGGTGGGTCACGCGGGGGCGAAGCCGTTCTGCTCCAGCAGCGGGCGGCAGGCGCGTACGGCGTAGAAGTTGCGGGACTTGACGGTGCCCGGCGGGACGCCGAGCACGGCCGCCGCATCCACGGTCGAGCGGTCGTTCAGGTGCAGTTCCACGAGCACCTCCCGGTGGTGCGGGGAGAGTTCGGCGAGGACGCCGCGGATGTCGTGGGCGACCACGACCTCCTCGTACGGATCGTGCGCGCCCGCCCGCTCCTCCGGGTTCTCGTCGCCGAGCTCCTTGGCGCGGGCGGCCTGCATCCGGAAGTGGTCGATGGCGATCCGGCGGGCGACGGTGTAGAGCCAGGGCCGGCCGTGCTCCGGTCCGCGGGTCAGCGCCTGAGGGTGCCGCCAGGCGCGCAGAAACGTTTCCTGAAGCATGTCCTCGGCCTTGCCCCGGTCGCCGCTGGTCAGCCGCATCAGCGCGCGGAGCAGGTACGGGGCGTGCAGCCGGTAGAGCTCCGCCAGCGTGTCGGGGTCCAGGGTCGGGCGCTCGCCGCCCCGGTCCGCACCCTCGCGCACGGCCGTGCCCGCCGTCGTGTCCCCGTCCGGACCGTGCTGCTCGATGCCCATCACGGCTGTTCCTCCCGCATTGCGCCGCCGGCCGCTTCCCGTGGCCCGCGACAGCACCAACCGGCCGCCCCTGAGCGGGGCGTGCCGGGCTTGACAGAGGTGAGAGTCGCAGCCGTCCCCAACGCCCCGCCAAAGAACCGCCAACGATCGGCTACAGCAGCTCCGACCTGCGGTTCCCGTCCCCCGCCGGGGCCCGGTACCGGCCCGGCCGCCAGCCCCGCCGCCGCCCTCCGGGCACCACCACGGCAACGCCTGCCATGCCCACCCCCACCGCGAAGGCCCCCGCGGTCACCAGCCAGGCCGGCCCGGCCGCCGACGGCCCGGGGTCCGGCGGCATCACCACGCCGGGCGCCGCCGCCCGGGCGCTGCCGGGCACGCCCGCTGCCCCGCCCGGCAGTTCCTCGGGGAGCACCGCCGTGACGGCGGCCACCGGGTCCACGGGTCCGTACCCCTGGAGCGGGTCCGACGGCCGGCCGCCCGGCCCGACGCCCGGCCCGGAAGCGGTCGCCCGCAGCCGGTGCGCGAGCGCCTCACCGGAGAGTTGCGGCCGGTAGCCGAGCACCAGCGCCGCGGTCGCGGCCACCAGCGCAGCCGCGTAACTCGGCCCGGACGCGGTGAAATGCCCCTTGCCGCCCGGCCCGGGGCCCAGCACCGCCTCACCCGGCGCCGTCAGGTCCACCCGGCCCACGACCGCCTGCTTGGCCGGAGCCCCGCCGGGTCCCGTCGCCGCGACCGACAGCACCTGCGGATGGGCCGCCGGGAAGGCGGGCCCCCCGCCCTCCCCGTCGGGGGTCGCCGGGGCGATCACGACGGCGCCCTTGGACACGGCGTACCGTACGGCGTCCCCCAGCGCCTGGCTGTCCGAGCCCGCCACCGCCATCACCGCGATCACCCGTGCACCGCCGTCGGCGGCCACCCGGATGCCCGCACCCAGCAGATCGGGGGTGGTGCCCCCGCGCCGGTCGGTCACCGGCACGTCCAGGACCCGGGCGCCGGGGGCCAGACCCGCGAACCCCGACCCCGGGGTCCGCGCCGCCGCGATCAGCCCCGCCGTGAACGTGCCGTGCCCGGCGCAGTCCACGGCCGGGCCGCCGTCGAACTGGCGCGCCGCCCGGCCCAGTCGGCCGCCCAGCAGGCCGGCGGAGTCGTCCACACCCGAGCCGACCACCGCCACGGTCACCCCGGCGCCCTCGGTCAGCGACCAGACGGTGTCCGGCCGCAGGAGCGCCTGCGGCCATGGCGTCCGGGTGACGGTGCGGTCCGACGCCTTGCGGCACTCGTCGCCGGTGAGCCGCTGCGTGAGGCCGGGCAGCGAGGTCGGCTCCGTACTCGCCCCGGCCGGGGCCGAAGCGGTGGGCGTCCCCGCACCCGGGGCGGCCGGCGCCGAGGGCGCGGCCACCGCGGTCACCGTGGCAGCGGGGCCGACCACCAGCGCGCAGACCAGCGCTGCCGCCACCGCGGCCCCGGCCCGGCCGGTACCCGGGGCCGCGGGGCCGCCGGTCACGCGACACCCCCCGGCACCCGGTCCCACGGGATGTCCTGGGGCAGCAGCAGGCTGAGCTCGGCCAGGTCCTCGATGTCCAGCCTGCTGAGCCGCCCGGCCTGCCGGGTGATCATCGACTCCAGCGTCTGCCGCGCGAAACGGCCGTTGCCGAAGCTCCGGTCGCGCGGTACCGCGGCGAACAGCTCCCCGAGCGCGGCCAGCGCCTCGGGCGGGCACACGTACCCGGCCTTCTCCGCCTGCACCGAGACGATCTGCACCAGCTCGGCGTCCGTGTAGTGCTCGAAGGAGACCGACCGCGAGAACCGGGAGGCGAGACCGGGATTGGAGTCCAGGAAGCCCTGCATCTCGTCGGAGTAGCCCGCGACGATGACCACCACCTCGTCGCGGTGGTCCTCCATCAGCTTCATCAGCGTGTCGACGGCCTCCTGGCCGAAGTCGTTGCCGCCGCCACCGCGCGGGGTCAGCGTGTACGCCTCGTCGATGAACAGCACACCGCCGCGCGCCTTGTCGAACGCCTCCTTCGTCAGCTGCGCGGTGTGGCCCACAAACCGGCCCACCAGATCGGCCCTGGCCGTCTCGATCAGCTGGCCGCCCGGCAGCACGCCCAGCTCGGCGAGCAACTGCCCGTAGAGACGGGCCACCGTCGTCTTGCCCGTACCCGGCGGACCCGAGAACACCAGGTGGTGGCTGATCGTGGCGGTCGGCAGCCCGGCCTCCTTCCGCCGGTTCACCTGCTTGATCAGGTTGACCAGGTCCTCGACCTGCTCCTTCGCCGCGGGCAGGCCGATCATGCCGCGCAGCTCGTCCAGCAGCTCGGTCTTCCGCTCGGCCGGCACCCCGGCGGCGGCAGCGGCGACCGCGGCGGCGGCGTCCGCCCCGACGTCCTCGGGCTTCAGCAGCGCCAGGTCCGCGTTGCCGATCTCCGACAGCACGGCCAGCCGGGACGCCTGCCGGTCCACCATCTCCTCGAACACCTTGCGCGCCGCACGGCCGTTGCCGAAGTCGGCGCCCTTGGCCACGCTCCCGAAGTGCGCCTCCAGCGCCTCGCAGGTGCCGTCGGCGAGCTCGTAGCCGTGCGAGGCCGCGGCCATCGCGACGATCGTCGTCAGCTCGGCGTCCGAGTAGTTCTCGAACTCCACCGTCCGGCTGAAACGGGACGCGAGCCCGGGGTTGGAGTCGAGGAAGCCCTGCATCTGCTCCGAGTACCCGGCCACGATCACCACGATCTCGTCGCGGTGGTCCTCCATCAGCTTGACCAGCGTGTCGATGGCCTCCCGGCCGAAGTCCGGTCCGCTGCCGCCGGTGCCCTGCGACAGCGTGTACGCCTCGTCGATGAAGAGCACACCGCCGAGGGCCTCCTTGAAGACCTCCGTCGTCTTGATCGCCGTACCGCCGATGATCGCCGCCACCAGGTCCGCGCGCGCCACCTCGACCAGATGGCCCGACGGGAGCACGTCCAGCTCGGCGAGGATCGAGCCGTAGAGCCGGGCCACCGTCGTCTTACCGGTACCGGGCGGACCCGCGAAGATCAGGTGCCGGCTCATCGGAAGCGCCGGCATGCCCGCCAGCTCCCGGCGCCGCGCCAGCTTGTTGAGGTTGACGAGGGTGGCGACCTGCTCCTTCACCCCGTCCAGGCCGACCAGGGAGTCCAGGGCGTCCAGCGGCCCCTTCCGCGCGGGCGGACCGGCCGGGGCCGGCTGCGCCCCGTCGGCGCCGAGCCCCCCGTCGGAGCCCTCCGCCCCGTCCGCCCTGTCCGGAGCGGCCGCGCCCACGGGTCCACCGGTGCGGGACCCGCCGCCTGCGGCCCCCGCACCGGCCTCGCCGTGCGCGTCCGGCATCCCGTTCTCCACACTGGTCAGGTTCTCCACCGCGAGCCGGTTCGACGGCTTCGACTGGCGCAGCCCCGACCCGCGGTTCCCGGACGCCGTGCAGTCGTGCACCCGTACCGCCTCGGCGGAGTCGATCCGGATGCCGTCCCCGGTGTTGTCCACCGCTTCGCACCGGCCGAGCACGGCCCGGGCGCCGGCCGCGACCTGGAAGCCGTGCCGCCGGCACGAACGCGCCCGGGTGCGGGTGGCGTTCAGCTCCCCGCCGTCCTCGACGAGCACCCCCTCCTGCGAGGACTCGGCCACGTCGCAGTCCCGCAGCGTGGCCGCACCGCCGTAACCGACCGAGACGGCGGCCGCGCCGGTGTCCCGTACCGCCGTGTTGCCGACGTACGCGTTGCCGCCGTCGGCGATCCGGATCCCGGCCTGGCTGGTGCCGGAGATCTCCGAACCCTCCAGGCGGCCGCGGCCGTTGTCGGTCACCTCCACGCCGGGTCCGCGGACGTCCGACACGGTCACGCGCCGCAGCATCGGGTTCGCCCCCTCCAGGACGCGCACCCCCGCCCCGGCGCTGTCCCGGACCTCCAGCCGGTCGAAGTCCGGCGAGCTGTCCCCGGTCAGCCGGACCCCCGCGTCCTTGGCGTCCCGTACCGAGCACCGGCTGAAGGAGGGCCCCGAGGATTCCTCCACCCAGATGCCGCTGCCCTCGGCCGCACTGGCCTCGCAGTCCTCGAAGGTGCCCCGGGAACGGCCGGTGACATGGATCCCGTTGCCCTTGGTACGGGAGGTCCGGCAGCGGCGCAGCACCGGATCGGTGCCCCCCGCCAGCGCGATGCCGTGCACCTTCGTGCCCGTCACCGAGCAGTCCTCCAGCACCACCCGGTCCGTCGAGCTGATGTACACGCCCAGCAGGCAGTCCCGTACCGACGTCCGCAGGACCCGGGTGGCGCTGTTCTGCTCCAGGGCGATGGCGGGCTTGTCGGTGGCGGAGATCTCGCAGTCCTCGATCAGCCCCCGCCCCTCGCCGTTGGCGCAGACGCCGTTGCCGCGGGCGTCGCGCAGCACGCAGTTGCGGATCGTCGGATTGGCCCGCTCGCCGATGACCACCGCCGAGGTGCCCAGGTGCTCCACGACGCAGTCCTCGATCACGCTGGTGCCGGTGGAGGTCTCCACGATCCCCGCACCGCCGGGGTTGGTCACCCGGCAGCCGCGCATCGCCAGCGAGCCCTGCTGGCGGCTGAGCACGGCCGTCCAGGCGTTGCCCACCACCTCGCAGTCCTGGAGCGCCGCCTGACCGCGCGGCACGTCCACCGCCGGCAGTTCCTCGTCCAGCCCCTGGAGCACCAGACCGGTCAGCTGCACGGCCTCGGCGACCACCTGGACCACCGTGCCCTTGCGGGGGATGACCCGTACGGTGCCCTGGGCGTCCTCGGCGGTGATCGTCACCATCTTGGTGATGACCAGGTTCTCCTCGTACCGGCCCGGTCGGACCGAGATCACCGCGCCGCTGCGTGCCGCCTCCAGTGCCTCTCCGATGGTGCGGAACGGGCCGCTGGACCCGCCGGAGCCGTACGAGCCGCCGCTCTGCGCTTGTGCGCACACGGTCAGCACATGGCGCGACATGCCTGATCGTTCCCTTCGTCGTGGGCCGGTGGCCGGATGTGGCCGGATTGGTTCAGGAGGTGCACTGGACGCGGACGGCGTCGCCCGCGAGGTGGTCGTAGGTCTTCGTCGACCCCGACCAGTCCTGGCCCCGGTCGTGCAGCTTCACCGCCAGCTGGCCGCCGGTGATCCGGAAGCTGCCGGCGCCGACCCAGCGGCCCAGCTGGGAGGGCTGGTTGACGGTGAAGGACCCGAGCGTGGGGCCGCTCGCCGAGGCGGCGCCGTGCACGGTGTAGTAGGCCGGCTTCCCGCCGACCGCCTTGACGTCACCGTTGTTCGGGACGTGCACGGAGACCTGGCAGGTGCCGGTGGTGACGGCGCCGGTCCGGAAGGTCCACAACATGTAATTGCCCGCGTCCTGTCCGCTGTTGCCGGACATCGGCATGGCGAGGAAGTCGCCGTTGCAGCCGCTGCTGCCGTAGCCGCCGGTGCCGTACGACTTCCAGCCCTCCTTTCCGTCCGTGTACCAGCCGTTGCGGCTGAAGGCGGCGCCCTCGCCCGCGCAGCCTTGGCCGGCGACGGCGGCGTACTCCTTCTTGGCCGGGGCCGGCGGGGGCGCCTGCGCGTCGGGGCGGGACTGCTGGGGGTCCTGGCGGACTCCGGTGTCGGGGGATCCGCCGGAGCCGGGGTTGCCCTGGTTGCCCGGGTTCCCGCCGGAGCCGGCCGCCGGGCCGCCGCCGGGGCCGCCCGCGGGGCTGCCCTGGCCCTCACCGCCTCCGGTGCCGGTGCCGGTGTTGGCCACGGGAGCGTTGGCGGCGCCCTGGCCCGGCGCGTCCGCGGCCGCTCCCGGGACGACCGCGCCGGGCGGTACGGAGCCCACCGCCAGGTCGGTGCCGGGTACGAAGCCCTCCGGGCCGCCGTCGGGCTGGTTGTAGCCGGTGGGGCGGGGCGGGACCCGGCCGGGGCCGGCGTCCCCGCCGAGCTGGGAGAACAGCAGGGGTATGCCCATGAGCACCACGCCCGAGGTGGCGGCGGCCGCGAGCATCGGCTTCGGTATCCGCCGCGCCGGGCGCAGGCCCGCCGGCGCGGCCGGAGCCGCGACCGTGGCCGCGGCCAGGGCGTCCGGAGCCGCTGCCGCCTGCGGTGCCTCCTCGGCCGCCTGCCGGCCTTCCTCGGCCTCCTCGGTCTCTTCGGCCTCCTGGGTCTCTTCCGCCCCCGAGGCCTCCTCGGCCGCGGCGGCGGGGACCTCCGGGACGGCGCCGCCGGCTGGAGCGGCTGCGGGATCCGGCTGCGTGACGGACTCGGGTTGCAGCGCGGGAAGGGTCAGGGACGGGCGCGGCGCGACGGGGTCCGCCGCGGGCTCCGCACCGGCCGCGTGCCAGGCGACCGCCGGCAGGCTGATGGCACCCGGACCCCGTCCGGCGGTCCCGTGCCGCTGTTCGCTGTTGTCCACCGTGTTTCCCCTCGGTCGTCGCGGAACACCCGCATCACGTTCGAACGGACCGCCACCGCTCCGGGGTTCACCGGTGCCGGTCAGCTCAGTACGTGGGCCGCTGCGGCCTCCGGCGCCGGGGTGAGCACGAAGGCCGCGGCCCGCTCTACGACTGCCTGGTCGAGGGGCGCCGCGAACGCGTAGTCCGGGCTTCCCAGGTGCGCGAGCAGGCCGGGCTCCGGGGCGAGGGCGTACTGCTCCAGGTAGTAGGTGACCGTGTCGGTCCACACCCACCGCCCGTCCGTACGGAAGTTCAGCGGTACCTCCGAACGCCGCTCGGGATCCAGTACGTCGTCCATCAGCACCGGGGTCATCAGTACGGGCGCGCCGGCGTTCAGCCGCTCGACCAGCAGGGCGAGCAGCGCGGGGTCCTCGACCGCAGGGTGGTCCACAGCGAAACCGGGCCCGGCCACCGGGTCCACGTGGTCGAAGACGGCGGCGAGCTGGAACTCCGGGTCGGTCATGGCGGGGTCCTGTCCTTGGGGTCGGGGCGGCCCGGCGGCCGTACGCTCCCGGGAGAACGTACGCGGCGCCGGGCACGGTTCACGCCGACCAGTCCACGTTCGGCAGCGCGAGCGGAGCCCCCGGGTTCAGGTGGAGGTACCAGTCCTCGCCCGGGGTGCCGTACTCGGCTCCCGCGGACGCGGCCAGCGCGCGCACGGCCGCCGCGAGGGCCGCTGCCTGCTCCAGCTCCAACCGGGCGCGCTCCGCCGTCCGGTCGGGGCCCAGGAGGTCGAGCTCCTCGCGCGCCCGGCGGAGGTCCGCCATGGCCCGGGCGAGCTGCGTGCGCCCGTCCGCCCGGCCGGGGTCGGCCTGTTCCAACTCCCGTGCGATGTCGTGCATCCGCTCTCCGTAGTGGGTGAGGTTGGTCTCCACCGCCTCGCGCATGTCCGCCTCCAGCTGGTCGGGCCGGGTTGCGCTGCGCAGCGTGAGGTGCTGGCCCTGGGGGTCGCCCGCCAGGACGACCGGCGCGGAGCTGCCCGAGCCGTCGCCCTCCACGGTGATCCGGAGCAGGGTGTGCTCCGCGCCGTCCCCGTGGAAGCGGACGTACGAGGTGTCGTCCACCACCAGCCGCAGCGTGCTGCCGGCCGCGGCGAGGCGGTCCCGTGCCTGCTCCACGGCCTGCGGGGCGGCGTAGAACTCCCTGGGCCGGCCCTCGCCGAGGGGCAGCGCGTACCGGTGGTCACCGGACACCGTGAAGGCGGGGTGGTCCACCGCGTGGAGCGGGCGGACCGGCAGGTAGGCCGGGAAGGACGCGGCGTCCCTGGCCGGACCGTTCAGCGCGAGCTCGTAGGGGTCCGCGCCGTTCGCGGCCGCCTCGATGCGTGCGTGCTCCGCCCGGCGGGTGGTGAGCGGGGTGGTGCCTCCCGTCTCGTACTCGGTCAGCTGGTAGGGGGCGAGCGGCCCGTCCTCCCCGGACGAGGCGGCCTCGTCGGAGTCCTGTATGGACGCGGCGTCGTCCCCGAAGATGTCCCCCGGGAAGTAACTGCTCGTGTCGCTCAGGGAAGTCGACGGGGAACCGGCGGCGTTCGGCGCCACGCCGATGTCGGCCAGGTCCGCCCCGTCGAAGTCGAAGCCGAGGTCGAAGTCGAGGCCGTCGAAGTCGAGGCCGAAGTCGGCGTCGCCGTCATCGTGGGACTGCTGGACCGCCGTGACGTCCGGGGTCTCGACCTCGGCTTCGGCCTTGGCCTTCCCCTTGCCGTCCTGCGGGTCGCCGAGCTTGCCCGAGAGGATCCTCACCCGGCTTTCGCCGATGCGCCGGAAGTGCGAGCGGACGGTCTCCGGACTGGCGAACCTCGCGGCGAGTTCCCCGTACATCCGCTCGTACTCAGGGTCGAAGGCGAACCGGAGCGGGCGTACGGGCTCGCCCGACTCGTCCACGGCCAGGCGCGGGCCGCCACGCAGGGGGTACGTGGTGTTCGGGGACTCCTGGCCGTCGGAGGGGAAGAAGCTCTGGTTGAAGGAGGGCTTGCCGGTGCGGGCCCGGTCCTCGATCGCATCGTCGCCCGGCCGGCGTTCCCCGGTGCTGCTGGCGCGGGACTCCCGGGAGTCGTGGGAGTCCTCGGACGTGACCGAGGCGGTGTCGTCCTCCTGGGGCGCCGGCGCGTTGTCCGCCGCGGGATCCGTGAGGCCCGGGGGGACGTATCCGAGGGGGTTCCAGATCAGGTCGCCGCGGCGGACGTACTGGCTGTAGGTCGTGTAGGAGGAGTAGTCGGCCTGGTAGTACTGGTGGAACTCGTGGAAGAGCCCGATGATGGCCCGGGTGTCGGCATCGGTCAGTTCCGCGAGCCGGCGCCCGGTGCCGTCGTTGACGATCACGGGCTTGCCGTCGATCTTCAGGGCGGCCTCGGCGAGCCACTGGAAGGCGTGGTCGAGGTTGGCCTCCGCCTTCTTGGCGTGCTTGCCGCGGTAGTAGAAGCCCAGCGGGTCCGAGTCGACCATCATGACGGCGGCCCTGAACGAGCGGGCGTCCGCCTCCGAGTCGCCCCACAGGTACCGGTACTTGCCCATGAGCTCCACGGCGCCCCGGTGTTCGGGCTCTTGGTCGTGCTGCTCCTTGCCCTTCCCGTACATCGCCTTCGAGTTCATCTTCTCGATGTCGTGGAACAGGATCGCCTTGACGATGGCGTCGACGGGGACCGTCCGGTCCGGGGCGTCGGCATCGAGGGAGGCGAGCTTGAGGTACTGGCCCACGACCATCTGGGCGTGCTCGAAGAACGTGTACCCCTCGCTCGCGCATATCTGGCCGTACCGGAGCGCCAGTTCGGGGTAGTCCCGCGTCAGGCGGTCGATCATCCGGTACGTCGGGTTCCCGTTCCGCCAGAGTTCGGTGATCTTCTTTCCGGCCCGGATCTGCAGTTGGACGTCCTCGTCGCGGTTCTTGCCCATCTCGTGGAAGTCGTGCGGGAACGGGGTGTCCGTCAGGTTCCGGTCGGCCAGGACCGCTTTGGCCTGGAGGGAGAGGATGTGGGCGATCTCCGCGTGGGAGGCCCAGGTCAGGACCGTCTCCTTCATGAAGCGCTCGACCGATTCCGTGTCGTGGCCCGGTTTCTCGATGTCGTGGTCGAGGTTCCTGAGCTCGGGGGCGAGAGCCGGGTCCTGTTCGAAGGCCTCGCCGTGGTTCTTCAGGAACTCCTTCAGCTGAACGAGACGGCGGTCGTAGGAGGCTGGCGTCGTCTCGTCCAGGAGGGGGTGCGGCATGCGCTCGGAGGGAAGCTGCTGGAACTGCCGCCAGGTCACGTAGTGCGTGCGCAGCTCGTTGGAGATCCGCTTCAGCTGGCCCGGATTGTTGCGGTGCTTCTTGCCGTCCAGCCACGGGTTGTGCTCGGCCAGGAGCTGGCGGCTCTCCACGTCCGGGATGTCGAGTCGGCGGCGCAGCTCGTTCACGTGGGCCACGCGGCCGTGCTTCGAGAACCGTGCGTCCGCGTGGTCCGGGCTGAAGCCGTCCGCGTCCTGGTAGTACGTGATCAGCGAGTGCGGCAGGATGCTCTCGCGCAGCAGCGTGAGGTGCTCCCCGCGGATGCCGAACTGGTTGCGGTCGCCGGGCTGGTCGGTGTTGATCGTGCGGCCGGCATTGGGGGCGGGACCGTCGGGCAGCGGATCCGGCGCGGAATTCGGCGTCTGCGCGGCGTGCTTCAGGGGGTACTGGTCCTTGTCCCGCGCGATCTCGGGTTCGGGCACCGCGAGGTGCGAGGCGTCACCGCGGAAGACGTCACCGGGCGCGTTCACATCCTCCTCGGGGAGGGAGGTCGTGGTGATCTCGCGGTAGACGTCCATCGGTACCAAGTAGGACCGGATGAGGGGCTTGAAGACCGCGGGGTCGTCGGCCTTGTACTTCATGGCCCAGGCGATGGCCCGCCCGGGGGTGCCGACACCCGTCCAGATGACGGTGTCCTCGTCCTTGCCCGTGCTGATGACGATCCGGCCGGTGTCGGGGTCCTGCTGGATGTCCTTGAACTCGGCGGACGTGGCCCGCCCCGGCGCGGTCGGATCGATCGTGAGTGCCACCTCGCTGACCACCGTGGTGTAGAAGCGCACGAACGGCTTTCCGTCGACCAGCTCGACCTCCACCTCCCCGCGGTGGATGAACTGCGGCTGCCGGAAGACGTACTGCTTCTTGCCGCTGTCGTACACCAGGATGGAGTCGAGGGGGCGGCTCGGACCCGGATAGCTCACGCCGGGGATGCCGATGACGGGCGTCGCGGGCTGCGGCGGCCGGGACGGTCCCTGGCCGGATCCGACGAGGGCCCTCGGGCTCACCTCGCGGAGCGTCACCTTCGTCCGGCCGGACTCGATCCGCTCCAGCGAAACGACCTCGAAGCGGGCGTCGGGCGCGAACACCACGCGGCCCTCACCGAGGATCTGCCCGGCGTCGCGGGCGGTCAGCGGGAGCACCTCGAAGACCACGTTGTGGTCCGGCCCGGACCGGTGCCGCGGTCCGGCCTGCCAGTCGGCGTCCGGCGCCAGCAACTGGTCGAGCGGCAGCGCGGTGTGCTCGGTGCCGCGGTTCTCGGCCTGCTGCCGCAGAGCCTTCACCTCGGTGAGGTTGAGCATGGTGCTGTGCCGTACGGGCTCCTGGTGGCGCGGCAGGGCCTGCTGGCCGTTCCTGACGGCCGTCGCGGTGGGATGGCCCGGCTGCGCGGCTTCGCCGCGCAGGGTCGCGTTGCCTCTGGCGTGGCCGATGGCCAGCGCCAGGTCCAGTACCTGGACCCGGCTGCCGCCGAGCCGGTCGAGGAGCTTCGCCGCGTCGGTGACGTACGGATCGTACTCGTCGCGGACCTCGGGGGTCCGGAGCTGCGTGCTGATCGTGCTCCGGCGACGCAGATCGGCCTTGGGTACCTCGGGGGCGGTGGGGGCCTCGTCGATCGCGCGTCCCCGTGAGGTGACGACGAAGTCGGCCATCTCGGCCGCCGCCGGGAGGTTCTCCGCGTCCGCGGCCGACCGGATGCTCAACCTGAGCGCCTGGACGATGGCGTTGGCGCGCTCGGTGCCGGTCCTCTCCGCGGCCGGGGCGAACCAGTGGTTGCCACCGGCGTTGACCTGGATCCGGAGCTTGTCCTCCTGCTGGAGATGACGGCGCTTGAGCTCGGGGAGCAGCTCCTGGACGAACCTGTGCAGCTGGGGCCCGTCGGCCGGGTCGAGCGTCTTGCCGCCCTTCTTGAACGACACGGTCAGCTCATGGGACTTGGACGGCTCGCCGGCCATGCTCACCGAGATGGAGACGGAGTCGGCGTCGTCCCGGGTGCCGGGCGGGGTTGCGGCTCCTTCTGCCCCTTCTGCTCCTTCTGGCCCCTCTGCCGTGTCGGTGTTGGTGCCGAATTTGACGGCGCCGGGGTGTTGGCTGCCGGGTTGGGTGGTGGGTGTGAGGTCGTTGTCGGTGTGGGTGGCCGTGTGGGCAGGGGTGTGGTCGGGGTGGCCGGTGTCGGTGTACTCGTGCCACGCGGCGTTGTCGGTGAGGATGGTGGGCTTGCCGTCGGGGGTGATGCCGATGTGTTGTGCGGTGACGAGCTGTCCGGTGGGGGTGTACCAGACGGGGGCGTTGGCGGCGAGCGCGGTGAGGGTGTCGGGGGCGGGTGTGGTGCTGCCGTCGGCCCGGTGTTGCCACAGGCCGCTCATGACGGTCTTGAGGGTGGCTTCGTTGAGGGGTGTGGCGAGGTCGCAGGCGGTGAACTGGATCCGGTCGACGCCGTCGAGCTTGCCGGTGTCGTGGGCGGTGATGAGGGCTCTGAGGACGGTGTGGGCGTCGGGCGGGCCGTTCGGGCCGGTGTGCATGCCGACGATGAACACGCCGGTTCGAGGCGGCAGTTGCTGAAGTGCGTTGATCTGGGCGGGGCTGAGCTCGCCGACGGTGATCCCGGCGGGAATGTGACGTACGGGCGCCAGATGGGCGGCGAACGTCTCCATGCCCGAGGTCAGATCGTCCGCGATCTGATCCGTGGACCGCTGCCAGAACGCCGGGGTGTCGCCCTCGGCGCCCAGCAGGGCCGGGGTGAATCCCTGGTCGAGCAGGAAGCGCTGGGCCAGGATCCGCACGTCAGCGGTGATCCCGGTGCCGGGCTGCGACGGACCCGTCAGTCCCTCGAACTGCTGGAGCCGCTGCACGACGCCGGCGATGGCCAGCAGCCGCTCCCGGTCCCCGGAGGCCTGGGCGACGGCCGTGTAGTAGTCGTCGAAGATCCCGTCGAGGTCCCGCTGTACGACGTCCACCTCCGGTGCGTCCTCGTCCTCGTCGCGCATCCAGGGCGAGGGCCCCTCGGGCTCCGCGGGCGGTTCGCCCCCCTCGATCCTCCGACGGAGCTCCAGATAGGAGTCGGCGTGGATCCGCTGCCAGTCGCGACTGCGGCTCGGCTGCCCGTCCAACACCTCACGGACCAACTGGGGCACCCCGTCCGGGGAGTCGGCGCCGTCCAGGAGCACCGGCCAGGACTGCTCTGGCAGCACCTGCGAGAGGCGGCGCCCCGCGCTCTGCGGGACCGGGCCCTGCAACAGGAGATCGACGGGGCCCGACAGCGTCTCGCGGGGTTCGAGCCCGAAGGCGACCTCGTCCGGGAACCTCCCTCCCGGCATGGCCGTACGGAGTTCACCCTCGGTCAGGGGCGCCAGCGAGCGGAACCTGCTCCAGTTGTCGGAGTAGTCCAGCGCGTCGTTGCGGAGCACGGCCCGCCCGAATTCGTCGGCCGCCCTCATGATCTCGTGGAGGGAGTGGTGGTGGACCGGAAGCATGTCCGCCAGCAGGGCGAGCCGTACCAGCTGGTAGTCGACCTGAAGGCCCCACTTCTGGCTCATCTTGTGGACCGCTTCGAGCACGAAGTACGTCGTGTTGGAGGTACCGGCGCTCAGCAGTCCGCCGGACTCCTGGGCGGTCGCCTGCCCCCAGCTCACCATCTGGATCGCACGGTGGTTCTCGCCGGGGAGCCACGCGAGCCGGCCGTCCTCCAGCGCGTGGCGACGCTCGCGTTCGCTCAGCGGCGGCACCACCTCGTCCGCACGCAGGTCGGTCCGGACCAACTGCTTCACTTCGGCTTCGTACGCGTCGCGCTCCGGGCCCGGCGCCATCGCGTCGAGCTGCTTCTGCATCGCGTCGCGGCGCTGGGCCACGTCGGGTGAAACCTGCCTGTCCCACTCCTGCTTGAGGATCGGGGGGACGGTCTTCTTGAAACCCACCAGCTTCTTGAGCACATCGCCGTGCACGGCGATCCCGAGCAGGTGCATCTGCTCGCGGAGGTTGCCCTCCCTGACGACCCGCTCCAACTCGGCGAGGTCCCTGCCGACGGACCCGCTCCCGGTCGCGGCATCGGTACCCAGCGCACGGCGCATGTCGTCGGTTCCGGCCTTGTCCCAGAGGGCCTGGACCAGCTGCTGCACCTGCCGCTGCACCGGCTCCAGCCCGGCGATGTACTCGCCCAGTGGGCGCTCGGCCTCCCGGGAGGCCTCCGCGTAGTTGATCCGCAACGCGAGCCGCGCCATGGGGCTGTTCACATTCACATCCGGGTTGGCGTGCAACGCCTGCTCCAGCCGCGTCAGCATCGCCAGCGGCAGACCGACCAGATCGGCCTCCGTCCGGGCCTGCCACGGCTGGAGCGTGCCGCCCTCGGCGAACACGCCCGTGACGCTCACGTGCGTCAGGTCGTCCTTGCCGACAAGCAGCCGGCCGTCACCCGTATCGACGGCCCGGCCGGTGGGAACGGTCACCTCCAGCAGGGTCTGCCCCCCGGCCGAGGGGCGCTGCGCCGTCAGCGTGGCCCAGGGCTTGCCCCCGGTGCGCAGGAACGCGTCGGACTGGCCCGCCACCTTGTCCACGGAGTGCGGGAGCACCAGATAGGCCGTGGTCACCTCGGCGGTACGGGGACCCAGCCCGGACAGCTCCGCCCGCCAGTCGGCGGCCTCCTCGGACTCGGCGACGTCGGAGTCGGCATCGGCGTTCTCGGGGGTCCGCTCGCCGGCGGTGGCGTCGCCGGTCGGCGGAACCCCGGCGTCGGCCTTGGGCTCCGTAGTCGGGGGAGTCACGGTCGCCGCGTTCGCGGGCGCATCACCGCTCACCGTGGCGACGTCGGGGGCCTGCTCGGTCGCCCGGGACCGGACGCGGGTGAACGTAGCCATGCCCATGGCCAGGTCCTCGGCGATCCGCTTCTCCATCCGCCGCCAGAACTTCGGGGCGTCGGCGCCGGCCGGCAGCAGCGACGGGGTGTAGCCCAGGTCCAGCAGCAGGCGCTGGGCCAGGAACCGGCCGTCTGCCGTCATCCGGGTCTGCGACGACGGCCCGAAGTCCCCGACCTTCTGGAGCTGCTTGAGCACCTTGGCGACGGCCGTCAGCCGAGCCCTGTCCCCGGAGGCGGCGGCCACGCTCCGGTGATAGCCGTCGAAGATCGCGTCGAGCTCTGCTCGTACGCCGGTCGCGGGCTCCACGGGCGGCCCGTCGCCCTCGATCCGGGCGAGGAGCTTCAGGTAGGAGTCGGTGTTCAGCGTCTGCCAGTCGCCGCCGCGGCCGTCCAGCACCTCCCCGAGCAGGGTGGTCGTCCGATCGTCGGGGCTGGTCAGCAACGCCGGCCAGGACGTCTCGGGCAGCACGCGCGCCAGCGGACCGCCCGCGGGCTCCGACCCCTGCGGCGGCCCGGACGTGAGACGGGCGAACGTCGCCATGCCCATGGCCAGGTCGTAGGTGATCTGGTCCGCCGTGCCGTCCTGCCAGTAGTCCGCGGTGTAGGCGTCGTCGGGCAGCAGCGAGGGGGAGTAGCCGTTGTCCAGCAGGAGGCGCTGGGCCAGGAACCGGACGTCGGCCGTGGTCGAGGGATCCAGATCCTCGGTCGTCTGGAGCAACTGGACCGTCTCGGCGATGGTCGTCAGCCGCGCCACGTCGTCCTTGGCGGAGGGCATGGAGTCGTTGTAGTGATCGAAGGCGGAGTTGATGCCTCCGATGGTTTCGGCGCCGAGCGCGGAGGTCGGACCGGTGTCCTCGATCCGGGCGCGCAGCTGCAGATAGGAGTCGGTGTTCAGCGTCCGCCAGTCGCCGCTGCGCCCGTCCAGCACCTCCCCGAGCAGGGTGGTCAGGCGGTCGTCGGGGTTCTCCAGCAGCGTCGGCCAGGACTCCTCGGGCAGCACCCGCGACAGGGGACCCGGCTTCGCCGTATCGGTGTCGGTGCCGAACTTGACGGCGGCGGGGTGTTGGCTGCCGCGGTGTGCGGGGGGTGTGGGGTCGTTGCCCGGAACGGTCCAGGAGCCGGGGCCGTTGTTGTCGTGGAGGACGGAGCCGGATTCGGTGACGTTCTCGATGGCTTCGAGGTACTGCCGGGGGAAGGTGCCGTCGGGGAGGGCGGATTCGGCCATGACGCCCGACGCGTCGGCCTGCTCGGGGGTGTGCCGGAACAACGACCGGGCGTCGTGGTAGCGGTCGGGCAGACCGGCGTAGTGCAGCAGCTCGTGCAGCAGCATGGCGTCGTCGCGCGCCGCCACTGCCGGGTCCGCGTCGTCGCCGTGCAGCCGGAAGTGCAGCTGGTCGGAGTTCCGGCCGGGTCCGGCGTCCTGGCTCACCGTGATCCAGTCGCGTCCCAAGGCGCCGTCCTGCGGTACGGGCGTGGGAACGAGCCGGACCTCCATGTGCAGCTGGTCCTTGGTACGGGGCAGCGCGAAGCCGAGGTTCACATGGGCGTCGAGGAGGCCCTGCATCCGGTCCCGCAGGGCGGCGACCTCGGCCGCGGTGTACGAACCGTCGGTGGCCACGGGCAGGGTGACCTGGACCAGCCGTACCGATCCGCCCGGCCCGCCGTCCTGCGCGGGGACGTTGAAGCGCTGTACGTCGGCGTTGATACGGGTGGCCCGGCCGTCCAGCAGACCGCCGCCGCGGCGGCGTCGGTCCGCGGTGCCGGAGTACGGCCCGGGGTCGTCCGGATCGGCCGCGGGGTCGAAGCGCTCGGTACGGATACGGGCGGGCGGGGGCACGTCCTCGCGGCCCGGGGTCCACTTCCAGTCGGACCACTGCTCGGGGGTGACCGGCCGGTCCGCCGGAGGCACCAGTACGGGCTCCTTGCGCCCCGGCTGCGAGTGCGGGGAGTTCTCGGGCACCGCGGGACTGCTGCCCTGGCGCTCGCGCTTGGGGTCCACCATGTCGGTGTCTTCGTCGCTGTCGCCGCCGCGGCGGCGCTTGGAGACCGGGTTGGCTTCGGCCATCTCTACGTCGCGGTCGCGGTTGATGAGGGACGCGTGGTACTCGGCGGCCCGCTCGTCCGGGAACTTCCCGTCGACGGCCACGTGGGCGCGCAGCTCCGCCTCGGTCAGCGGCCCGAGGGCGCGGTAGTGCCCCCAGTCGGGGGCGTCCTGGGGCCCGGGGACGGGCATCTGCACTTCCTCGACTGCGGCCCAGTGGCCGAAGACGGCGGACCCCGCCATGACCTCGGGTACGGAGTGGTGCCCCTGGCCGACGAAGGTGGCGATCAGGGCCAGCCGCAGTGCCTGGTGGTCCACGGCCATCGACCACTGATCGGCCATCAACTGGGCGTACTGGTGGAAGTAGAAGGCGGACCCGGACGTGCCGGTCATGACCAGACGGCCGTGCTCCTCACTGGTGAGCTGGAGCGGCGCGTTCATCTTGAGTTCCAGTTTGGCCGCGCCCGGTATCCACTTCAGGGAGCCTTGGCGGTCCAGGGCCTTCAGCTGCTCCGTATCGCTCAGCCCCGGCGTGATCCCGTCGGGCCTGAGGTCCGTGCGCAGGGTCCGGGCCAGCGCGGACCACTCCTGATAGGTGCTCTGGTACTCCGGTGTATTTGTTCGCCCGGCCTTGCTCATCCCTGTGACCTGGGAGTCGAGCGTGCGGAACCTGGTGTACTCGGGCCGCTCCTGCCGGCTGGGGCGCTCGTCCCTGATCGCCCTCGGGTATCTGGCCGGGTGGTTGAGCGCAGTCGGCAGTACCAGGGTGGAGATGGCGTGGAAGACCAGGGTCATCCGCTCGCGCAGATTGCCCTCGCGGACGACGCGGCGCAGCTCGGGCTCCTTGTTGCCCACGACTCCGGGCATGGAGGCCTCGTTGCTGCCGAGCGACCCCCGCTTGTCCGGCGGGAGGTACCGCCAGATCGTCTGCGCCAGGGTCTGCGCGACCTGCTTGACGTCGTCCCGGTCGGCCAGGTAGTCGGCGAGCCGCCGCTCGTACGTCTGCGATTCCTCCATGTAGCGAATCCGTACCCGGTCCTCGATCGAGGCGTCCGGCGCGTTGGAGCGGCTGGATCCGCCCGGCTCCGTGCCGAACTTGACGGCGTCGGGATGCTGGTCGGCGGTCGCGGGGGTGCGGACCTGCGCGTGGACGGCGCCGTCGGGGATGTCGCTGGTACGGGTGTCGGTGTGGTCGGGGGTGTGGTCCGGGCCGCCGGTGTCGGAGTACTCGTGCCAGGCGGCGCCCTCGGTGAGGACGGTCGGCTTGCCGTCGGGCGTGATGCCGATGTGATGGGCGGTGACGAGCGCGCTGTCGGAGCCGGTCGTGGGGACGACCCAGACGGGGCCGTCGGCGGCGACGGCCTTGAGGGTGTCGGGGGTGGCAGCGGTCTCGCCGGTGGCCCGGTGCTTCCACAGGCCGCTCATGACGGTCTTGACGGTGGCCTCGTTGACGGCCGCGGCCAGGTTGCAGGCGGTGAACTGGATCTGGGTGATCCCGTCGAGCCCGCCGCTGTCGTGGGTGTCGATGAGCGCCTTGAGGGTGGTCGCGGCGTCGGGCGCACCGTGGGGGCCGGTGTGCATGCCGACGACGAACACGCCCGGTCGGGCGGGCAGTTGCTGGAGGGCCTTGAGCTGCGCGGCGCTCAGGTCGCCGATGGCGATGCCGGCGGGGATGACGGTGGGGACGACGGCGGAGATGACGGGGGCGGGCACGTCCGGCCCCGGGGGCGTGTCGTCGCTGCCGTCACCGTCACCGCCACGGCCCGGCGGAGGGGTGTCCGGCCGCTCGGGGGTGGTGGTGGAGGCGGTGGTGGTGGCGCCGTCGTCGGCGCCGGCGGTGTGGGGGGAGGCGTCGGAGTCGGTGCTCCAGGAGTCCGTGGACGCCGACTCGACGACGACGGCGGTCAGCGGCGTGTGGGCGGTTGCCGGGGTGACGACGTCGACGGTGCGTTCCGGGCCCTCGCGCAGGACCGGCCCGGCGGTCGCCGTGGAGGTCTGCCCCTCGCCCGCGGGCTGCTGCCGGATGCCCTCGGAGGTGAAGGGGTTGTCGCCGCCCTCGGTCCGCAGGAAGGCCGGCCGCGTGAGGTCCTCGTCCGCGAGGGAATCGTAGTCGGATACGCTGGAATCGTCGTCGTCCACGATCAGCATGTCGTACTCGGGCTCGGAGGAAACGGTCTCCGGCGTAGTTGTGGTCCCGTTGTCGGAGTCGGCCCCGAACAGCGGGTGGTCGGCGAACTCCTCGCTGAAGGGCCGGTCGGGGGTGACGGTGGGCAGGTCGAACCCGTTGCCGGTGTCGCTCTCGGTGGCGACGTCGAGTACGTCGTCCAGCGACCCGGCGGTCGGGACGTCCGCGGCGTGCGGCGAGTCGGAGAAGAACGGGGTACCGGTGAAGGGGTTGGAGAAGACCCACTTGACCATGGCCTTCATTTCGGCGGTGACGCTGGGGTCCTGGACCTGGGAGGTGGGGCGGGGCACCGGCCAGGGCGCGGGGTTGCCGGTCATGTTCGCGACGAACGAGGCGATGTTGATCGGGTGGAGCAGGCCGAAGTACTTGTTGTCGTTGGGGTTCTCGGAGTACTGGTGCTTGAGGACCCAGTCCTGGTATTTGACCATGACGGGTTCGAACATCCGGTGCAGACCGCTGCCGAGCAGGCTCATCGACACGCCGGCGGCGAACGGCCCGCCACTGACCTCGAACGTCCCGTCCCCGAAGACCACGTTGTAGAAGCCCTCGCTGAGCATCTCGTGGGTGCCTTCTTGCAGGGTCGACGCGATGGCGCCGCCCAGCTGGTACAGGGGGTTGCCCTGCAGCGGGTTCTCCTGGAACAGGACCCGCTGGAAGAAGCCCTTGTGCTCGGAACGGTTGAAGAGGTTCGGCATCGCCTCCGCGAGGTTCCGCAGCGGCTGGACGCTCGCCAGATCGCCGAGGGCCTTGGTCAGGGACTCGGAGAGATCGCTGTGGTCGGCGCCGAGACGGACCCACTTGCGGGCCAGCATGTCGCCGAACTCCCGGCCGGCGGCCTTCATTTCCGCCTTCAGCGCCGCTTCGGCACCCTCGACCGCCAGGTGCTTGGCGAAGATGTCGCCCATCTTGTCGGCGAACGCATCCGCGATGGTGCCCTCGCCGAACCGCAGGAAGCCGGTCTGCAGCTGCCGGTTGACACTGCCGAGGAGATCGCCGACCTCGTTGGAGAAGTCCTGCCGCGCCTGCTTGGTGGCCAGCAGGGACTCCAGTCGCGGCGGCACCTCGACGTCGGCCTGGCGGCCGGCGCTCCCGGCCGCCCCGGAGCCCTTCGAGGCCGACCCCGCCGACTGGGTGGGGGCGGCGTCCGACGCGCCGGCGCCGACCGGCTTGGCCGTGGCGGGGGCATCGGGCCGGCCGGCCGAACCGGCCGAACCGGGCGTGCCGGCCGAACCGGGCGTGCCGGCCGAACCGGGCGTGCCGGGCGCCGTGCCGGCCGCCGTGCCGGGGGCGTCCGCCCGGGCGGCGGGGGGCGTGGTGACGGCGTCGCCCGCGGTCTCCGTGCGTACCGGGGGCGCCGGAGCGTCGTCCGGGACCTTGTTCACGGGCGTCTTCGCCGGCAGCTCCGGCTTGTCGATCGGCTTGGGGACGTCCGGCTTGGCTCCCGCGCCCGCTGCGCCGCCCGGCACGTCCTTCCCGCTCTTCGAGGCACCGTTGCCGGGGGTCTTGTCGAGCGTCTTGTTGATCTTGTCGTCGGCCTTGCCCTTGAGCGCGTCGTCCACCCGGCGGCTGAGGATCGAGGCCGGGCTGCGGCCGCCCAGGAGCCTTCCGAGCAGCTTGCCGCCGTAGTGGAAGACGATCTCCAGCGGGCCGCCGACCAGACCGGTCAGCGCACCCTGCTTGACGGAGTCGATCATCGACTCCATGTTCCACTCCTTGGTGTGGCCCGCGCCGAGCTGGTACAGCTGGATCACCAGGTCGCGGAAGATGCCGCCCGTGATGCCGATGAAGGTCTGGCTGACGATCGTGCTGAGCAGCCACATGAAGAGGCCCTTGATGCCCTCACGGGTCATCGCGAACATCGCCGACACGGGTCCCCACACCGAACCGAAGGTGAAGACGGAGAAGAGTGTGGCGAACAGGATCTGCGCCAGCAGCTCCACCAGCTGCAGGATCGCCATGATCTTCGTGTACTCGACCTGGTTGGCGACCTTCAGGGCCACATCGGAGAGCTGCTGAGCGAGCTCCGCCGTCTGCTCCAGCTGGTTCGCGCCCGCCGTCTGGCCCGTCAGGTCGTTCATCGACACGACGAACGAGCTGGCCGCCTCGCCGCGGAAGTCGCCCTTGACGATCGGAATGAGCTCCAACACGTAACCGGAGAGCGTCGTGAGGTCCTTCGCGATGTCGGCGTAGTGCTCCGACACCCGCCGCATGAGGTCCTCGTCGGCCTGGGGCCACTCCATGCCCGTCACGAATCCGAGGAAGTCGGCGATTCCCTTGGGCGGATTGATGGACATGGCGTGGTGGTCCTCCGGTCGGGCGGGTGGCTGTGCCCGATGGAACGGAGACGGCCACCCGCACGGTTCAGAAGGTCTCCACGTGCTGCCCGGCCTCGTCGTCCGCGTTGTTCATCGTGTCGACGGTGTCGTTGCCGGCGCTCACCACCGTGCCCAGCTTCTTCCGGATGTACGCGATGGTCTCGGTCAGGTTCTCGGTGGGCTTGTCGACCTGCTGGTGGTAGACAGTGCCGATCTCGTCCTGGCCGGCCGACTCCTTGTTGATCCGGTTGATCTCGACGATCTTCAGGTTGAGGTCGGTCAGACACCGCTGATAGTCGTCGTAGTAGCTGAACTTGGTCTTGAGATCGCTCAGCACCCTGAGGTCCCGATCGTCAGCCATTGAAGACCTCCTGCTTCCCGGTGGGGATCCGGCTCTCCGACTCGGCCGCGAACTCCTCCTGCTTCTTGTGGTGTTCGGACCTCGTGCGCGCGGCCTCCTCCTCGGCGGCGAACTCCTCCTGCTTGGCGGCCTTCGCCTCCTCGCTCGCCTCTTCCAGGCCGAAGGAGGAGCCCATCGCGCGCAGCGGCTTCATCAGCTCGTCCAGGTCGTCGGGCATGCCGCTCAGGCCGGTGACCATGCGCAGGTGCTCGCCGAAGTTGTCGAAGCCCTTGATCCGCTCGATGACCTCGGCGCCCATCGTGGCCCGGGCGTCGTTGAGTACGGTGACCAGCGCGGCGGACAGCTCGGCCGGTGCCATCGCCTGGTACGCCTTGGTGTGGAAGGTCATCGAGACGACCTGGCCCTGGGGGCCGACGGTGACCGACACCATGCGGTCCCTGGACGTGGCGGAGGCCGTCGCCGAGTCGAGTTCGCGCTTGGCGGCGAGCATCTGGTCCCGCTGCTCGTGCAGGGCCGACATCGCGTCCTTGATCTTGCCCTCGAAGTCGATGCTCATCGGTCACCTTTCGGATGGTTCGGTCGGGGTTGGTTGGGGTCGGTCAGTGTTCGGGACGGACGAGGGCCCATCAGCGGCCGATGACTCCGCTGACGGAGCCGGTGTCCGTGCCCCAGACCTCTTCGTCCTCGGTCAGCCAGGTGGTGCGCTGCCGGTCCTTGCCCTGGTTCGGCTGCCCACCGGCGGCGCCCGCGCCCGGGCTCATCGGCGGCATCATCGGAGACTGCGGCGGCGGCTGGCCCTGAAGGGCGTCCCGCTGCTGCTGGGCGGCGGCATTGGCCGCGGCCGCGGCCGGATTGCCCGACACGGAGGCGCCCCTCTGGGTCCCCCACTCGCCGATCCCGGTCATACCGCCGACGGTCGCCGCGGTGCCCTTGGGCTGCGCGCCGCCGACGAGACCGCCGGCGCCGCCACCACCACCGGAGCCGATGCCGTCCAGGCCCGGGAGCCTGCCGCTTCCCGAGGTGCCGCCGCTCTTGAACTCGAAGGCCGGGAGGCCGCCGGACTGAGTGTTGGGCTTGGGGATCGGACGCGAGCTGAGGGCGTGTTCGGCGTTCGTCAACAGCTGGTTCGTACGGCTGATCGCCTTGCCGTCGGCACCGACGACGATGCCGTCCTTGACGGTGGCTCCCTTGGGCAGGGTGTAGGGATTGCCGTTGGAGTCGAGCAGCGGTTTGCCGTTGGCGTCGACGACGGTGCCGTTCTCCAGGATCTTCGCCCCCTCGGGGAGCCGGATCTGGTCGTACGTGCCGCTGCCCGGCTGCAGCGGCCCCTGGGGCTGCCCGCCCGGAGGCACCTGGCCCACCTTGGCGCCGGGCGGCGCGATGACGGGCTTGCCGCCCGGGCCCAGGACCGGATTGCCCTTCGCGTCGTAGACCTTGCCGTCCTTGCCGATGCGGGACCCCGGCGGCACCAGCACCGGCCTGCCGTCGGGACCGAGGACCGGCTTGCCGTTCTTGTCGAGCAACGGCACGCCCGCGCCCGTCCCGGAACCGCTGCCGGGCTTGAGGCTGCCGGGGAGGCCGGTCGGAGGCTTGTTGCCCGGGCCGGCGCCCCCGCCGGTCTTGAGCTCGGGGGGCTTCTTCGGCCCGCCGGGGCCGCCGGCTCCTCCGCCCTTCCCGTCGAGGGGGTTCTTGCCGCCCTGGTTGAGGGGGTTGTTCTGGGGGTTGGGGGGCGGGGTCGGACCCGTGCCGCCGCCGGGCATGCTGATGTTGGGCTGGTAGACGCCCTCCCTGAGCGCGCCGCCGAGATTCGAGTACGCCGTGTCCAGCGGGTCGATGTACTTCTTCGCGGCCGCGTCCAGCTTCTCCAGGTTCCCCATCCAGAGCGCCTTCGCGGCGCTCTCGACCCCGTCGAGCCAGTAGGCATGGCTGATGTCGGACTTGTCGTTGTCGACGATCTTCCAGGTGTCCGGTTCGTAGCCGTACGTATCGCCGTAGTTGTAGGCCTTCCAGGTGACCTGGAGCTCCGCCTTGGACATGACTTTGTGGAACGCGTCGTGCAGCACGTTCAACCCATTGGCGTTGCGCGTCACGTACCACTCGCCGAAGGAGGTGTTCATGCCCGTGACGGCCTCCTTGAGCTTGTCCTTGGCCGTCGTGATCAACGCCGCGTAGTCGCTCGGCGCCGTGATGTCGAGCCTGACCTTGCTCATCTCCACGTGGATCACGTTCAGGAACTTCTTGAACGCGCCGGCCGCGCTGCCCTTCCACTCGTCGCCACCGGAGTCGACGGCGTCGCCCCATTTCTTGATGATCGGCAGCCATTCGTCGAACCAACCGACGATGCTCGTGACCTGGGCCGCCGCGTGCTCGAACGAGAGGGGGTTGACGACTTCGTTCTTGAAGGGCGAACCCACCAGCGGCGCGAGGTTCTTCTTGGGGTCGCTGAACCACAAGTTCCACTTGGATGTGGCGTTGTCGAACACGTTCTTCTTGTCGATGTTGAAACCCGCCACGAAGTGGACGGGGCTGACGACGTTCTGGCCGTTCCCGTCCTGCAGCGTCGCGAAGCCGGTCCAGAACACGTCGAACGTCTTGGACCAGTCCTGGGTCGGACTGACGTCCTTCATGACGCGGATGCCGTCGGTCGTGGTCCATCTGGCGGAACCAGGGCCCGCCACCGAATTGCGGTCCGCCAGCGAACCAGTGTCGGCCATGAAGACCTTGAGGGCTTCTTCCCAGTTCTTGCTCACCGGCATGATCGCGCGGAACTCCTGTCCGTGGGGCTGGGGATGTCTCGTCTACTTGGTCGGGGCCGAGGGTCCGGGGCTCGGCGTCTTGGCGCCCTGCTGGATCGAGTTGAGGATCTCCCACATCTCGGTGACGCTGACGGCGTCGTCGGAGGTGTTGTCGAGGATGAGCTTGATGGTCTTCAGGGTGAGGAAGCCGCTGTCGGCGACGCCGCGGAACACGCCCAGTCCGCTGAGCACTTGGGCGCACATCGTCTTGAACCCCTCCTGCACCTCCTTGGCGCTCTGCAGCTGACCCGTGTTGCCCGGAAGGATCTTGCCGTCGTCGCCGATGGCGTTTCCCTGCGCCCACTGGGTCAGGCCCGCGACGGCCGGGTCCTCCCCGAGGTCCTTGAGGAGGGCCTCGAACTTGGCCGCGAAGTTCAGGAGGGCGTCTTCGGTGATCTTGAAGGAGCCCTCGTCGTCCGAGTCTTCGTTGGGGGGGTTGGCCGCCATGCGCGCTCTCCTGTCTTCGGGTGGGCCGTGAGTGTTCGGCAGGAAGAACGGGGGCCCCGTGCCGACCGGTTCACCCCCGGTACGGGAAACCCGGCCCGCGCGCGAGCGCCGTCGGGCCGGGTCCGGGTGCGCGGATCAGCGCTGGAACAGGTAGGCGCTCTTGCGGTCGCCGTTGCGGATGATGCTGTGGGCGTCGGCCAGGAGGTCGGCCCCCTTGTCGAACTGGGAGGACAGGCTCGCGTCCAGGTTGTTGACCGCCTGCTTGAACTCGGCGAACTCCTTGGCGGCTTCACCGGTGAACTCGGACTTGATGGCGTCGAGGCGCTGCACGATGGTGTCGAGGGCGCCGTT
Source organism: Streptomyces sp. NPDC037242 (assembly GCF_055604165.1). NCBI lineage: Bacteria > Bacillati > Actinomycetota > Actinomycetes > Kitasatosporales > Streptomycetaceae > Streptomyces > Streptomyces sp. NPDC037242. The sequence continues at coordinate 289,461 of NZ_JBVJUY010000003.1, forward strand.
CATGGACGCGGCGACCTGCTTCATCCGGTCGTTGGCGTCCTGGAGCGCGCCGTGCTTGATGTCCATGTCCATTTCGCTCATGGCGATTCCTTACGTCAGGGGGAGGGAGGGACTGCCGAAGACGGCGGCGTACGAGCGCCGGCCGGGGCCTACTTGCCGAGGATGTCGTAGACGTCGCCGGTCCAGAGGTCCATGTTCGAGTCCGCTTCGCCGGCGGTGTCCGTCATGACCCTGCTGGTGACGCCGACGGCTTCGAGGAGGTCCTTGTACTCGGCCATCACCGAGCGGTAGCCGCGCTGCCAGTTCTCGATCTTGGCGATGAACTTGGTGCCGGCCGTCGACACCATGCTCTGCGAGACCTGGCCCGCGATGTCCTCGGAATCCGTGTAGGCCCGCTCCATCGTCTGGAGGTGCCCCTCGAGTTCGTTGAGGGTCTGGGTGAGTACCGCTGATGAGACTTTGAGGTTTTCACCGGGGTTTTCGGGCACCTGATCTCCTTGGTCGGATCGTGTATGGCGTGGGGTTCCCGGCAGGGTGAACGGGGCGCCAGGGGCGCAGGGTTCACCTCCGGAGCAGCGCTCGCAGGGGCCGCTCAGCCACGGGGAACGGCGCCCGGGCACGGTGCGTCCCCGGATCCGGGGAGGGGCTCCACGAGGCCCGCCGAGGCCAGCGCTGCCGGGTCCAGTGCGGGCCCGGTCGGCAGCAGGGACAGGAGGCCGGAGGGCATGCCCGCCACCCCGGCGCCGCCGTAGCCCAGGGTCTTCACGGCCTCCGGCGAAGGCACCGCGTACTTCACGCCGTTGTCCGCCACCAGGTACGTCGCCCCGCCCGCGCCCGCTCCGGACAGCGCGCGCACCAGCGCCCCGCCACCGGGCCGTACGGAGATCCGGTCGGCCGTACCGCAGCCGAGCGCCACGCCCGGCTGGGGCGCGGGCGGCAGTCCCGCGACCGCCGCGGCCTCGACCACGGTCACCAGCGTGCGGGGCCCGCCCGGCGAGGGCTGCACCGCCGCGCACACGCTCTGCCCCGCCGCCGGTGCCACCAGCTTCGGCGGCGCCTCGGGCAGCCCGGAACCCGGCAGGGTCCCGGCCGGCGCCGCATGGGCGGCCAGATCGGCCGCGCCCACCACCACGGCGATCGCCGGCGCTCCCGCGTACGCCTCCCGCTGCGTGCGGGGGTCTCCGCGCAGCAGCTCGAAGAGGGTCTGGTCCAGCGGGGCCAGACCCTGCTGGGTCAGAACGTACGGCTCTCCGGCCGGGCCGGTGAACAACTGGCCGGTCCGGGTCTGCTGCCCGGCCAGCACGGGCCCGGCCGAACCGCGCCCGGAGATCTCGGGCGGTGCCAGATCGGGCCCGGCGGGCAGGGAGTTCAGGAAGGCCGGCGGTACGGCGAAGGGGGCGGTGGAGCCGTAGCCCAGCGCCGTTCCGGCGCCCGCGGCGACGTCGAGCCGCAGCCGTCTGCCCTGCCACAGCACGTGCCGGGCGCCGTCGGCGGTCCCCACCAGCAGGCCCTGCCCGGGCGCCAGGGCCTGGCCCGGCGAGCCGCTCCCGACGGCCACCGAGAGCAGCGGCGAGGCCTGGCCGGACGCGCCACGGCCGGGCAGCCCGCAGACCAGCCAGGACCCGTCGGTCAGACGGGACTTGGAGGGCAGGCCGTCCGGCGCGCCGACGATTCCGACCGGTCCGCCCCGCGGGGCCGCCTTGAGCGAGTTCAGGCCGACCTGGGAGACGGTCATCTTCTCCCCGGCCACCAGTCGGGCGCTGGCCTGGTTGAGCACGGGGCGCAGCTCCCCGCCGATGAACAGGTAGCGCGCGCCCGTCTCCTTCACCACCACCAGGGTGCCGGGTTTGGCCCAACCGGTCGCGCCGCCCGGCTTGATGGCCCCGTACAGGCCCATGACCAGGGCGATCACCATGGCGATGAACAGTCCGGTGCGGACCCCGCGGGTGGTCCGCCGGGTCGGGAGGTCCGGTGCGTCGGGTTCGCCGCGCAGCATGCCGGCCCCGAGTCTGCTCATCACGAACAGGTGCGCCTGTACCTGGTCGCGCCTGGACTGCATGTGAACTCCTCCGCAGATAAGGTCCTGTCAGGGCCGTGGCACGGCCAACTCCGGTCGAGTGCGCGCTCCGGCGCGCCGCCGGTCAGCCGCTGAGCCCGCGCACCCAGCCGAAGACACCGGCCACGCCCAGCGCGAGCGGGAGCAGGCTCAGCGCCAGCGCGCTGTGCAGCAGGTCGCCGGCCCGGCCCCAGTACGGCAGCATCCGCCGCCCCGGCACGGTCCACGAGGCGACGGCGAGTGCCGAGGCCACGGCCGTCAGCCCGGCCAGCAGCCCCAGGCGCCCGGCGGAGTCGAGCGTGACCGCCCACTGCTCGGTCAGCAGGGCCAGACCGTAGGCACCGGGCAGGACCAGTGCCAGCCGCTGCCACATGGAGCCCACCTCGCGGGCGTGCAGGATCAGCAGCAGGGACAGGGCGGCCGCCATGGCCGCGGGGACCCAGCCGGTAGCCGTGCCGACCAGGGTGAGGCAGCCGGTGCACAGTGCGCCGGTCACCACGTGGAAGGCGGTCAGGTACCCGTCGGCCACCGCGCTGCGGTCCAGTACGTCCTGCGCCGGGTACGGCTCGATGTCCTCCTGGAGCTCATCGGCGGTACGCGGGAGTGCCGGGAGCTTGAGGCCGGACAGCCGGAAGGCGAACCCGGGCAGGAACGCGCCGAACCCCACGACCAGCACGGCGAGCACCGCGGCCGTCTCCAAGGCCGTGAGCCCCGCCAGCGTGATGGCCCCGGCCACGACGCCGGTCACCGCCGTGATCAGCAGCCCGAGGAACAGCGGAGCCGAACAGGCCACGGCCGACAGCGCGAGGACCGCCGCGCCGGCCGCCGCCGAACTCCCGGCCAGCAGCCGGGCGGCCGTCGCATCACCGCTGCCCGTCGGCAGCAGCGCACCGGCCAGGGCGAGGTAGGGCACCGCCGCCGCGCCGAGCGCCGTACCGGCCCCGGCGTCGCCCACCGCCCGCGCGGCGCTGGCCGCACCCAGCAGCAGCAGTCCGCCGATCACACCGGCCGTGACCCCGCGCAGCGGCCCGATGTCACCGGACAGGGCCAGCAGGGCGAGTCCGCCCGCCAGCGCGGCCAGCGCGAGGCCCAGCGCCACGTGGTGGGTGAGCGCGGGGCGCCACGAGTCGCCGCGCTGCTCCAGGCCGACCGCGACACCGTCGATGAGGTCGTCGAAGTGGACCAGGGGCAGCGTTTCGCGGCGCAGCCGCAGGAACAACTGGTCGCCGTCCCGCAGTCCCAGGGCCTCCGCCGACCGCTCGTCGTCCAGGGGCTCCTCACCGAGCCGCTGGAGCACCCAGCCGCCCGCCTCTACGCCCTCCTCGTCGAGGTCGTCCCCGGCGTAGCCGATGATCGTCGGCAACAGGTCCGCCAGTGGTACGTCGCCCGGTACGGAGAGCTCCACCACCTTGTGCGGTCCGTGGAACCTCAACCGGCACAGTCCCGCCACCGCGCTACCGCTCACTGCCCGCGTGTCCTTCCCGCTGTCCATCCGGGGCGAGGCGCCCTCAGCGGCCAGATGAACGGGCCGGTCCCGGCAGTGGGTTCAGCGGCCCTCGCGCAGTTCGCTCAGGAGGGCCTCGACGCCCTCGTCGCCGCGCCGTCCCATCAGTACGGCGATCCAGCGCGTCACGGTCTCCCGCTCCTCCTCGGTCCACCCGGCCGAGGAGGGGTGCTCCTCGACCACCAGCACGCGCGCGAGCAGGCACAGCTCCTCGGAGGGCCCCGCGGACGGGCCGCCGGGGGCACCGGGCACGGCCGGGGGAGGTACGGGCCGCTCGCCGGGCGCCGCGGACAGTCCCAGGAGCCGGGTCACCGCTCCGGTCACCCGGGCAGCGGTGGCCTGCGGCACGTCCAGGCCGGTCCCGGCGGCCTCGGCGGGCGGAGGTTCCCGGTCCGCATCCGCCTCCGCCTCCGCGGGGACGGTGTCCCGCAGCCAGGAGCGCAGCAGCGAGCGGACCTCGTCCGCCGCCGCATCATCGTCCCCGTACCCGTCCCCGAATCCGTCCTCGTACACCGGTCTCCCACCGCCGACGCCGCCACGGCCACCGCCCCGGCACCGCGTGCTGCGTCTCGTCCGCCGTGGCGACCGGCCGGCGCGATGGCCCGGTGACCACCCGTAGATGCACACACTCTCTCACTGTTCACCGTTCAACCGCTCCCGCTCCGTCTGCGAACTCAACGTGCGCCCGGACCGCGGGGTTCACCGGCCGCCCCGGGGAACGGGTTGAACCGCCCCCCGGCATCAATCCGTTCCCTCTGGGCGAGGAGACCGCCGAACACAGTCGGCCGGCGAGGCATGAGGAGCATTTTCGTTGAGCGTGGTGCTAGTCAACCGCCCGCCACGGCGGCCGGGCCCCGAGATGCCGGACGGCGAGATCCAGCTGCAGGAACCGCCCGTACTGCCCGAGAAGCAGAGCGGCATGGGCAACATCATCACCATGGTGCCGATGGCGCTGTCCTCGCTGTCCATGGTGTTCATCTTCCTGCGGCCCAACGGCGGCATCATGACGTACGTCGCCATGGGCACCATGGCCGTCTCCGCGATCGGCATGGTGGTCACCCAGATCATCCGCGGCAACTCCGACCGCAAACAGGAGCTCACCGCCGAGCGGCGCGACTACCTGCGCTACCTCACCCAGATGCGGCGCCAGGTACGCAAGGACATCCGCAGCCAGCAGGAGGCACTGGCCTGGCGCAACCCGGCCCCCGCCGAACTGGCCTCGCTGGTGCGGACCTCACGGCTCTGGGAGCGGCGCGCCTCCCATCCCGACTTCAGCGACGTACGGATCGCCGTCGGCTCACAGCGCCTCGCGGTGCACCTCGCCCCGCTCGCCACCAAGCCGGTGGAGGACCTCGAACCGCTCACCGCCCACGCCCTGCGGCGCTTCATCCACGCGTACGCGACGGTCGCCGGGCAGCCCGTCGCCATCCACCTGCGCGGCTTCGCGCAGGTCCTCATCCGTGCCGGGTCGGCGGAACCCGGGACAGCGGAACCCCGGACAGCGGAATCCGGCACGGATGAGGAGGCCCACGGCGAGGAACAGGTCCGTGCGCTGGCCCGCGCCGTCCTCGCCCAACTGGCCACCCTCCACGCACCCGACGAGCTGCGCATCGCCGTCGTCGCCGCGCCGGACCGCCGCGCCCACTGGGAGTGGGTCAAGTGGCTGCCGCACGCCCTGCACCCGACCGAGACCGACGGCGTCGGCCCGCTGCGGCTGGTCGCCGGCACCATCGGCGAGCTGGAGCAGCTGCTGGGCGAGGAATTCGGCGCCCGGCCGCCCTACGAGCCCGACGCGACCCCGAGCCGCGACGAGCCGTACACGGTCGTCGTGCTGGACGGGGCCACCTTCGCCGCCCCGCACCGGGCCGCCCTCGGCGGCTACCGCAACGCCACCGTGATCGACATCGGATCCACCCTGGACTGGAAGCACAACCGGCTCACCCTCCGGCTGCGGATCACCGGTGGTTCGGCCGGTGCGGCCGAACCGGACGGCACCCTGGAGATGGTGGGCGCCGACCGCAACCGCAAGGACGAGATCACCGTCCTCGGCTCCGCCGACTCCCTGTCCCAGGCCGCCGCCGCCCGGCTGGCCGCGCTCATGGCCCCGTACCGGCTGGGCGACAGCGTCGACGCGGGCGAGCCGCTGGCCACCGACTTCGACCTGACCGCCCTGCTCGGCATCCACGACCTCCACCGTTTCGACGTCAAACAGCAGTGGGCGCAGCGCAACCAGGCGAACAAGCTGCGGGTCCCGCTCGGCCTCGGCCCCGACGGCACCCCCATCGACCTCGACATCAAGGAATCCGCCCAGGGCGGCATGGGCCCGCACGGCATGCTGATCGGCGCCACCGGCTCCGGCAAGTCCGAGCTGCTGCGCACGCTGGTCCTGGCCCTGGCCCTGACGCACTCCTCGGAGATCCTCAACTTCGTCCTGGTCGACTTCAAGGGCGGTGCGACCTTCCTCGGCCTCGACCGCCTCCCGCACACGTCCGCCGTCATCACCAACCTCGCCGACGAGGCCGAGCTGGTGGACCGCATGCGCGACGCCCTGCACGGCGAGATGATCCGCCGACAGGAACTCCTGCGCTCCGCCGGAAACTACTCGTCCCTCCTGGAGTACGAGAGCGCCCGCGCCGCGGGCACCCCGCTCGACCCCCTGCCCACCCTCTTCGTCGTGGTCGACGAGTTCTCCGAACTGCTCGCCGCCCACCGCGACTTCATGGACCTCTTCGTCATGATCGGCCGCCTCGGCCGCTCGCTCGGCGTCCACCTCCTGCTCGCCTCCCAGCGCCTCGACGAGGGCCGCGTCCACCAGCTCGAATCCCACCTGTCCTACCGGATCGGCCTGCGCACCTTCTCCGCGATGGAATCCCGGGGCGTCCTGGGCGTCCCCGACGCCTACCAGCTGCCCTCCCAGCCCGGCAACGGCTACCTGCGCAGCGACATCTCCACCCTCACCCGCTTCAAGGCCGCCTACGTCTCCGGCTCCTACAAGCAGAAGCGGCAACCGGCCGCCCAGCGCGCCCTGATCGAGGGCCAGGTCATGGCCTTCGGCACCGAGTACGTCGCCCCCCGTACCCTGCCGGCCGCCGCATCGGAGGCCGCGGAGGAGGAACGGGAGCCGGAAGCGGAGGAGACCCGCTCGCTCCTCGACATCGCCGCCCAGCGCCTCCTCGACGCGGGCCCGCCCGCCTACCAGGTGTGGCTGCCGCCCCTGGACGTGCCGCCGACGCTGGACGAACTGCTGCCGCCGATCGCACCCCACCCCGAGTACGGGTTCACCGTCGAGGGCGAGCTGCGCGGGGCCCTCAAGGTCCCCGTAGGCCTCGTCGACCGCCCCTTCCAGCAGGTGCGCGACCTGCTGGTGGCCGACCTCGGCGGGGCCGACGGGCACATCGGTGTCGCCGGCGCCCCGCAGTCCGGCAAGTCCACGCTGATCCGCACCCTGATGGCGGCCCTCGCGCTTACCCACACCCCGGCCGAAGTGCAGTTCTACTGCCTGGACTTCGGCGGCGGCACCCTCTCGGGCCTGCGCGGCCTCCCGCACGTCGGCGGGATCACCGGACGGCACGACCCCGATCGCGTCATCCGGACCATCGCCGAGGTCAACTCGGTCATCACCCGCCGCGAGAAGTACTTCGCCGAGCTCGGCATCGACTCCGTCGCGGCCTTCCGCCGCAAGAAGGCGGCCGGGGAACTGCCCGACGACCCGCACGGAGACGTCTTCCTCGTCATCGACGGCTGGAACACCCTGCGCCAGGAGTTCATGGACCTGGTCCAGCCGCTCACGCTGATATCCCAGCGCGGCCTCAACTACGGCGTCCACCTGCTCGTCGGCACCACCCGGTGGGGCGAGATCACCGGCGCGCTGCGCGACCAGCTCCAGACCCGGTTCGAACTGCGCCTCGGCGACCCGGTGGACTCGGTGATCAACATGCGCGCGGCGGGCAAGGTGCCCAAGGTTCCGGGGCGCGGGCTGACGGACGACCAGATGCACTTCCTCTGCGCGCTGCCCCGGATGGACGGCATCGGCGCCGCGCAGGACCTGGGCGAAGGAGTCGCCGACCTGGTCGACGTCGTCACCGACCACTGGACGGGCCCGCGCGCCCCCGAGGTCCGGATGCTCCCGCTGGTCCTGGACGCGGCGGAACTGCCCGAGCCGCACGGCTCGTTGCGGATCCCCCTGGGCCTTGAGGAACAGGACGTCCAGCCGCTGTGGCACGACTTCTCGCAGGACCCGCACCTGATCGTCGTCGGTGACAGCGAGTCCGGCAAGACCAATCTGCTCAAGCACATCACCACGCAGATCATGCGCGCGTACACCCCCGACCAGGCGCGCATCATGCTGGTCGACTTCCGGCGCGAGATGTACGAGACCGTGCCCGAGGAATACCGGCTCGGCTACGCGGTGTCCGCCGACCCGGTACGGCAGATGGTCACGGGAGCCGCGAGGGCACTGGCCAACCGGGTGCCGGCCGCCGACATCACCCCGGACCGGCTGCGGGCGCGCGACTGGTGGAGCGGACCCGAGCTGTTCGTGATCGTGGACGACTACGACCTGGTCGGCAGCGCGATGTCGGCACACCCCTTCGCGGCGGTCCTCGACCACCTGGCCCAGGGCGTGGAGATCGGCCTGCACGTCATCGTCGCCCGGTCCGCGAACGGAGCCGGCCGCGCCATGGGGGACCAGCTCCTGCGCAAGCTCCAGGACGTCAACACCCCCGCCGTGCTGCTGTCGTGCCCGCCGACGGAGGGCTACCTCTTCGGCGGCACCAAGCCGAAGGTGCTGCCGGTCGGGCGGGCGCTGCACATCACCAGGCGCCGCACCGTGCAGTTGCAGACCCCGCTGCTGGACCCCGACAGCACGAACCCGCAGATCGGAACCGACGGATGACCGCCCAGCCGCTCACCTCCACCCCTGCGCCCGCCGGATCGAGGCTGTGGCCCGTCGGACCGCACCTGGTCATCGCCCCGGCGGAGGCCGAAGCAGCGCTGACGGACGCCCTCGGCGGGCTGGCCCCGGTCCCCGACGCCGTGCTGGTCCTGGCCGCGGCGCCGGACGCGGCGCCGGTGCTGCGCCGTGCCCTGCCGGAACTCGTCGGCCTCGCCGAGAGCCGCGGCGCGGCCCGTCTGGTGCTGGCCGCGTCCGGCCTCGCGGCGGCCGGCCCGGACGGCCGCCGTCCCGTCGAAGCGGTGGCGGCGGCGGCCCGGTTCCCGGTGATCGCCCCCGACGGCATGGTCACCGTCGACCCGGACGGCTCCCTCCAGGTCGCCGCGCCGGGCACCTGGTGGCTGACCGAACCGGGCACCGCCTCCCGCCCGCTGGGCCCGTCCTGGCCGCCGGAGGTGCTGTCGGGCGTGGAGACACCGGAAGCACCAGAGGTACCGGAAGCACCCGAAGCACCGGAAGCGGCCGAAGCGGCGGCTCCCGAGGCGGCGGCCGCGGAGGCGGGCCCCGCCGCGCGGATGCCCGTATCGGAGCCCGTCGGGGCGGACGCGGCCACCGGGCCGTCGGAGGCCACGCCGCCCCCGCCGCCCGCCCCGCCGGTACCCGTCGTGGCGGAGTCCCAGGGCGGCGATCACGGGGCGGCCGTCGACCCGGTCGGTGTTGCCCTGAGCTCCGGGCCCCGACCCGTGCCCGGGCCCCGACCCGTGCCCGGGCGCCGGCCGGTCCCGGGCGGGTTCTGGCTGGGGGAGGCGCCGGAGGGAGTCGAGGCGCTGATCGGCATCAGGCCCGGGGACCTCCTCCTCGGCGTGGGTTCCCCGCAGCGGCCGGTGCTGCCCGCCGCCGAGCTGCTGGCCCTCGTACCCGAGGCCGCGGGGGAGCGGGACGGCCTGCTGCTCAGCGCCCCTTGGGCAGAGCCGGCCGAACTCACCGGCATGGCCGTCGCGCTGGCCGTCAACCTGGGCCGGGACGTGCGCGCGGCCGTCGGCCTGCCCGTGCGCACGGCCGACGACCACGCCACCACGTTCCTCGACGAGCGGGGCGCGGCCGCCTGGCAGCCCATGCTCGTCGAGCTCACGGCCTCGCCGCGGCATCGGCGCGTGGTGCCCTCGGCCTGGCTGCGGCTGCCCGGACTCGACGCGCTCGCCCCGGCCGTCCACGGGGCGGGGATCGAGGGGTGGGTGCTGGAGACCGTACCGGCCGGGCTCTGGCTGCGCCCGGCGGGCCGCTCGGCCAACCCCTGGCCCAGGATGCTGCACCGCGACCCGGCCCGCCCCGTACTGGTGGTGGGGGAGCGGGACCGGGACATCGCCCCGGAAGTGTGGGACGCGCTGCCGGGCGTACTGGCCGCCCTGCCGGACCTGGGTGCGGCCGCTCCGTACGGCCTGCTCGTCCAGGGCAACCGCGCCGGCGAGGCCGACGCGCGCGCGTTCGCCGGGGCGCACGGCCTGGACCTGCTCGGCCAGACCCCGGCCGAGCCCTCGCCGCGTACGAAGGCCCCGGAGCCGGCCGTACCGGCGGCGGCGCCGCAGCCCGAGCCAGCACCGCCCGCCGCCCCCAAGGAAGCCGCGCCCGCCCCGGCCGCGCCCGCCCCTGGCTTGCCCGCGTCCGTCCCGGGACCGGCCGGTCAGAGCGGGCCCGAGGACCGGGCCGCCCTCAAGGAACTCCTCGGCCAGCGCTACCACCTGCTCGCCAGCAAGACCGAGCTGCTCGCCACCCGGCTGCCCGCCCTCCGCTCCACCCAGCAGGACGACCTCAAGCCGGACATGGTCGCCATCGCGCTCTACCAGGCCGACACCCCCGAACCGGCCCGCCGCGGCGACCTGGTCGCGGCCGCCCGGGCCGCGGAACCCGGGCCGTTCACCCCGCTGCTGCGCTGCCTCGGCTCGGGCCTGCGCCGCCTGCCCGGCCACTACGGGGCCGTCATGCTGGCGGCCCCGGCCGAAGAGGTCCCGCTGGACCGGTACATGCCCGGCTCCCTGCTCGTGGAGCCGGCTCCGGTGGCCGCCGTTCCGGCGTGCGACGCGGACCTGGAGGGCTCCGTCGAGTTCGGGATCTGGTCCACCACCGGCCGCCGTACGTCGGTGTTCGCCGGTCCGGACGACGAGCCCGAGGTGGTGTTCCCGCCGGGAACGGCCTTCTCGGTGCTGGCGCTCAGCCCGCCGCCCGACGACGAAGGGCCGATCCGGGTGCTGCTCCGCGAGATCTCGCCCGCCGAGGCCCGGTCCGCGGGCCGCGGCACGACCGCCTCAGGTGCCGGCGACGACCGATCCCGGGAACGCGACGAACAGGCGAAGGCCCGGCTGACCGCGTGGTTCGAGCGCCGGGACATGCTCCCGCCCGACGAGCGCCGCCCGCTCCCGGACGCGGCCCGTTTCCACCTGGCCCCGGGAGCCACCCACCGCTGAGGCGCGCGGTGGGTGGCGGGGTGGTGGTGTGGTGCCGGCCCGCCCGATCGCCGTCCTGGCAGGATGGCGGCATGGAACGTGTGCTTGGCATCGGTGGCTACTTCCTGCGGGCTGCCGATCCGGCGGCCCTGACCGCGTGGTACCGCGACCTCCTGGGCCTGGACGCCGATGAGCACGGCCTGTGGCGTCAGGGGCCCGGGCTGACGGTGTTCGCGACGTTCGAGTCCGGGACCGACTACTTCGGGTCCCGCGCCCAGCAGTCCATGCTCAACTTCCGGGTCCGCGACCTCGACGCGATGCTCGCGCAGTTGCGCGCCGGGGGAGCGGACGTGGCCGAGGAGACCCAGGACATGGAAGGGGTCGGCCGGTTCGGCTGGGTCACCGACCCGGAGGGCAACCGCATCGAGCTGTGGCAGCCCGCCTGATGACGTAAGGGTTTCGTCACCGGTGCGGACATGGCACGCCCTGCCTCCAGCGCGTTGAATGTGCGTGAAGGTTCCGCGAGGGAGAGGCATGACAGTGCGAAACACGAGGCGGCGGGGCCGACTGCTGGCCGGAGCGGTGATCGCGGCCGTGCTGGTGTTGGGCACGGGGCTGTACTGGTTCCAGCCGTGGAAGCTGTGGCAGAACGAGACCGTGAGCGAGGCGCTGCCCGTCGCGACAGCCGCGCCGACGGACGGTTCGAAGACCGCGGCCGGTCCGCGGACGGTCGCTTCGGGCGAGCTGATCAGCCACGAGCACGCCACGACCGGATCGGTGAAGATCGTGCGGCTGCCCGACGGCTCGCAGACGCTGCGTCTGGAGAACCTCGACACCAGCAACGGCCCCGACCTGAGGGTGCTGCTCAGCGATGCCCCGGTCAAGGAGGGCGTGGCGGGCTGGCGCGTCTTCGACGACGGCAAGCACGTCAGCCTGGGCAAGCTCAAGGGGAACAAGGGCGATCAGAACTACGAACTGCCTTCCGCCATCGACCTGCCCCAGTACACCAGCGTGAGCATCTGGTGCGACCGCTTCGACGTCTCGTTCGGCGCCGCGACCCTCGCGAAGGCGTGAACGTGAACCAGCCGCCCCAGTCCTTCCGGCTCCTCCCCGGCGCCGCCGCCTCGCCGGTGATCCTGCACGTGCCGCACTCCTCGCGCGCCGTACCCGGGTCCGTCCGCAGCGGCATCGTGCTGGACGACCGGGCGCTCGAACAGGAGCTGGACCACATCACGGACTCCCACACCGCCGAGATCGCCGCGGCGGCCGCGGCCGGGTCCGCCCTCACGCCGTGGCAGTTCGTCAACGGTCTCTCCCGTCTCGTCATCGACCCCGAGCGCTTCCCCGACGAGCGCGAGGAGATGCTGGCGGTGGGCATGGGAGCCGTGTATTCGCACACCACCCACCGGGAGCGCCTGCGTCCGGACGGCTTCGACGGCCGGCCCCTGATCGACCGCTACTTCCACCCGTACGCGGAGGCGATGACGCGGGCCGTACAGGACCGGCTGGACGCCGTCGGACGGGCCGTGATCATCGACGTGCACTCGTACCCGACGCAGCCGCTCCCGTACGAACTGCACGGCGACGGCCCCCGGCCCCCGATCTGCCTGGGCACGGACCCCTTCCACACGCCGGCCGACCTCCTCGCCGCGGCCGAGACCGCGTTCGCCGGCTTCGGCGGCACGGGACTCGACAGCCCCTTCGCCGGCACTTACGCGCCGCTGGAGTACTACGGCAAGGACAAGCGGGTCGGTGCACTGATGGTCGAGATCCGCCGGGACGTGTACATGTCCGAGCCGGGTGGTCCCGCCGGGCCCGGCCTCGTCGCGCTGGCGGCGGCTCTGGCGGAACTGGTGGACGGCGTGCTCCCGTAGCAGGCCGCCCGTCCGTCCGCTGGTGAACGAACGTGCTGGAAAGCGTCCTCGAACGCTTTCCAGCACGTCGTCGTCACGCGGAGACCGTCACGTCACCGCGGCAAGGTCACTTGCCGTAGTACGCGTTGTGGATCGTCAGCGTCGACCTGTTGCCCTGCTTGTCCGTGACATCGGCGGAGAAGGAGATGGCCTTGTCCTTCGCCGGGTTCTTCACGGAGATCCTGCCGTTCTCGACCTTCACGAGCTGCCAGGTCTTCCCCTCGTCGTAACTCACGGACACCGCGAGCGACTTGAGGTTCTTCCCGGCCGCCGAACCCTGCACGGCCACCGGGATCCGGACCGACTTGCCCGCAGGGGCGCGCGAGGTGAGGTCGACGGGGGCCGCGAAGCGGACCGTGGACACCGGCAGCGCCGTGGTGGCCGTGACCTCCTTGGAGCGGAAGGTGAAGCTGGTGTCGATCCGGGTGGAGGCCGCCGCGACCTTCGCCGAGCGCTCGACCGAGGTCGTCAGCCGGTACTCGGCCTCGGTGGCGTCGACCAGGAAGGGCTTGCGGCCGTTCAGCGGGTCGTCGTTCTCGCCGACCTTGACGCCGTTGCGGTACAGCGCCGAAGTGGCCGAGGTGTAGGCCGAGAAGCCCGTGTGGCCCTTGCCGTCGGCGAAGAGCGGCAGGGCGCCGACGATCTGGTGCTCGCCCGTGGCCGGGTCGGCCGGGGTACGGAAGACGCCCATCCGCTCGCCCAGGAGCGGGCCGAAGACGCCGGTGTTGAAGGTCTCCTGGTACGTCCTGCCGGCCGCGTAGCGCTTCGGCTCGACGGTCTCGTAGGCGGCGTCGTAGGCCGGGTAGCCCCACTGGTCGGGCTCGCCGAGCTGATCGACCTTGGTCGTCCACTTGACGCCGTCGGCAGCGGAGACGTAGAAGGTGCGCGTACCGGGTGCCGCCTGCGGCGCCGAGAACCCGTTGCCCTCCGGCGCGCCCGGGATGTGGGCGAAGGGAGAGGTGAGAGTGGTCTTGCCGGGCGCGGAAGCGCCGACGTCGACCTTGAGGGTCGCCAGCTCGTTCGACTTCACGTGCTTGGCGTAGCCGGTCGCGAGCCGCTGCGCCTTGCCGCCGAAGGCCACCGAGTACTGGGTGGTGGCGTCCTTGAGGAAGTGCGCGTCCCAGGTCTGCAGGAGCGAGCCGTCGGTGACCTCCGGACCCATGTGCGCGGTGCGGAAGCCGGTGAAGGTCCGCAGGACCCAGCCGTTGCCGATGCGGCCGGTGTCGGTCGCGAGCTCGTAGTAGGCCCCGGCGAAGTCCGCCGTGTCGAGGCCGGGCACGGTGACGTCCACCGGCTTGGCGGTGCGCGCGTCGGAGATGACGGTGGTGTCGCCGGAGACGTCCAGCTTCGGCTGGGAGAGCCAGTCGGTGCCCTTGGCGAGGTCCGACGCGTCCTGGTAGACCGCCGTGTTGAGCGTGTACGAGCCCTTGGGAACACGGATCTTGTGCGTGCCCGGCTCGTTGTCGATGCGGGCCTGGAAGCCCTTGCCGGGGCCGGCGACGCCGTACAGGCTGTTGGAGAAGGTCCGGGCGTCGGTGCCGTCGCGGTCGACGGTCCTGAGCGTGAGGTCGTACGACTCGGCCTCGCGGACGGCCGCCGCGGCCGTGCGGACGGACTGGCCCGCGCCGGTGGCGGTGACGTAGCCCGAGTAGGTGCCGTCGGCGTCGCCGATCCGGGTGTCGGCGGTCAGGTCGACCTCGGCCCTGCCGCCGGCGGGCACGGTCACCTTGGTGGTACCGAGGGCGAAGAACCCGGCCGGGGCGGGCCTGCCCGCCGGGTCCAGCGCGGACACCGACAGGTCGAGGGTGACGTCGCTGGTTCCGAGGTTGCGGTAACCGACCTTCTGGGTGAGGGGCTTGTCGTCGGTGTGCGGCCACTGTGCGACGCCGAAGCTCAGCGAGACCGGATCGGCGATCACGCTCTGGGTCATCGCCCTGTCGACCTGGATGCGGCCCGAGCCCTGCTGGAAGGCGGTGTAGTCGCCGCCCTTGGCGGACGCGGTGAGTGCGCCCTTGAGCTCGGCGGACTGCCAGCCCGGATGCTGCTGCTTCAGGATCGCCGCCGCGCCCGCCACGTGCGGGGTGGCCATGGAGGTGCCGTCGATCTGCAGGTAGCCGGGCGCCGGGTGCGGTGTGCCGGGCCGGGTGTCGATCGCGCTGCCGGGGGCGGCGGCCGCGGCGATGGCGACGCCGGGCGCGGTCACGTCGGGCTTGACGGCGCCGTCGCCCGTGCGCGGGCCGGTGCTGGAGAAGGGCGCGAGCTTGTCGTCCTTGTCGACGGCGCCGACGGTCAGCGCGGCGTCCGCGCTGCCCGGCGAGCCCACCGTCGAAGCGCCGGCCTCGCCCTCGTTGCCCGCCGCGATGGCGAACAGGATCCCCTTCTCGGCGGACAGCCTGTTGACCGTCGCCTCCATCGGATCCACCCCGGGCGAGTCCGGGCTGCCGAGGCTCAGGTTGACCACGTCCGCGCCCTCGGCGGCGGCCCACTCCATGCCCGCGATGATGCCGGAGTCGTCACCGAATCCGTTGTCGTTCAGCACCTTGCCGCTGATGACCTTGGCACCGGGAGCGACACCCTTGTACTTGCCGCCCGACTTGGCGCCCGTACCGGCGGCGATCGAGGCGACGTGGGTGCCGTGCCCGACGCGGTCCGCGGCGTCGGGGGAGGCGGTGAAGTTCTTCTCACCGATGACCTGGGTCTTCAGGTCGTCGTGGTCCTTGTCGACGCCGGTGTCGAGGACGGCGATCTTGACGCCCTTGCCGTCGTACCCGGCCTCCCACGCCCTGTCGGCGCCGATCTGCTTGACGCTGCGGTCGAGGCTGGCTCTGCGGACCCCGTCCAGCCACACCTTGTCGATGCCGGAGGCGGTGGCGCGCATGCCGCCCGCCCGCTGGTCGGTCAGCGCCTCCCACACCTTGGCCACGTCGTCCTGCGACGTACGGATGGCGTCGGCGTTGATGGTGGGGAACGAACGCCGCAGTTGGGTGTCGCCGGCGGCGCGCACCTCGGAGCGTGCCGCTGCGCCGGCTCCGCCGTCGTACTGCACGATCAGCTTGAGGCCGTCGCCGTGGCTCTGGCGCAGCAGCGGGTCGGTCAGCTCGCTGACGTCGAAGAGCCGCTGGTCCAGCTTGCCCGCGGCGATCAGCCGCTGCGCGTCGCTGGGCACCACCAGCGTGCGGCCCTTGGCGCGCTGCACCTGTACGGGTATGCGTTCGCGGCCCTTGGCGGCCTCGAAGCCCACCACCTGGCCCTTGGCGCCGACCAGTACGCGGTCGCCCGTGATGAGCCGGATCCGCTGGCTGCCGTCGGAGCGTGTGATGTCCGCCGTGGTCGTCGTGTTCGTGTTCGCAGCGATCGCTGTCGTGGGGCCGGTCATGCCTGCCACGATGGCCACTGCCGTGGCCGCTGCGACGGTGAAGGCGCGTGCACTCTTCACATGTTCGCGCAAGTCTCCCCCAGGAGCTTGGGATGAGGGGCGAGCGGTCGTGTCCGACCGTGGGCGAAGATGCGCCCGATGCCCGGTCAGCGCAGTATGTGTTGTGATCGATTCGTGATCAACGGTGTGTCAGGAGTGAAGAGTTGAGGCGTGTGATTTCCGGACATCTTCGAAACCGGCGCGTCTGAGGGGGCTGCGTCCGGCAATTCCATCGACCGCACCGGACGCGCCCGGACGCGCCCGGTCACCCCGCTCCGCGATCACCTTGCGGAGGGCCTCGCCACGGAGCGTGGCCTGCCGATTGGCCGTATCCGTACACCGCATCGAACCCGTCGCGGGTCCGGGCACGTTGTTCTCCGGGCGCTCCTGTCGGACGAAGCAGCGCCTTCCTCAGACCACGGAGAGCAGGTCCACCACGAAGACGAGCGTGGAACCCGCCGGGATCAGCGGTGAGGGGGACTGGTCGCGGTAGCCGAGGCGCGGGGGAACGATGATCTCGCGACGACCGCCGACCTTCATCCCCCTGATTCCCCGGTCCCAGCCCTTGATGACCTTGCCACCGCCCACGGCGAACTTGTACGGCTGGCCCCGGTCCCAGGAGGCGTCGAACTCCCTTCCGGACGCGAAGGTGACCCCGACGTAGTGCACCCGGACGACCCTGCCCGGCTTCGCCTCGGGCCCGTCCCCGACGACGATGTCCCGGATCGTCAGCTCCTCGGGAGCATCACCCGCCGGAACCTCGACCTCGGGCTTCGTCAGTTCACTCATCGCAGCCTCACTACCAGCAGGGCGCATGGTCGCTCCATGCAGTGGACGATCACGCTACCTCGGAAGCCGAGCCTCTTGGGGGAGCGGCTGACCAGGCGGTTCTTGGGGCGGGGCCGCCGTCAGGACCGCCCGCGGCGCCGACTCGCGGTGGAAGGGATCCGCTGCGGCCAACACGCCTTCCCGCCACGTTATTTGAGCGACAGCCGCGCGCCGCGCGGCCTACGATCCCCGCATGTCTCTTCGTCGTGCACTGAACGTGTTGGTGGCTCTCACCCTGACGGTGGCCGGGCTGACCGGAGGCGCCGCGGGCGTCGCGTCGGCGCAGGAGGACGCGCCGCCCCCGGGCCGTCAACTGCTCTTCTACAACCACGCCTACGGGGTCCTCGACCGGGAGACCGCCGACGCCATCGAGCACTCCACCTATCTGCGGGAGTTCGCCAACTTCCAGGTCCGCACCACCACCGGCTCGGGCGGCCAGACCTGGACCGGCCGCTACCTGATGGGCCGCGAGACGTACCTGGAGCTGTTCGGCATCGGCGACGTTCCCGGCCCGGACGGAACCCTGGGCGCGGGCGGGCTGGGGCTCTCCGCCGAACGGGCCGGCGACCTGGCCACGGTCACCGGGCGCCTGCCCGGCCAGGGCGTACCGACCCCGGTCACCTTCCGCCAGACCCGCGACTTCGGCGACGGGATCCCGGTGCCCTGGTTCGACGCGGTCTTCACCGACGCCCAGTACGACGGGTTCGGCGCCTGGGGCATGGAGTACCTGCCGGAGTACTTCGCCGACCCGCGCGGCAACACCGAGCCGGCCTCGTCCCCGGGCGACGTCGGCCGCGAGCGGTACCTCTCCGACGGCTACCGCGAGCACCTGATGCGGGACGTGACCTCGATCCACCTCGGGGTCACCGCCGCCGACCTCGCCGACACGCTGCCCCTGCTGCGGGCGGGCGGCTTCACCGTACGGGAACTCCCCGGCGGCGCCGGCGCGGTGGCGCAGGGCGGCGGCACGACCATCCGCCTGGACGCCGTCCCCCGGGAGCGGGCCGGCCTGCGCGAGGTCGGGATGTCCCTCAACCGCCCGGTCGGCCGCGCCCACGAGGAACGCATCGGCCACTCCACCCTGACCACCGGCCCCGGACTCCGCGCCACCTGGACCTTCGACACCGCTTCCTAGGGCCTGCCCGCCGCGGGTCGGGGAGAGGCTTGCCGGCGATTGCCGCCGGCGGCCCGCCCCGACCCCGCGGCGATCAGTGCTCGCAGAGGGAGAACTCCCGCTCGTAGAGCTGCTCGTTGTGCTCGTCCACGAAGAACTTGCGCTCCTGCATGAGCTGTTCGCGGTACTCCTCGGCCTGTTCGAGCGTCATCGTGGAGGTGTCGGACCACGGCTGCTGCGGCGGGACGTCGGAGGTCGAGACGATCGTCGTCGACGGGTCGACCAGGAAGAACGCGAGGATCTTGCGGTGTCCGGGCCGGGTGGGGTCCGCGAGGCGGAACGGGCCGACCCGGTGCTGCAGGACGTTGGGGAACGCCAGGCAGCGGCCCGCCGGGGTCGCAGCCGATCCCAGCACCTGGTTCAGCGCGTCCTCGTTCTCCAGGCCGTAGACCTCGCGCATCCCGTCGTCGTCGCTCTGCTCGTACTCCGGGTCGTCGAGCGCCGCGCGGAAACTCAGCCGGCTCTCGGTGATGTTCTCGTTGTCCCAGTAGTAGATGCCGGTCGAGACGATCCGCTCGTTCAGCATTCCCTCGACGTGCCAGGAGCCGCCCGCGTACTCGGGCTGGTCCGGGGTGAGGTGGATGGTGGCGAGCTTGACGATGACCTGGAGCCGCCGGCCGCGCAGGTCGACCCGGGCGGTCTCGGCGGGCAGCTCGGGCGGGGTGAAGTCCGGGGCGTCCGGGACGACCGGGCTGCGGGTCTCCCACCAGGCGTCGTGGGCCTCCATCCAGTCGCTGCGGGCCTCCTGGTAGGCCGCGTCGTCGCTGAAGGAGGACCTGACCGGGTACACCGGCTTCGAGTCGTACCACCCGTAGGGATCGGCCTCGATGCGCAGCGGCCGCGGGTTGCGGAGGTCGGTGAGCACGTTCTCCCAGAGCGGCCGCATGCGCGCGAACACGTCCGGGAGGACGGCGGCGAGTTCGCGGTGGGTCTCCGGGTGGACGTTGTTGACGTAGGAACGGAAGGCGACGTCGCCCTCGTCACTGACGTCCACGTCCGTGGGAAGCCACTGGAACTTCTCCGAGAACTCGTGCTTCGAATAGCGGTCCGTCGGGTTCCGCCAGGCCTCCTCGGGCCCGCCGCTCACGTCCCGCACCAGGCAGAACAGCGAGGGATGTACGAGGTCCAGCACCTGCCCGTCCGATCCCGGATGCCAGTCCCGCTCGGCTTCGGGGACCTCTTCCAGCGCCCGGACCGCCTCGCGGAGCCGGGCGGCGAGCTCGTAGTCGATCAGCGCGTCCGACTGCCACACCCCGTCGACGCCCGACACCTCGATGCCGGTCCGCCCGTCCCGCAGTGCGGCGTAGTGCGCGAGTTCGGCGAGCACGTAGCGCACCTGCGCTTCGGTGAGCCCCTGGGCGACGGCCTCCTGCGTCCACCGCGCGACGATGCCGGCGTCGTTCATCTTGTCGGACCACCCGGGCTTCGCCCGGATGTGCGCGCTGCACTCCATCATCTCCAGCTCGCGCAGTGTCCGAGGTGTGGCGAACGCTATGGAACGTGACGCTTGGAAGGGCAGCGGAAAGGCAGACAGGCCGGTCAACTCTCAAGATCCCTACGGTCGGCGAACGGTGCCGGAAGAATAACCGAGCGCACTGACAGCGAAGTCCGGCCACCCGGGGCACCGAACAAGTCGCATGCGGCACGAGTAGCGCCTTAGCGCCTCTCCGTCGAAGTCCGACATGCCAGACTCGCGCACACCGGCGCGCTGGTCGCGTACCGGATGCTGCCCAACCCGGACATCCCGCTGGACTGGAACATCATCCACTTCCCGATCAACCCCCGCTACGCCAAGCAGGGCACCCTGGACGGCTCGGTCGGCTTCGACGACCGCGGCAAGGTCACCGACCCCGACTACCCGACCGCCACCCGTTACGGCGAGTACAGCTACTTCAAACCGCGTGACGCCTACGCCCTCAAGCGCCGGATCACCCGCGACCAGCAACGGCTGCACGCCTTCTACGAGTCGGTCTCGACCGATGCCGGCCGCCACACGAACAGCGACCCGGCCCGGACCCGGGCCACGGCGATCCTGCGCACGATGGGCATGTCCGCCGGCGCGCAGGACACCGGCAGCGCCGCCGCAACCGGCTTCGCGCACCGCGACCTGGTCAACACGTACGTCTGGACCGCCCAGGGCGGCTTCTTCGCCGAGACCACCGAGGCCACCGACGCCGTCAGCGAGACCACCTCCGGCTGGGCCTCGGCTTCTCCGTCCACCTCGACGCCTCCCGGGGCGGCGGGTTCAGCGCCACCGGGCCAAGGGCAAGACTCCTCCCGCTCGTTCGGCCTCGACGTCCAGTGCGCGCCGTCGGGGGACCTGCAACGCCGCGACGAGGACAGCAAACCCGTCTACGACGCGGCGGGCAAGCCGGTCCTGGTGCCGGGGAAGGTGGACGCCTACCGCTTCCTCACCTTCTACCTCGGAGGGAACAGCGCCAACTTCGACGACTTCTACAACAAGGTCGTCGACCCGATCTGGCTGTCGGGCAGTGACGCCCCCGGCGCCACCGCCCTGCGGCAGACCCGCCAGAGCTCGGCGAAGCCCCGGTGCTGGCGGATCCTTCGCGGGTGGCGGTGGCCAGGGCCCCAGCGAAGGGAGGGCCGGGCCCCAGGATCCGGGCCGGGCCCGGAGTAGCCATAATGGCAAATTGCAAAAGTCTGCAATTTCATAGATGCTGCACCTGCTGTGCTCGTAGGTAGCCGCGGGCACAGCACCAGGCGTTTGCCCCCGTTCGGGGTGGTGAGAAGGGTGCGAGACCGTGGCGGTTCCGCTGTACCAGGCCAAGGCCGAGTTCTTCCGGATGCTCGGGCACCCGGTGCGGATAAGGGTTCTGGAGCTGCTGCAGGACGGGCCGATGCCGGTGCGGGAGCTGCTGGCCGCGATCGAGGTCGAGCCCTCCGCCCTGTCCCAGCAGCTCGCGGTCCTGCGCCGGTCGGGGATCGTCATCTCGGCCCGTAACGGCGCGACGGTCGTCTACGAACTGGCGGGTGGGGACGTCGCGCAGCTGATGTTGGCGGCGCGGCGGATCCTGACCGAGGTCCTGACCGGGCAGAGGGAGCTGTTGGAGGAACTGCGCGGGTCTGAGGTGCCGACCTCGTGAGCGTGAGCACCGCGCTGACGGCCGTGCTCGGCCGGGTGCGCTCGTTGCTGCCGGCCCGGGCGGACTTCGCGGTCATGGCGCGCAGCCCCCGCCGTGATCTCCTGGCCGGCCTCACCGTGGCGATCGTCGCCCTTCCCCTCGCCCTCGGATTCGGGGTCTCTTCCGGTCTGGGCGCGGAGGCGGGGCTGGCCACCGCGGTGGTCGCGGGCGCGCTCGCCGCGCTGTTCGGCGGGTCGAACCTTCAGGTGTCAGGGCCGACCGGTGCGATGACCGTGGTGCTGGTGCCGATCGTCGCCCAGTACGGTCCCGGCGGTGTCCTCACCGTCGGGCTGATGGCCGGCGTGTTCCTGATCGGTCTCGCGCTGCTGCGGGCCGGGCAGTACATGCGGTACGTGCCTGCGCCGGTGGTGGAGGGGTTCACCCTGGGGATCGCGTGCGTGATCGGCCTCCAGCAGATACCGGGCGCACTCGGCGTGGCCAAGCCCGAGGGCGAGAAGGTGCTGCTGGTGGCGTGGCGGGCGCTGGTGGAGTTCGTGGCCTCCCCGAACTGGACGGCGATCGGCCTCTCGCTGGGCGTCGCGGCCATGATGCTGGCCGGGGCGCGGTGGAAGCCGACGGTCCCCTTCTCGATCGTCGCGGTCATCGCCGCAACCGTGATCGCGCAGCTGTTCCATCTCGACGAGGCGGCCCCGATCGGGGCCCTGCCCGCCGGGCTCCCCGCCCCGTCGCTCGCCTTCCTCGACGCGTCCGCGTTCGGCTCGCTGCTGGCCCCGGCGGTCGCGGTCGCCGCGCTCGCCGCGCTGGAGTCCCTGCTGTCGGCGACGGTGGCGGACGGGATGACGGTGGGGCAGCAGCACGACCCGGACAAGGAGCTGTTCGGGCAGGGCGTCGCCAACCTGGCGGCCCCATTGTTCGGCGGAGTGCCCGCCACCGCCG
Source organism: Streptomyces sp. NPDC037242 (assembly GCF_055604165.1). Classification (NCBI taxonomy): domain Bacteria; kingdom Bacillati; phylum Actinomycetota; class Actinomycetes; order Kitasatosporales; family Streptomycetaceae; genus Streptomyces; species Streptomyces sp. NPDC037242. The sequence continues at coordinate 311,723 of NZ_JBVJUY010000003.1, forward strand.
CCATCGCCCGCACCGCGGTCAACGTCCGCACCGGCGCCTCCTCCCGGCTGGCCGCGCTCACCCACGCCGCGGTGCTGGCGGTGATCGTGTTCGCCGCCGCCCCTCTGGTCTCGAAGATCCCCCTCGCCGCGCTCGCGGGGGTGCTGCTGGCGACGGCGGTCCGCATGGTGGAGGTCGGCTCGCTGCGTGCGATGGCGAAGGCGACTCGCTCTGACGCCGTCGTTCTGGTCCTGACCGCCGCTGCCACCCTGATTCTCGACCTCGTGTACGCGGTGATCATCGGCCTGGTCGTCGCCGGGGCCCTGGCCCTGAAGGCGGTGGCCGGCCAGGCGCGGATGGAGCAGGTCGACTTCCGGCCGGACCTGCCCGGCGAGCACAGCGACGAGGAGCACGCCCTGCTCGCCGAGCACATCGTGGCCTACCGCATCGACGGACCGCTCTTCTTCGCCGGCGCCCACCGCTTCCTCCTCGAACTCTCCGAGGTCGCCGACGTGAAGGTGGTCATCCTCCGGATGGCGCGGGTGACCACCCTGGACGCCACCGGCGCCCTCGTCCTCAAGGACGCCGTGGAGAAGCTGAAACGGCGGGGCATCGCCGTCATGACCTCCGGCATCCGGCCCGGCCAGCGCCAGGCCCTGGACGCCGTCGGCGCCCTGGAGCTGCTGCGCCTCGAAGGTCGCGAGTACGCCACCACCCCCGAGGCGATCGCCGGCGCCCGCAAGCACCTCGAACAGGCAGGCCTGCTGCCCCGTACGCATCACCGACCGCACCGCATCCGGAAGGCCGCACGATGACCGTCCCCGCCGACCTCCGCATGATCGAGGTCTCCGGTACCGAGGCCCTGTGGCTCCTCGAAGGCTCCGCGCAGGGCCGCCTCATCTACGTCCAGCGGGAGGTGGCCGTCGTCCGGCCCGCCGCACACGTGATGGAGTACGGGCGCCTCGTCGTCCGAGCCCCGGTACAAGCCGCCACGATCCCCGGCCGGGCCCTGCTGACCTACCAGGTCGATGAGATCCGCACCCCGGCGGGGACCGGCTGGACGGTCAGCGCCCACGGACCGGCCGACGTCATCGCCGACCCGGACGAGGCCGCCCACTACCGGCGCACCCTGCCCGGCTGGAGCCACGGCCCGCACGACACCCTGCTGCGCCTGCACCCGCAGTCCATGTCCGGGTTCCGTCTGGCCCGTACGGTCTCGGGGGCGGGCCGGTGAGCGTTCAGGTCGAGGCGATGCCTTACCGGCATGTGCTGGACGTGCCGGCCATGGGCTCGGCCGTGCGTATCGCCCGGGAGGCCACCGAGCTGGTGCTCGTGGAATGCGGGGTGGGCCTTCGCCATCCGAGCGTGGGACCGGCGCTGCTGATCCTGGCCGAGCTGGTCACCAATGCCGTCCGGCACGCCGCCGCGGCCTCCCCGATGATCACCGTGACCTACGCCCGCGGACCCGGCGCTTTTGCGTTCGCCGTCCACGACCGTCACCCCTATCAGCCCGCTCTGTTCGGTGCGCTCGCCACCGCGCCGGGCAGCGGCCTGGCCATGGTGGTGGAGATGACGATGGAGCTCGGCGGCACCGCTGTCGTGCGGGCGGACGCGGACGGGCGCGGCAAGGCCATCTGGATCACCCTTCCCTTGTGAAGTCGAGGAGCTGACGATGACGATCGAATGGCGCTACACCACCCGTCAGGACCTGGGCGTGTTGTCCTTGGCCGGGTATCTCGGCGCGGAGGCCACCGGCCGGTTCACCGGAGCGATCGGCTGGGCGCTCGCCCGGGGCACCGGCCCGGTCATCCTCGATCTGACCGGACTGCTGGGCTGGTCGTCCGGCGGGCAGATCGCCGTCGCCCAGGCCGCCCGCCGTCTCGGAGAGAGCGGACGCCGGCTCGAGCTCGCAGCCATCCCGGCCGACGGCTCGCTCGTCCCCGATGAGACCTGCCCGCCCGTGCCCGTCCACTGCGACCTCGCCGCCGCTCTGGCCGCCCACGGAGCTCGTGGGACGGTCAAGCAGTGGACCACCGACGACTGGCCCACCGGGCAGTCGCCCGAGGCGCCCGCCCTCATCTGAGACCGGCACCACCGTCCAGAGGCCTGGTCCTGAAGACCGGGTTCCTCAAGAAGGCCTGACCGGCGAAGGCCCCGCTCCGTGGGGCCGAAGGTCACGAAGGCACCCCGCCAGGACCCGCGAGTTGCAGGGATCTGCAATTGTGGAGGTCGCAAGGTGTGAACAGGGGCGAACGGATGCCCTGCGAAGGAACGGTTCCGGGTGGACGGTATGGGCAGTCAGGGGAGAGGTACACAGGTGAGCACGCCGCTGTACCAGCTGAAGGCGGAGTTCTTCAAAACGCTGGGGCACCCGGTGCGCATCCGCGTCCTGGAGCTCCTGTCCGAACGCGAGCACGCGGTCGCCGAGCTGCTGCCCGAGGTCGGGGTGGAGGCCGCGAGCCTCTCCCAGCAGCTCGCCGTCCTGCGCAAGGCCAACCTGGTGGTCACCCGCCGCGAGGGCTCGAACGTCCGCTACAGCCTGACCCATCCCCAGATCGCCGAGCTCCTTCGGGTCGCCCGCGCCATCCTCTCCGGAGTCCTGGAAGGCCAGGCGGAACTCCTGGCCGACCTCAAGGCCGGCCGCCACGCCTGAACGTCACCCCACCCGGTGCCGGCCCTACGGGGCCCGCACCCCACATACGGCGGCCGTCTTCCGTTAGTGCGGGTTCAACGCGCTTCTGACACCGGAAGACGGCCGCTCTCTCCCATGCCGAACCCGCCCCCAGGCGCGCCTGGATCCCACTTCGGCGTCATGATTCGTCTTCCTTCCTGTTGCCCGGCTCCTCGACCGGGCGGCGGCACGGACGGACGAGAACCTGCATGCCGTGCTCGCCTGCGGACTCGATGACGGCTGCGACCTCGCCGGCCTCGACCGTGCGAACCTCAGGCCCGGAGTCGGTGCCGAGGTAAGTGATCTCGTACAACCGGACGACCTCTCCAGTGCTGCTGGTCACGGCGTGCCTTCCGGAAGGATGAAGCGGACGACGACCGTCTTGCCGCGCCCGCCGGAGGAAGGCTCGATACGGACGTCACCGCCGAACGTCCGCGCCAGGTCAGCCACCGTGCGCAGCCCCTGCCCGGCGGCCCGGCCGACATCGGCCAGCGTTATGGGGCGCGAGTCCAGGTCCCCGACGGAGGCCACAAGCAGGTGCTCGGTCATATGGAGGGTGACCTCTGCGTCCGGGGAGTGCTGAGCGTGCCGGACGGCGTTGGTCACGAGCTCGCTGACCACCAAGAGCACGGCTCCGAAGAACGCCGAGGAGCTCTCCAGCCCGAAGAGGACCAGGCAGCGTTGACTGCGCTCGCGCGCGGCCCGCACGGAACCCGGCACCAGCGGCACCGTCCACACGTGCTTGCGTGCCTCGACAGCCGTCTGCCCGCTGGGGTGCCTGGCCATCACCGACACCACAGACTTGCCGAAGGCGCCGCGAGGTTCATCGGCTGTCCCCGGCGTCGGTGGCCACGCCGTGATCGTGGGCCACGCGCAGAGCGTCCTCCAGCTCCTCCGCGGCCTGCGCCTCCTCGAAGGCATCGCCAGCCTCCTGCGCAGCCCGGAGGCGAACCCGCGCCACACGGACCCTCTCCAGCGCCGCTTCCTCGAACCCGGCCACACCGCAACCCCCGTCCGCCGTATCCAGAACTAGTAAATTGCATAACTCTGCAAGTCTAGCTGGTGCGGGTCCGCCCGGAAGTTCACCGGCCGTGGCATGCTCGACCACCTGCGCGCTGCCCAGGATGTCCTTCTCCGCCCCGCGGTTGGCCAACTGCGCGGAGATCACGGGTACGCCCGGAGGGTCGGGACGTCGGTAGAGGTCGTCAGCTCCAGGAAACGCGCCAGTTCCTCACGGGCCCACGTGATGTCGGCAATGGGGATGGCCATGGCCGAATCCCGCACCCCGAAGACTTTGCGCCGGTGGTGATGAGCGGAGATCAGCTCACAGGACGACGGGGCTGCGCCGCTCCAGCAAGGTCACATCGCGCCAGACGCCGCGATGGCGGCCGACACGCTCGCGGGTTCCGATGATCCGAAAGCCAGCCCGTTCGTGGAGGGTGAGGCTGGCGGTGTTCTCGGGGAAGATCCCGGACTGGATCGTCCAGATGCCCGCTGCTTCCGTGGAGGCGATCAGCGCTTCCAGTAGAGCGCGGGCGACGCCTCGGCCGCGGGCGTCCGGGTGGACGTACACGGAGTGCTCCACCACCCCGGCGTAGGCGCACCGGTCTGAGACCGTGCTTGCCGCGACCCAGCCCACCACTGCCTTGTCCTCGTCCAGGGCGACGAAGCGGTGCTCGGCCAGCTTCGGCGCGTCGAACGCCGTCCAGCCGGGGGCCGCGGTCTCGAAGGTGGCGTTGCCCTCGTCGATCCCGGCCTGGTAGATCGCCAGGACCCGTTCGGCGTGCTCGGGCAGCATGGGGACGATGCGCACCATGGTCACGCCGCCTTCGCGGCGCCGGCCAGCAGCGCGCCCATGGCGGCGAGCACGGACGGCTCGACCCGGTAGTACACCCAGGTGCCACGCCGCTCGGAGGACAGCAGTCCCGCTTCCTTGAGCTTCTTCAGGTGGTGGGAGACCGTCGGCTGGGAGACGCCTACGTCCGAGATGTCGCACACGCACGCCTCGCCGCCCTCGTGGGAGGCGACGGCGGAGAACAGGCGCAGGCGCACGGGATCGCCGAGAGCCTTGAACATCTTCGCCGCGACCTCGGCCTCGTCCGCCGACATGGGGCGCTCGTTCAACGGCGGGCAGCACGCGGCGACGGCTTCGGGCTCCACGAGCGGCAACACCTTCACATTCGACATGCGTCTATGTTGACATACGTCGAACTAGTGCGGGAAGGGTCTCGCTGTCGGGCGAGGTGGGCGGCCGGGCGGCGGCCGCGTCTTCGGCGTCCCGCCCACAACCGCGCAGGGAGTTCGAGGACGGGCTGCGCTGCCACTCCGGACCCACGAACACCAGCCCGGCAGTGAGGGCGGCCCGGTAGTGGCCGTCGTCAAGCACCGGCTGGGCGGGCGGGGTGCGCAGCAGCGTGCCGAACGGAGCGGCGTCGAGACCGGTACGAGTGGGCCAGAAATGCAGGTCGCGGCCCAGGAGTCGCTGACGGGCGAACTTCACCGGCGCCCGCGTCGCCGGCGTCGCACGGCTCACCCGGGAGGGCTCGGCGGCGACCTGGACCGCGGAGTTGCCCGCGCTGACCGCGACAACTCGCTGCCCGGCGAAGTCGGCGGGGGCGCGGTGGTCGGCGACGTGCAGCACCTGCCCGGTGAACGCCTCCCGCCCGGGCGATGCGGGGTGGTACGGACGGCCGGAGCTCCCCGCCGGCCGGGTCCGAGCGTCGGCGTCCAGGCGCGCGGCACACCGGTCGAGGTGGGCGACGCCGCCGGCACTTCACGACAGCCTCCCTCCATAGATTCGATGAGCGTCTATGTTGACGCACATCGAAACAGGTGCCATGCTGATCAAGCAAGCCATCGACAGACATCGAAACAAGCAACGAGGAGCCGACCGTGAACGCGCCTGCCACCACCGACCTGCCCATCGTCGTGATCGGGGCCGGACCCGCCGGCCTGGCCGCCGCCGCCCACCTCGAAGACCGCGGCCTGGACTTCCTCGTCCTCGAGACCGGCCCGCACGCCGGCGCCGCGACCCGCGACTGGGCCCACGTACGGCTGTTCTCCACCTGGGGCGAGGTCGTCGACCCGGCCGCCGAGAAGCTCCTCGCCCCGACCGGCTGGGTCAAGCCCGATGCCGCCTCCTATCCGACCGGTGGGGAGTGGGCCGAGCGCTACCTCCAGCCCCTCGCGGACGCCCTCGGCGACCGCGTCCGCTTCGGCGCCCGCGTCACCGGAGTCTCCCGCACCGGCCGCGACCGCATCGTCGATGCCGACCGCGATACTCAGCCGTTCGTGCTCCACGTCGAACACGCCGACGGCCGTGAGGAGCGCCTCTTCGCCCGCGCCGTGATCGACGCCTCCGGCACCTGGTTCACCCCGAGCCCGGCAGGCGCCAGCGGACTGCCCGCCCTGGGTGAAAAGGCCGCCGCCGACCGGATCACCTACCGCGTGCCCGACCTGAAGGACCCGGCCGTCCGGGCCCGGTACGCGGGCAAGCGCACCGCTGTGATCGGCTCCGGCGCCTCCGCCTTCACCGCCCTGGCCTACCTCGCCGACCTCGCCAAGAGCGACGAAGGCTCCGGCACCAAGGCGCTGTGGGTCCTGCGCCGCGGCATCTCCGGCTCCACCTTCGGCGGCGGCGCAGCCGACCAGCTCCCGGCGCGCGGTGCCCTCGGCTTGGCGGCGAAGGCCGCCGTGGACGCCGGGTACGCAGACGCGGTCACCGGCTTCCGCACCGAGGCCATCGAGCGGGACGGCGACGGCCGCCTGGCCCTCGTCGGCGAGGACGGCCGCCGCCTCGATGCGGTCGACGAGGTCATTGTGCTGACCGGCTTCCGCCCCGACCTCACGTTCCTGAACGAGCTGCGCCTCGGCCTCGACGAGCGCCTTCAGGCCCCCGTCGAGCTGGCCCCGCTGATCGACCCGAACCAGCACTCCTGCGGCACCGTCTACCCGCACGGCGTGGGCGAGCTGTCCCACCCGGAGAAGGACGTCTACCTCGTCGGCATGAAGTCCTACGGCCGCGCCCCGACCTTCCTCGCCATGACCGGCTACGAGCAGGTCCGCTCCATCGCCGCCCACCTCGCCGGCGACCAGGAAGCCGCCGAGCGCGTCGAGCTGACCCTGCCGGAGACCGGCGTGTGCGGCGGCGCGGGCCTCTTCGACCAGCCGGAGACCGCCGAACAGAACAGTGGAGGCTGCTGCGCGGCCCCGGCCACCCTCACCATCGGCGCACCCGCCTCCTCCGGCGGCTGCTGACCCGAATGCCCAACACCAAGGCCAGCGTGGGGGGGGGGGGGGGGGGGGGGGGGGGGGGGGGGAACGCCCCGCCTGCCCCCCCCCGTGCTCCGCACACTCCCACACCAGGGGCTCCCCCCCCCCTCCCCGCCTCGGAGAAGAGGGGTGGGGGAAGG